>JAPLJX010000489.1 GCA_026388375.1 Deltaproteobacteria bacterium
TGTCAAGCCAGCGCTGGTGGACGGAATCCTCCGGGACGGCCCTCGAAATGCCGCTTTTGAACACACGAAACGCCTGTCCTGGCGCCTCGTGAAAGGATACGCATCGGGGTATCGTGTGGAAACCCAGACAGAGAACCCGGATAAGGCGATCCAGGAGAAACCAGGACCATTCCCATGTTGGCACATCCCGGTCTTTCTCTCCCGGTTTACGGAGGGTTTGGGGAACACCGGATTCATCGGTTGAACTCAAGCCGTCCATCGCCCAAGTGATCCACCAGTCCGGCGCGCCCAGACGGATAGCGAGTCCGTTCGCATCGGCCGTAACGGCGGTTTCGACTATGCCGATGAGGAAGAAAGATTCTGGGATATCTTCGCCTTCATGGAAGTCGGGGGTTCCTGTTTGATCGAAGCAGTCGCTCCTGCGGAAGAGCTGTTCTGCGGCGGATAGGCATTGCATGCGGGAAAGGTCGTCAACATCTGGATAATATTTGATCCGATAGACGCCCCGTATGGCTTCTCTCTGCCGCATGGATGGATCGCTCAAAATTCCAATCGGCGCGGCGTCAGCCAGTTCCAACAGATACGCTCCCGGGCAATCCTCGAACCAAAGATACCATCCGGGCATCCCTTGCTGTTTCTCGCTGATCGATTGAAGACCGACAATCCTGCGACCGGGACCGGGAACCACGATGCGGAAGGCGGAGTCGAACACCTTCAGAAGCTCCTCGACATGATCCTGATGAAACACCATATGATCAGTTGTTGGCTGCATAAGGCTTCCTGAACATCACGCCTTTCCGTGGTCCATTTGTTTGGCTATGATTCTGCGGATCGCTTCTGTTTCCCCGACTTTGTCGATGTCGATACCCAGGCGTTGGGCCTCCTCTTCGAACAGTTCACGCGGATAGGTTTGTGCGATGGGATAATCCTCGAAAGCTGCAAGGACGTCGGCCGTACGCATCCCCTCTTGACAGTTTTCTTTGATTTCCAGTGAAAGGCAGATCGTGTCCTTGAGAAAGCTCTGGAAGAAATCCCTTCGGGACACCTCCGGCTTGTTCTTGTTCATTTCGAACTCTCTCCATTCATACATCCGTCCGGAGAGGAGGAATTTTCCCCGGACGGACAGGAAACCTTACGCCCTTTTCTTGAATGGAAATCCATCAAAAAAGACGCCATGTGCTATGACCAAGATGAGGAACATTACCGTCCAGCACAGCGATGTGTCTCCTTCCTGTGCGATTCCCGGGACGGTTCCCAGAAAGACGGGGCCGAGGGCATAGTAAAGCCACGCCATAACCAGACCACCTGCCATGGCGATGGCCGTCCGGATGATCGCCCGGACAGGCAGGGAGAAACCCTTCGGCCAGTTGTCGAAATAGTGGTAGAGGACGGCGCCCGCAACGGCCATGTACATGAACATTTCCGCTACATGGTTCCAGCGCCACGCTGGTAGCTCGGCCATGCTACCTCCTTCGAAAGCCTCGGTTCCGAAATACCAATCCATGATGCGATTCGAGGCAAACATGATGACGATCCCTGCAAGGACCACGACCACGATCGTGACCACTCCCCGCCAGAAGGGGTTCCCGATCAGGGAAAAGGGGCGCCCTTCCCACAGCATGTTCGTCCAGTACAAAAGAACGAGCGCGGGAACGATCCAACCGAAGTGGAACATGCTGCTGATCGTCATGGCCCAGTCCGACCACCAGGGGGATGCGGCCATGAAGATCTGTGCAGGATAGAACTGATACGCAATATGGGGATAGAACAGCAGAGCAAAGGCAATCACCGCCAGAAACATCCCCATGATCCAGACGGAGAAGGCGCGGGTCGTCTTCCCCGATTTACCCCAGGGCGCGTAGCCGAAACTTGTCAGCCAGAGGATGGTGAAGAAGATGATGCAGGTATTCATCATGATCTGCGCGTACGAGGCGTTCTCCCGGGCGGTCTGTGCGTACTGACCCAGGCCGCCTCCGGCTAGCAGGGCAGGCCCGCTGAAGAAAATAGGTCCCAGTCGTCCGATGACCTCGTTGTATAGTACGAACATGACCAGGAGCGCGATAACGACGTAGAACAACAGCAGAACGATTCCCTTGACCAGGGGATTCGTTTCCTTCAGGAAACGTCGGTTGAAGGGCCAGAAGTCAAAACAATCCATCCCCCAGTGAATCACCATCAGGATTGTGATGACGAGCGCCACGCCGAGATTGGGAGTGTACAGACGCATATAACCCGCCGGCGAAAAGAAAACATAATAGAAGAGGAGCGTCGACAGGACCACAATGAGGGCCAGGTTGAGAAGGCCGCTGAACGGCTGCGGGATTACGTTCTTGAGCTGACGTTCCTCCAACCAGCGCGTCTCTGTGTTTTCCGTCATATTTTCATCTCCTTTCGATGCACTGGCTATGACGACCTACCACCCATCGCGTGGCAGGCAGGCCATCATAGCTTTCGGCTAAAGTACCATCACGTCTCCGTTGCGGAGATAGACGTTTTCCTTAGCACCCGGACCTGTGGTGGGTAGTTTTTTATACTCCTTATATTTCTGGGTGCCCAAAACGATGGGCAGGCCCATATCACGGGCTTTCTGGGCCCAGATCCACCCTGTGCAGTGGTTACAGCCCATCTTCTGCAACCCCATCTTCTTTGCGCCCTTGATGATGTCATCGAATTTGGGGTCCCAGTTCTCGAAGGCAGCGATGTGCAGGCCGCCATAGCAGGCATAGGGCTTATAGCCTTCAATATTCCGCGCCGCCCAGTTGAGCATGGTCAGGAGCCCCATGTGGCAGCAGCCCGTCACTGTCGCGACACCCTTGTCCTTGACGTTGAAGATGAGGCACTGCTCGCCCCTGGTGCGCAGCATAATGGGGATATCGAACATTTTTACCGCGACGCCCGGATACATTTTGTAGATCTTATCGGGACCCACTTCCACCAATTCCCCTTTGTGGGGGACGTCGTTGTTTACCTTGGCCTTGTCGTTCTTGTATTTACCCGCCAGCATGGACTTCCCCTCGGGATAGAAGGTGTTGGGAATGACCATGGGAATGTTCGGGTAACGCTTCAGTGTCGATTTCAAGCCAAAGAAATGGTCTTCGTGTTCATGGCTCATGACCAGAACATCGACCTTCTTGTTGTCGAGCATGGAACCTAGACCGGATTTGTCCAGGACGTAATCCGTCCAGCCTTGCTCCCATCCCGTATCCAGTTGGATGGTATGCTTCGATCCGTCAAGCTGTTCCACTTCGATAAGCGCGACGTAGCCTCCGATGTTGCTCTGTGTCCAGGGGATGTCGTAATGACAGACCATGGCGCCACCAGCATCCTTGATATCCTGCAGCATCCGGGGCGAGTCGAACCAGCTCGTCTCCGAGACGCAGGTGACCTTAACGGATTTGCACTCGCCGATATTCTCAAGCTTCCTATCTGCCAAACCCTTACTGATGAAGGGTCCAACACCCGATGCTCCGATCGCTGCTCCCGTAACCGCCAGACCTTTCAAAAAAGATCTTCTTTCCATACCGTTAGCTCCTTTCGTTTCTATTTTTTCATAATTATGTGGCAAACAGTTCGAATTTCTTGACCTTCATGTTCTTCTTTCCATCTGCTCCCACGTTGATGACACACGTGACCTTGACGTTTTTGTCCACAAGCTTGAGCAGTTGATCCCCGATCTCATCGCGGACGACAAAGTACTCCTCCCCCCCGGCATCCAGGATGGACACTGCGATGACGTTGCCGTTCGCATCGTTGTCCACGGCAAAGACCGTCCCCTTGATTTCCACCACGTTTTCATCGTAGGCGCTCGCGGGCAACGCCCAGATTAAGAGAACGACCAACAAGATCCCCAAACTTATCCTTTTCCCGAAACTCATATCTTTCACCTCCTATGTTCAAGATTGAATGACACACACCTCTGTCGAATTGATCCTTTTTGAGTATCCGCTAACCATGATTTGTGAATCCTTCAGTTTTGTGTCTTGTTGGCGAACTGACCAACATGTAATGAAAAAAATTATCTACACAAGCACTTCATTTGCTTTTTTACATTGTTCTCGATGACGATGGTGGCGCAATTAAAGAAGTCCGCCACACAAGGCACTTCGAGTCTATATATCGTTTCCGTTCCGGTTTTCTTTGAAGAAACAATTCCTGCTTCTTTCAAGACCAGCAGATGCTTGGAAATTGTGGATTTATCAAGTTGAAATAAACCGAATATTGCCGAGAAGGGGCGCTCTCCACCCCTGAGAAATTCAATGACCATCAAACGCACCGGATGGGCCATTGCCTTGATGATTTTTACCCTTAATTCCGCCTCGGAGAAGGTGATCATGATTACTTGTCCCTTCAGGCCATGCATTGTTGGCGTTTATGCCAACGAACCAACACATTGTCAAGTAAAATTTACTGCAACGATCTTGTTCTCAGGCATCGATCGCATTCTTCAGATTGCCCCCCGGGTTATGAAATTTTCCCGTCGCCTGACGATGATCTTCATAAAACCGAACGCGCCATGGACATCTCAGTCAAAGACGATTATTTTTACTCAGGTTTTCGAAGTCTATCGGATCACAATGTTCAGTAAAGCCTTGGCCACAGCATGGATTTCGTCCAGTGAAATGATTACGAGTTAAAGTCATGCATTTTCCGCTAACTTTTCTATTTACTGACTTCAGGAAGCAGTCTATATACGAGCTGACAGTAAGCTATCTGAATATGTTGGTTCATAGTTTGGTGATGGTCACCTGACTTCGGATGACCATCACCAAGATGCAGGCGATATGAAGATTATAATTCTAAAGCTGAATATTGTTGTGTGTTTTCCCACTCAAAACAGAGGAATCATTTGGGCATCCAGCCTAACCCCTTGGCGTGCAGGCTCTGGATGAAGAGCCGGTCTGCGGTCTCCGTCACTGCCGTCGTTTCCGGGTAAGCGCCGCTCGGGTCCTGCAAATCGGCCACCACCTTGCCGTCTTCCGTGAACGCCATCACATGGCCGTAGGATTTGGGAATCGGCCACATCGCGCGCGGCAGGCGGAGTGTGAGTTTGCGCATAAACGGCTTGGCGGCCAGCTTGTCGATGGTTGGGTTACGAGGCTTGGCGAAGCCCAGCCAGATTTTCCCGTCGAGTCCACGCATCAGGTTGTCCGGATAACCTGGCAGGTTGTCAAACAGCACTTTGGCCTGGTCGTTCGGGGTCGAGATATCGAGATCTTTCGCGCCCACTGAAATCTTCCACACCCGGTATTTACCGGTTTCATTGACGAACAGCGTTTGTTCGTCCTGGCTCAGGGCGACGCCGTTGGCAAAACTAAAGCCTTTCGCCACGATTCGGGTCGTTTGGTTTGACGGGTCGTACTCCAGAATACGGCCAGTTGATGCCTGCTCCAGAATGTCCAGCACGCTGGCCTCAAACGTCCCTCCCCAATCTTTGGGTGCAAAACGGGTTGACGCATCGCTCAGATACATCTTGCCGGACTTGGCCACCACGACTGCGTCGGCATAACGGATCGGTTCTCCGTTTACCTTGTCGGTCAACACCGTGATCTTCTTGTCGGGGCTGATCGACAGCAGGCCCTTCACGGCGTCGGCAGCGATCAGGTTTCCTGCCGCGTCAAAGTCAAAACCCAGCACGCGCCCGCCGGTGTTTACAAACACCTCTTGCGCGCTCCCATCCGGATTCATTCGCAGGATGTTGCCGCTGGCAACCGTGGTGTACAGCTTGCCGTCTTTGCCGATGGCGATGTGCTCTGGCCCTTCTTCTGCGCCCAATGAAATCATCTTGAGATTGGCAAGTTTTGTGTTGACTGCGTGTGGGCCGGTATAGCCGGGTGGCATGGGCGCTTTCCAGCTAACAGGCTCAATCGGTACCGGCCAGAGGATCAAATAAGCGGCCAGCAGAAACAAAATGGCAACAATCGTCAAAACAATTTTTTTCATGATGCCTCCTCAATAATTTGTTTGGGATAGTTATTTCTTTAAAACAAAAAACCCAACATGGTTATATTTTATCATGATCGCTGAGAAATCAACATCATTTATTTCTGTTTGGAATCAAGCATTTTCTTCAAGGACGACGGTTAGTGGAAGTACGCATCAACCGTTGCGCCACGATGTTGCACGAGAGATGAGGGTAGGTCCCTCGAAGTCGGCTTGCAGGAGCGGGCTTCAAACCGCCTCACGCTGCTTGGGATTGAAAGGTCCCAGGTGGTGAGCGGATGAGGAAAA
>JAPLJX010000296.1:0-5820 GCA_026388375.1 Deltaproteobacteria bacterium
AACCGAATCTCCCCGTCATTACTGCCTCGGCCGGCGCTAATGGGAGCGTAAGTCCGAGTGGCGCGGTATCGGTGCCTAGTGGCGGGAGCCAGTTGTTTACGGCTACGCCGAATTCAGGTTACACTGTTGACAAATGGAGATTGGATGGGACTGTTGTCCGGACAGGCGGTACTACCTACACCGTAAGCAACGTCCAGGCGAATCACACGTTGAATGTATCCTTTAGGTCTTCTGTAAATTTCACAATTACCGCATCGGCTGGTGCTAATGGGAGCATAAGTCCGAGTGGACAGGTATCGGTGCCTAGTGGTGAGAGCCCGTTGTTTACGGCTACGCCGAATTCAGGTTACACTGTTGACAAATGGACATTGGATGGGACTGTTGTCCGGACAGGCGGTACGATCTACACTGTAAGCAACGTCCAGGCGAACCACACGTTGAATGTATCCTTTACACAGACAGGCTTCAATGCGGCCCTCTACTTTCCCCACGTAGCCACTGACTTTTCCTGGGAAACGGAGATAGCCATCCTAAATACCAGCCCCGATCGAACAGTCACCGGCACCCTGAGGGCCTTAAGCAACGAGGGTGAGCCCATAGACACCGAACCGGTCACACTTCCTCCCCACGGCCGGAGACAGATCACCGTGGCAAATGAATTTACAAACCACACAAACATAGGTTACATCATCTTTGACGCGGACTCCGACACGGTCCAAGGCTACACGAAGGTTTACCAAGAAGGGAAATATAGAGCGGCAATCCCTGCGGTAAAAGAGGTAAACAACAACGATATCTATATCCCCCACATAGCCTCAAACGCTGACTGGTGGACCGGGATAAGCCTGGTGAACACAACCTCCGCACCGAAACAACTGACCATTACCTTTAACAATGGCGAGAGCAGGAGTATCACACTCAATGCCAACGAGCACTGGGCCTTCGACATCGCGCAGGAGTTCTTCAATAACCAACCTCAGCCGGGCATTCAATCGGCGGTGATCTCAAATGCAAGCGGCATTATTGGACTGGAGCTCTTTGGCAATATCGGCGGCAGCGACCATCTGGAAGGAATCCTCCTTACCGACAACACCGCCTCAACCATATACTACCCTCACGTGGCCAATGCCAGTGATGGCTGGTGGACCGGCATTGTGGCCTATAACCCATCGGAGTTGGCGGGTACGATAACCATCACGCCCTACAGTGCCCAAGGGACCGCCCTTTCCCCTTCAACCCTGTCCATAACGGGGAAGGAAAAGTATATCGGCGATGTTGCTACAGAACTCGGCCTTCCCGCTCAGACGGCGTGGTTCAAGATAGACTCCACAAGGCCCCTTACCGGCTTTGAGCTTTTTTGCACCGTCGACGGCAACCAGCTTGCGGCCTATGCAGGCGGGGGCGGGACCGGCGCGAAGTCGGGCGTCTTTCCCAAGATCGAGAAGGACGGCTGGACTGGCATCGCCTTCGTCAACACGGAAGCCAACTCGGCGTCTGTTACCCTGACCGCCTATAACGACACTGGAACCGTGGTGGCCACCCAACCGCTCTCTGTCCCAGCCCATGCCAAAGTAGTTAATCTCCCGGAGGATATCTTCTCGCAGGATATCAGCAGCGCAACCTATATTGCCTACTCATCGAACAGGAATGTGGTGGGATTTCAGCTCAACGCTAGCTCAGACGACATGATGCTCGACGGGCTGCCTGCGCTTGCCGGCACCAATTGATCCCCTAAAATGCACTCTTGACGTTCTGTCCCATGTCATTTGTGTTTACCCCGTTTTCTGCGACGATTCAAGAATTGCCATGCGCTACTGCAACCGCTTGAGGTGGTATGCGATACCTGAACCGCCTGAAATTTTTACACGCTCCCCATCCCGGATCATGACGCAGTTGGGCGTCCCAGTGATTTTGTCCTCCTTGATCAGGGCGTTGTAGCGGTCAAAGGCGGGCTTGGCATCCCAAGACGAATAAGATATCCCCTTTTCTTTAAAGAGCGCTTCGATCCCCTCTTGGGTCATGACATTCTTGCCGGCAGCGGCTTCGAAAAGAAGATTCCGGATCCGCAGGGCGTGTTCAAAATCGTTCTTCTCTTTGAGAGCGGAGAGAAAGCACCCGGTATACAGAGTACTGAATTGGCTGGTGGGGACATCCACCAGGGTCAGATGGATCGCGTTTTTCTTGAGCAGGTCCCTCAGGAGCGGTTCCACGTCGGGTTCCATTGCCCGGCAGGGAGGACAAAAATAGTCGGTGTATAGCCGCACCTCGACGGGTCCCGTTCCGTAGGATGGGAACGGCATATTCAATTCCTGGGCTGATCCACTTCCCACAACGATCCACCCGGTGAGGATCATAGCGAACAAACCTGAAACTAACGTTTTTTTCAATCTCATTTTTCCTCCTCATGATTTTATAAACCAAAAATCGCACTCCTCGTCATCTGACCTGATCAATATGCACCCGCCAGATTAGGAATCTTTGTCTTGCCAAATCTTTTGAAATTCATGAAATCCCTCCGAGAACACTCCCTGTAATAAATAGTAATGCCAACCCTGTCTTAGCAACATCAACCCCATGTTTATGTGGCTTATTTTCATACAATGATGTAATTCCCCATTCCTTGGAGTATAAAGATACCATAAAGCGCCGAGTTTTTTAATAGAAAAAAGGGAGAAAACACTTGGACTGGAAGGAACTGATCGGATTTATTGGCGGATTTCTAACGACCATGGGAATGGTCCCACAGGTATGGCGACTTTTCAAGCTCAAGAGCGCCCATGAGATAAGCCTGACCTTCAGTTTGTTTTTTATCATCGGCATCGCCTTCTGGCT
This sequence comes from Deltaproteobacteria bacterium, assembly GCA_026388375.1. GTDB lineage: Bacteria > Desulfobacterota > Syntrophia > Syntrophales > UBA5619 > UBA5619. The sequence goes on from JAPLJX010000296.1 coordinate 2,833, forward strand.
GGTCTATGGAATTCTGCATGGGCTGATGTCTGTCATCATTTGGAATGGCATAGCATTGATTCTGGGCTGCGGAATGTTCTATGCCAAGATGAAGTGGGGCCGATAGATCATAAAGTTAACCGTCTGGATAATTTGAGAACACCTAATTGTTTGTGCAATCTGAGAAACCGATCCTTGAATTCAGCCAGGGTCCCTCTCGCAGAAGGATCAAGAACGTTACTTCAATCAAGTCATAGTTTTGACCCAGAAGACCTGTAGACTGGTTTTCGTCGCAGGCACAATATCGTCCCCCCGGAGGGCATCCGCCTCATACATAATTATCTTGGAAATCACATCATTGATAACAGTTTGAAATCCTGTATTTTTAACAATGTTGACGATTTGTGGATTTCAGGAAGAAGTTGCGTGCCTGTACAAGGAGCGGTAGGATTGCCTAACCGAAAGACGGAACCGGGAGTTCGCTTGTGCGGCAAGTGATAATCACTCCTGCAGCTTCTTCAGCCCTCTGCGGATTGAGTTTTCGAGGCCCGCGCGGACGACGGGTCCGAGGAGCGGAATCTTGGACTCGAACTCGATCGTGTCGTGGAGTTTCGAACCTCCGGAACCCGAGGGATAGAACTTCATGACGCCCTTGTGGTTCTTGAGGGGACTGCCGCGCGTGCTCTTGTATTTGACGAGTTTGTCCTTTTCTGAAGGCTGTCACGGTTTCGTCGAAGCTGGGCAACGGCCCGATGTTCAGTGTGCGGACCGAACCCAGGCCGTTCAGCGAATCCTTGCCGTCACGGGTCCGTTTCACATTGGCGCCAAGTATCGGCTCCATCTTCTCATGGTCGCTCAGAAGTGCGAAAAGTTCGCAGACGGGTTGCCTGAACTCCATGTTGATGTCGATTTTCTTTACGGGCATTATGATCCCTCCTTCTCCGCCTCAAGACCAATTGCGGTTTTGCAGCCAGCAGATCTCAACATTTTGAGTCGATTAGACCGGTTTCTTCCGATTGAACGTCTTAAACACAAAATCCCGCTCTACCCCACCGGCACGGGGGCAGGGGGGGCTGGTCCCCCCTAAGCCTGCCACGGCTCACGACGTTGCCCCAGTTGAGCAAATCCGGCAGGGGATGAAGGATGCTTTCCCTCCCTACCACAGGGTTAGGAGAGCTTTCCTGTCTTTATCCCTTCCCTTTCCTGTGTTATATCATATACATGAGCCAATTTAACAGTCTGAGTGCCCCTTAATTGGGGCGTTTCCTTGGGTCGCTTTCAATCGATCAACCCAAAAAGTTTCTGCATTGACACTTCCTTGACCTCTTGCACCATCCTGTATTACTCTAACGATCATCTTCTGGCTGTCAGCTTGTTTCGCATTTAATGCTTGACATACTGACAATATCATGCTAACCCTTTTTCCGACGAAAGGAGCTTGTCATGGACCTGAAAGAATGGGCCAAATTCCAAGAATCTCTCCTCAGATCACAACTAAAAGTCATCCGTGAATTCCTCAAGGACGATGCAGAACCCGAACCGCCAGCTCGGCCAAAGCGAATGTCACAAATCGGAATTGTGTACGATATACTAACTAAAGCCAAGCAACCCCTGCACCTGACGGAAATCATCAGACGCGCCAAGAATGATTTCAACATGGAGATCGAACCGGGAAGCATCGTCTCGGCCCTGACTAAAAAGGCCAATAGCGGCCGCACGTTCAGGAGGGTTGGCCCAAGCACCTTCGAGATCCTGGAGGTCTCGAAAAAGACCCCCTGACCATCGGTCGCCGCTATCCCTGAATTGGAGGCGGTTGATTGAGGAATCTGGCGCCCTTCGAGATCGGAAGCGTCATCAAAATACTCAATCATATTCATTGTCAAATCAGAGACAAGCATCAGATTCCTTTTCCAAAGCCGGAGACGTTTTGGTTATCCACATACGTTTACGAGCGCCGGTACATCCGCATCCATGAAGATGGGAGAATCGAGGGCGGGCTTTCCCGGTTCGTCTCTTCCCTGGTAGATTTTTCGTTTATCCGTTCCATCGTCGCCCATCGCTACAGTCTGGTCGGAATCGCCTACGATCCAGTGAGTCTTTTTCTTCTCGATCTCTTCCGCCATCTGGAAAAGTATGCCGACATGAAAACCTTCGTGGAGGCGCTGCATGACTGGGAACGGGGAAAGAACTTTCGTCTTTACGCCGGGATCACCAGTAAGGACATCCCCTGCGAGGCCACTTTCACCAATTTTAAAGAACGTCTGGGGGAGGAGCTTTACAATCAGATCTTTCACGTCCTGGTGGAGATCGCCGAACGTCTCGGGTTTCTCTCCTATAAGATCATCGCCACCGACGGGACCCTCTTTCCGACAAACGCCCGATACAAAGGATGCACCTGGTTTGAAGGGGAATGCAACTGCATCGGGTTTGTCGGCATTATTGATAATGTTCGCAAAAGGGTCCGCTACCGGCTCAGCCATCCCGATGAAGAGGCCCTTCATAAAGAGATCCGCATCAAGGTGGAGTGTCCCTCCAGCCGGTTTCCGGAAGATGCCAAAATCAAAAGGCCCAAAGTGGAAGTCATGACCCTCGCCCTTCAGGAGGCCGATCCGGAAAAGCCCAGTATCTTCAATCAGATCTTTGGCGTTCAGGAAGAGCTGCAAAGGGAGAACCTCGATCTCGTCGTCAAACGGTGGCTCCTTACAGAAATTGCTATGGGGGATTCTCCCAAGACCGACTCCTTCTTCTTCCGGTGACGAAGATATCCATTCCCTCCAGAGACGATATCCATTAACGATAGCCAGCTCTTTAAGGAGATTTACGATGCCTACCGCGATGGAGCAGCGATTGGACAGACTGGTCCATGAACTGAATAAAATCAAAAAAGAGATGATTCTGCAGAAGGTTCAGCCTCCTGTCAGATCCACCAAGAAAATCAGCGCCTGGAAATTGCTGGGCGAGAAAATATCCGTCAGATGGGATCATGTTTCCGCCGCTGATGAAATCAGG
>JAPLJX010000296.1:5832-9429 GCA_026388375.1 Deltaproteobacteria bacterium
GCAGCGGGATAGGGTATGATGAAAAGGCTGACCATCGACAGTTCCGTTATCATCGCATTCCTCCTCTAATCTGAAATATCATCACTGGCATTCTGCCCCCTCCCCTGTCGCCCGATGCACCAGATGCTCGCATAAAAATGGTTGCGATAATTATCATCTGGTGATATTATACCTGACCATGAAGGAAAAGCGATCTTCCCGGGAGGATGAAACCCTCGTGGGCTTGCTGAACCTCGACGGCGAGATCTTCCCGATGGACAACGGTTATTGGACCAAGTTCGAGGTATGGCGGGTGGATCCCGAGCCGCATGTCCCTCATGGTGTCCGGTACAGCCTGACCCTTCATGACCGGTATAATCGGCGTGTCCTGGGATTCGACAACGCCCACGCCATCCGGCCGGCGCGGAAAGGTTACGCCGCCCGGAAGATTACCTGGGACCACCGACACAAATGCGAAAAGATATCACCCTATGACTACGAGTCGGCCAGCCAATTGCTGGAGGATTTCTGGCACGAAGTCGAGCGGATCATGGGGGAGAAATGAAAGGAAGAAAAATGGCTCAGAAAGTGCTCCACATCGGCATCATGCCCTATCAGGATTACAAGACGCGATCCCTGGCCATCGCCCGCGGGGAATACCGGCCGCGGCCCAATGAGCCCAAGATCTGGTTTGAATCGGTGCGATCCATGGCGCAGGTCCTCAGCAACGAGAACCAAATGCTGCTGAAAACCATCCTGGAGCGGACACCCGAATCGCTCAAGGAGTTGGAAGCGGCGACGGGACGGAGCAGTAGCAACCTCTCCCGTACGCTCAAGACGATGGCCCGGTACGGCATTGTGAGGATGGAAAAGGTCCGCCGAAATATCCGCCCGGTTGTCGAAGCAACCGATTTCACGGTTCAGTTCGGCTTGTACGCCTCTTCTCGCCGCGAACATGGTGCGGGTGCCGTACGGATTTAAAAGAAAGATACAGACAAGAAGGCAACCCTGATCCTCTCAGAGCTGCCTTTTCTTTTTCCCCGGTTCCAATCCTTCATCTATGATGCAGAACGGGATCTCGACATCCTGACGCTGACGGTACTGCAACTGCCTCCGGACACCGATCCGGGAGTCCTTCACGCAGATTTTGCCGACGATCTTCACGACCTTTTTCGACAAAAAAGGCGTTTCCGTTCATTCCAGGAAACACGAGTGGAACCTATCACATCAGGCCCCGCTTCGAGGCGGCGTCAAGCGACGCAGCGTCGGGAGCGGGGAGAGAGGCAGAATGCCGATACATCAATGCCACAGAACAACGATCCCCGCTCGATCTCTGTTGACACCCATTCTCATCTCTTTTCGGTGAGGGTTCAGAATCTCGCGCTCGAACGGACGGTCTCGACCGGAGGGAGAGGCCGACCGGCGCACTGGAGACCGCGTCAGCGGTCTCGTGGGCGAGGACGTGAAAGGGGAGACGTGTCTCGTCCGTAGCGTAGCGGAGGGCGAGTCACGGCGACCCAGAGGCAGAGCGGGAGCCCCAACGGGGCGGACGGGAACGGGTGTGAATCGTCCGACGGGGCGGCGCGAAGCGCGGCACCGCGGGCGATTGCAACCGCGAGGGAGGGCGGGGGAATACTGGGGTGGCAGCGGTGCACAAAGCCGGTGAGGAGCAACGCTTCGGCGCGACCCAGGCGACTGCAACGCCGCTGACATCCTCGCTGACTCTTTGACCCGGGAAGCGGCGTAACCGGACAGGCGGGGTATGACCCATCACCGGCTGCCATAGGCAGCCGGACTAGGAAACAATGGAAAGTGCAAATGGCGTGACGGGCTGTAGGGCTGGCGGGACGCCTGCCGAAAATGCACGGGCCGTGACGCCCACGGCGGCGCGGCCTTTGCCCTTGATTGTAGGCGGCATGACAGCCCGGAAGACCGGCGTGCCATTTGCGTACCGCAGCAAGGGACATGACAGACCCGTCAGGGGCTGGCGTGGCCCTTGCCTCTTCTGGGGCGGGTGGTCGGGAATTCCCCCTTGGGGGGATGAAGGGAGGACGGAAAAGATGCAAGGGGCGTGACGGCCATCCGTCAGGTGGCCGGCGCGCACCTTGCCTACCGCTTTCTGGATCGTGTCCTTTTTATCAGACCGCTTTTCTGAAGCCAGATTGTTATTGACTTATCGGCCACCATTTTTTATGCTGAAAACATCGGAAAGAATTGTTGATTGGGGGGATTATGCACAGAACCATAGAAGCTTTATATAAAGACGGAAGGATCATCCCTATCGGAGACATGATCCCCGTGCGCGAAGCCAAGGTCCTCGTAACTTTTCTGGATGAAAAGAGAAAGCGAATGGCGCCGCCCGGAAAGAAAAATACTCTGAAGCTGAAAACATATCACTGCGGTGGGAAAATCCGGGATTTTACCAGGGAAGATGCCTATGTCGACAGAATCTGAAGGCATCTTTATCGATACCAATATCCTGATCTATTCGACTTTCCCGGATTTCGATTCCGAAAAGCATATCCAATCCCTTGAATCTTTGAATAAGCTTCTGCAATCCGGCAAGCCTCTCTTTGTGTCGTCTCAAATCTTGAGAGAGTATTTCGCCATCTCAACGAACGGCAGCATATTCAAGAGACCCCTCGACCGCAAACAGGCCGTCGGAAAGATCCATGAGTTTCTCAAACGCTTTAGCCTCCTTTTAGAAAAAGAAACAACAATTCAAACCCTTATGGATTTGATTGAAAAATACGCCATTTCGCGCCAAAAGATACATGACCTGAATATTGTAGCAACCATGATCGATCATGGAATCTCACATCTTCTTACGTACAACAAGAAGGATTTCAAAAGGATCAATGAGATCTCCCTCTGTGAATTGTAAATCCGAAGAAACTGCAATCAAAAACATCCTCTGTGGCTTGGCCCCATTCGATAAATCCAAGATGCAGCGTAAGTTTGGAGATTTCGGAGGGAAAATATCAATTCAGCGCAGCCCTACGAGATGGGTCGATCCAGCATATACAAAGCGAGTAGCTCATTTCCTCCGCTCGCTTGACTAGCATCGGGAGCTTGGGGTATCCAGTTTCGCGGCAATCTCCTGATCTGGGATCCCCGCGTCCTTGAGGGCAAAGACCGTGTCCTTGACGCCGAGCTGATCGCCCAGGGCATTGTATCGTTGAACGTTCCGCCGATGTTCGTTGGTTCCGAGCGTCCCACCCATCATGCCGCCCAGCGCGCCTCCGATGATTCCCGATTCGAGGATTCGTCCGACATTGTCCAAAAGATTCTGATCCGGCTTATGGCCCAGTTTTTCGACGTAGATGTTCACCGCCTCTTGGGTTGCTTCCGTCCCTCCTTCCCAAAGCGTCTGTCGGGCGATCCGTTTCAGGAAACGGTCGGCGCCCACCTGTTTCAGAAACAGGTTATCAAACGGAAGCAATTCGATAAGCGAGTTCACCGTTCCGGCGACGATCCCCTCCATCGTCGCGATCTTCTCGATTTTATCCGCATCCAGGACCCCGTCTTTGGTCATTTCGTCTTTGGCCTGGCCATATGCGCTTCCCGCCTCCAGAGACATCGACCCGGACCAGGATCCGGCAAGACCGGCGGCGCGAA
>JAPLJX010000198.1 GCA_026388375.1 Deltaproteobacteria bacterium
CAGTTCACCCGGAACTCTTCAAACGGCACATTCTTCGTGTTCTTTTCCGGCAGCGGCCGATCGGAGGCCTCCCTGGCACGGCGGACATCGACGATGAACCGATCATCGAGATCGGTATCCGGCGGGAGGGATTGAATCCCCTCTAAAAGCTCATTTCGGGCCGTACAGGCAATCGAATACAGGGGGTCGACCGCCGGAGCAAACGGCGGTGCGTAGGCGAACTCCGCATCGAGTAGGTCCTCAAGCTTTCCGCCATGCCTGAGGAGCGACGCAAACACATCCACCCTCTTGACCACTTCCCCCTTGCTGAAGCCCTGAAGCCCTAAGAGTTTGGTTGTCTTCCTGTCATACACAAGCTTCAAATGGAGGTTCTCAAATCCCGGATAGTAATCGGCTTTATCCGTGAAACTGCCCCACGCCACGCCGACATCGAAGCCAGCTTCCTCCGCCGCTTTCGTTGTAAGCCCGGTGGACGATACGTTCATGTCGAAGACCTTCACCGCTGCACTGCCCACCACCGGCCCGAATCGCTCGTCACCCCCGCCAAGGTTCGAACCGATCACCCGCCCTTCCCGATTGGCCAGCGAACCGAGCGGAAGTATGACGGCCTTTCCCGAGACGAGATGCTTCAGCTCCACGCAGTCGCCGGCGGCGAAGATGTTCAGGTCGCTCGTGGTCATCTTCTCGTCCACGACGATTCCGCCCGTCTTGCCGATCTTTAGTCCGCAATCGGCGGCCAGCGCGCTATCGGGCTTCACCCCTATGGCGATGATGACATGATCCACTTCGAAGTCGCCTTTTGGTGTTTTGATGGTCACCCCTTCCTTGGATTCAACGACGTCCTGCAGTGGACAATTCGTATGGATTTCTATTCCCTCCCCCTTCATGTATGTTTCCACGACCCGGGCCATCTCCGGATCGAGCATGGCGGGCAGGATGTCGGCAGCAGCGTCAAAGAGGATCGCCTTGGTTCCCCACATGGCCGTGCACGCCTCGGCCAGTTCACAGCCGATGGGCCCGGCGCCTACAAGCCCGACCTTTTCTATCTGTCCGGTTTGGAGGGCCTTCCGTAAGACAATCCCATCTTCGAGAATCTTGAAGGTGGACACCCTAGGGTTGTTCCTGGGGATTCCAGGAGGCACGATAGGAGCGGCTCCGGTGGCCAGGATCAATTTGTCGTAGGGATACACTTTGGTCTCCCCGGTCAGAAGGGATTTGCAGACGACTTTGCGACCTTCCCGGTCGATCCGTTCCACCTCGGTTTGGACAACGACCTCAAGTCCCTTGGCCTTCCGGAAGAAATCCGGGTCCCGGATCACGCCATACGCCGTCTCGCGGAGCTTATCGGCAGTTTCGATGTCTCCGGAAACCAGATAGGGCATCCCGCAGGCCCCATAAGAAATGAATTTGCCGCGATCGATAACGGTGACAGCGGCATTGGGTAAAAGCCTCTTTGCCCGGGCGGCGGCTCTGAGACCGGCTGCATTTGCTCCTACTGCAACGATTCGGATGGCGTCCTTCTTACCCATTGGCTACTCCTTCGGCAAGTCTATGATTTTTGATAAAGACCTGCTTTGATATGCGGGGAGGATACGAATGGAAGTCTTGTCTGTCAAGGAGTTTTTAGCATAACCTTTTGTGTCGAAAAGGCGTTGCCTTTGTCCACGATGACCGCTTCCGAAGGCGAATCTTAAAGTGTTACGCCGGCAAAATCTTCAGAAGTTCCTCCAGTGTACTCACGCCGATGTCGGTCAGTTCCGGCCAGAGGAAACTACGGGTTCTGTCCACATGAATGGTGGCAGCCCCTGCGTTCCGTCCCGTCTGCAGGTCGAAAATGTAGTCTCCCACTATGACCATTTCAGCAGGGACCGTCCTCCACCGGAGGCAGATGCGAAAGAGCCCTTCCGGATCAGACTTTGGCGGCGCATCGCCCCGGCCGCTGCTGCCTCCCGGATGAGGGCTTCCATGCAGGCTCAAATCGCGGTTTAATCGATGATGGAAGAATTCAGAAGGTCTGAGTGCGGCGGCTGATTGTCTACCCCTTCCTTACGGAAATGAAAATCTTGTAGAGTAGCGTGATCATCAGCAATCCCAAGGCCCAAACTCCGATGGTGATGGCCACTTCCGGTCCCGTAGGGGTATAGTCGGTGATCGTCTCCACGGGGGAGGGGACGAAACCCGTCACCACCAGCCCCAGTCCTTTTTCGATCCAGAGAGACAGAAACACGCAGATACAGGCCAACGCCAGAAGGGATTCGTTCTTCCGCATTCGGGGGATGATCAGCAGAACGAGGGCTGCCAAGGCGGTTAATGCCGACACGGCCATCCACCGGGCGATGGCGTCGTGGCCGTCCAGCCCCGCGAAGAGATACGTCAGGTGATGCATGTGTCCCGGGATCTGGCTGTAGAAGACGGTGAAGAGCTCCACCAGGACAAAGAAGATGCTCGTCGCCAGGGCATAGGCCACGATCTTGGCCAAGGTCTGAATCGCCTTTTCCCCGGCGTCGAACCGGGCAAACCGTTTAAGGATCAGGCAGAACAGGATCAGGAGAGCCGGGCCGGAGGCGAAAGCGGAGGCGAGAAACCGGGGCGCCATGATCGCCGTCAGCCAGAAGCTTCTCCCCGGCAGACCCGAGTAGATGAAGGCCGTGACGGTATGGATGCTGATCGCCCAGGGAATGGAAAGGATGATCAAGGGCTTCACCCAGGCCGGCGGCGGGATGCCTTTCTTCTCGCAGCCGAGAACCGTCCAGCCGGTGACGATATTTAAAAGGAGATATCCGTTTAAGACAACCATGTCCCAGAAGAGCACGGAGGTCGGCGAAGGGTAGAGAAGGACATTCATGACCCGGCCGGGCTGGCCGAGATCGACGAAGATGAAGGTGATGCACATGACCACAGCGGAGACGGCCAGAAATTCCCCGAGGATCGTGATCTTCCCGAATGCCTTGAAGTCGTGGAGATAGTAAGGCAGAACCAGCATCACTGCCGATGCCGCAATCCCGACCAGGAAGGTGAACTGGGCGATATAGAGTCCCCACGAGACATTCCGGCTCATGCCGGTGATCCCCAGACCGTAATCGAGCTGCCTCAGGTAGAAGAAAAAACCGATAGCTACCAGGAGCAGCAGAAATGCCACCCAGATTCCGTATCCGCGACTTCCTTTCAGGGCTTTTTCGAGCACGGCAGCCTCACAAAATATAATAGACTTGAGGTCCTGTTCCCAGTTCCGGTCTTCGCCGGAGAGACAGGCCTTTATCAAGAATGAGCCGGACGTCCGAACGGGGATCTTCCAGATCGCCGAACGCCAGGGCCTTGTCCTTGCAGGCGATGACACAGGCGGGAAGGATCCCCCGGGCAAGCCTTTCCTCGCAGAAATTGCATTTTTCCACCACGCCCTTGGTCCGTGTCGGAAAAGCCGGATTGATTTTGCGGATGAAGGGCCGGGGATCGCGATAGTTCATGCTTCTGGACCCGTAGGGGCAGGCGGCCATGCAGAACCGGCACCCGATGCAGCGGTGATAGTCCATCATCACGATCCCGTCTGCCCTCTTGAAGGTCGCCTGCGTCGGACAGACCCGCACGCAGGGCGGGTTCTCGCAGTGGTTGCAGAGAACCGGGACAGGAAGTTTCGTGATCGATTCCGGCAACCGGGGATGGGCCTCCGCGGGAAAGATATGTTCAACCCTTTCGAGGCTGATCCAGTGGACATCATCCTTGGGGTTTCCGAAATCGGGCACGTTGTGCTCAAGATGGCAGGCGGTGATGCAATCCGTGCAATCGGGCCGGCATTTTCTCGGTTCGACCGTCATCGCCCAGCGTTTTGCCTTCAGCGCCGGAAGAACTCCCGGAGCCGCCGGCGATACGCTGCCCGCCGCCGGTGTTCCGGCTTGGGCTTGGGAGAGTAAAGGCAGCGAGGGAAGAATCAGGCCGACGGCCGAAAATCCCGCTATCTTGATGAATTCTCTTCGAGTGGGCGCCATCACCGGACCTCCTCGGGTATGATATGACAACTCCAGCAGGCGGGTTTGGCTCCCGAATAATCGTGGCATCGGTCGCAGAACTGTTTCTTGTTGCTGTGACATTCCAGGCAGGTTCCCGTAAGGCTGACTTGAAAGACCTGTCCGTCCGCCGCGGTGTAGGACCGGATCCCCTCCCGGACGGCGCCTTCCCGCCAGGCGCCGAGGAGTTTCATATGGTTCGACCGCATGAACGGGGCCGTCTCCACGCAGCGTTTTTCCTTCAGCCGCTGGATGGCGGGCGTATCCAGTTTCAGGTCCGGCGGGGAAACCGCCTTTCCCCTGCCATACCAGAACGGGAAGGTGGCCACGATCAAAAAGACCACGATCCCGGCGATGATTTTCCCCCCGTTATAGAGCTTCATCGACTGCCTTCCCTTCCAGCGGTTCGCCGCGCAGGTCCGTCGTCCTTTCCTTTTCCCCCGTCATGACGAGGGCGTTGGCCAGCAGTTCATGGACTCCCATCACGGTCACCCCCGGCACCCAGTACTCCATCAGGGAGGTCAGGGTCGCCCGGTCGATGGCGCACATGCAGGCGAGGCGGTTCACGCCGTGCTTTTCCCGCACCTGCTTGACGGCCATGGCCCGTGGCATCCCCCCGCGCATCCGCATCTCCATGTTCTCGTCGTTTCCCAGCCCCGCCCCGCCGCCGCAGCACAGGGTCTTCTCCCGGATGGTATCCTCGGCCATCTCGTGGAAATGGTTGCAGACGTGGCTGATGATATATCGGGGCTCTTAGAAAAGCCCCATCGCCCGGGCTGGGTTGCAGGAATCGTGAAACGTGACCCGGTAGGCGTCGTTCCGGGACGGATCCAGCTTCAGTTTCCCGTTCCGGATCAGATCGGCGGTAAATTCGGCGATGTGCACCATCTTCGTCGAGCGGGCGTTTTCGAACCGCGTCCCGGTGATCGGGGAAACCGGCTCTTCGAGGAAATCGGCGGGGCCGTTCATCGTATCCATGTACTGGTGGATGACCCGCCACATATGGCCGCACTCGCCCCCGAGGATCCATTTGACCCCCAGCCGCTTCGCCTCCGCATAGATCTTGGCGTTGAGGCGCTTGACCATCTCGCTGGAGGTGAACAGGCCGAAGTTTCCCCCCTCGGAGGCGTATGTGCTGAAGGTGTAGTTCAGGCCGATCTCGTGGAAGAGCATCAGGTAACCCATACAGGTGTAAGTCCCGGGGTCGGCGAAGTAGTCGCCGGAGGGCGTGACGAAGAGGATCTCCGCACCCTTTTTATTGATGGGAACATCGACACGCACGCCGGTACGGTCCGCGATGTCATCCGCCATGAAATCGAGCATGTCCTTGATGCCCCCGGGCTGGATGCCGAGGTGGTTCCCCGTCCTGAAGCAGTTCGCCGCCGGCTCGGTGACCCAGTTGATGTTGCAGCCGACGAGGTTGAGGAGCTCCCGGCCCATCATGGTGATCTCCGCCTGGTCAATGCCGAAGGGGCAGAAGGCGGAACACCGGCGGCACTCCGTGCACTGGTAGAAGTAGTAGAACCACTCCTTGAGGACGTCCACCGTCAGCTCCCGCGCGCCTGCCAGCCGACCGAACCGTTTCCCCGCTTCCGTAAAATAGCGGCGGTAGACGGAACGCAACAGTTCGGCCCGCAGGACCGGCATGTTCTTCGGGTCGCCGGAGCCGATGTAGAAGTGACACTTGTCTGCACAGGCGCCGCACCGAACGCAGATATCCATGAAGAGCTTAAAGGATCGGTACTTTTCCAGGCGTTCCCTCATGCCATCCAGGATGATCTCCTTCCAGTTCTCCGGCAGTTTCCAGTCCGCGTCGGAGGGCTGCCACGCCCTCGGGTTCGGAAGGTTAAGCGCGGTCAGGCTCTTTGCGGTGCCGCTGTAACTCCAGGTCCCCGGCCGGAAAACAGTGGGGGTATCCATCCAGGGCATTTCGGGTGGTTCGTAACGGATCGCGATCAGCTCGTCGGGCTTGGGTGTCTTGGCAGAAGACATCGTTACTCCTTCTCCACCGGCAGTCCCGCCAATTTCATCTTGTCCCGGAATTCATCCTCATATTCCTCATAGGTATGGACCTTCACGGGGGCGTTCCAGGGATTAAGATGTCGCTTCATGCGGTTGTCGTTGGCGAGGTTCCGCGTCGGGCTCAGGAAGACTCCTCCCATATGCATCAGCTTGCTGAAAGGAAACCAGGCCAGAAGGGTGAAAACGAAACAGAGGTGAACGGATAAGACCAGACCTATCCTCGCGGGGACGACCGGTGAAAAGGTAGCCCATCCCAGGGCCAGGTTCTTCACCTGCAGGAGGTCGGCCGGGGAAAAGTGCCTCATGAGGAGGCCCGTACTCACGATACCCAGGATCAAAAGCAGTGCGACGTAATCGGCGAAAAGAGAGATGTACTTGAGCTGCGGGACGACCACCCGGCGGAGGAACAGAAACGACAGTCCCGTCAGGAGAGCGGCATCGCTCAGGTAGAAGGTCGGGATGCCGATCTCAAAGAATCCGTCCGCCGCGGAGAGGCCGTTGATCCAGGGGGCGATCTGCCTAAGCACGACGATCAACAGCGACCAGTGAAAGAGAAGCCCGAAAAACCAGAGCCATTTGGCGCTGCCATAGACGGGCCTTTGCCCTACGATCGCTACGTCGGTGTTCCGGAAGAGCGAGCGGAACAGCAAGATCTCCAGGGCCATCCTCCCGATCACGCCCCAAACGTTGGATGGGCTATCCAGCGGATTGCTCCGGATCCAGGGGAGGGAGGTCTGCTGGCCGCAGGTGGTTGTGATGCGGAAGGGAACGGGTGATTTTGCCCAGAGAAGAACACGGTAGAGAAAACCTGCGAGAAACACCGCCAAAGCCGCATAGGGAATAACGACCGTCAGCAGAGAGGAGAGGGTGGCGCTGAAGGCAATCCCTAAGGCCAGCAGGATCATGATCAGGACAGTGATCAGGGACGCAATAAGGTTCATCATGGATATTTCGCCTGCAACGTTTGAGTGATACTTACCTTTATCCAGAGAATCTATCCCGGCGGTCGCCGGATTAGCTGCACGCGTATACACATTTGGAGATATGTTGTCAAGACATAGAACGGTTCGCAAAATATCCCTTGACAAGCAAAAAAGACCCCCCTATAGTTCAACTGCCCGTAAGTAATGTCTTATCCAATCAAGGAGGCGGCTAGCGGAAAAGAAAAATCCGATAGAGTTAAAAAGTATTTTTCCCCAGGGGAGAGGTCGATTCCGCTCCTCTGTTTTTTCAACCTATGGATGGACGATCACCTTGATCGCGCCATCGCGTCTTTCCGCGAAAGTATCGATGGCTTCCTGTATCCGGTCCAAGGGGAATGTATGGGTAATCAAGTCCGTTGCCGTGATTTTCCCCTGGGCCATCAGCGACAATGCCTGGCTGACACTCAGGCGCCCTTCGCCCCTGACAGTAAAGATGCTGTTCCCCTTCTGAACGGCCAGGCCGATATCCGCCGTCACGGGATCATCCAGATGGGCCAAAAAGACGATATCCGATCCCCGGGGGGCCATTTCAATCGCCTGCTGGAGTCCGTCCCGGCTGCCGACGGTGACGACCACCAGATTGAGTCCCAGACCGTCCGTCAGCTCTTTGACCCGCTCCACGGGATCTTCCCGGGCAGCATTGATCGTATGGTCGGCGTCCATTTTCATCCCAAGCTCAAGACGGTCATCCCGGGTGCCGGTCAGGATCACCCTCCCGGCACCCAGGGCCTTACAGCACTGGATACACATCAGCCCGACGGACCCCGGTCCGAGCACCGCGATGGTGTCACCCGGCACAAATCCGCCCGCCCGCT
>JAPLJX010000319.1:0-14413 GCA_026388375.1 Deltaproteobacteria bacterium
ACTTGGGTTAGCAATAATTTCCGCTGCGTACCGGCGCAGGTTGACCGGATGCTAAAGGAAAGCGGCAATATCTGGTTTTCCTCGGAAAGAAATATCGAAGTCGTTATAGCCGTCGATAAATCCTGTGCCGGTTATTTCCGGAGACGCAAGGTATATCCCCATCAGGAGATCAAGGAGGAACGGGGGAATGGGTCCATCGTTGTTTCATTCAATGTAGGCAGTCTTGACGAAATCATCAACATTCTGAAGTCTTGGCTGCCCTATATCAAGATCCTCCAGCCAGAAGAGCTTAAAAATATACTTCTCAGCGAAATGAAGACCTGGGTTTCCTGGCAGGAGACATCTTGATCAATGAAATACGCAGCTTTTTAACAGTCCGGTTGATGGATTTGTTGGCGATTTTCATTCGGTGCCGCCAAGGGGAAATTACTTATTTTTATGAATTTTCCAAACGCCCAAAGAGCCTTATCAACGGCTCGTTCTCGTTCATCAAAATCGGCAAAATTGTCATAGTAGAACGGTAAATAACTGTGGATGTATGCCTTAATTTTTTGTGGATCGTCTTGAGAAATTTTTTCACGGACACCAGTTTTAATGAATACCATAGCTCGATGCACATGCTGATCATAAATGGGAAAGCGATCGGGCTTCCAGCAATGCAGCCAGAATATTCTCCAGATTGCACCACCATTGTTGAAACGGTCCAGAAAATCCTTTGCGAAATCCTCTGCGCTCTCGTTGGGTTGGAGCTGCGCTAGTTCATTTTTACGCTGAATAAAATTGTGATTAACAGAAGTCTCTTTTCTCTTTGATAACCGAGTTCCATTTTTCCAGTGAAACAGATTGAGTATTCGAGGCCCGGTTAGCTCCTGTCGGATATTGTCGATGTACAGATTTTCTATGGCATATTCGTAGCGAAGGCTCCAGAATTCAACAAACTGCTTTGGGTTTGCCGGCAAACGCTGGTAAGTGAGCATTGGCATGACGGTGATACCTCCTAACAATGTTTAAGTTGATTCTGATAATACCCCAAACGTGGGATTTATTGCCCCATAAGACACCAGCGAAAATAGTCCCGCTTCAGGAAAAAAACTGAAATATCATATTGTTGATCCGTTGTGCTGTTTTTATCACGGTGTCATATACGTATCAGAATAAACCCTTCTTTAAAAGAATCTATGAAGCATATCTATATTCTTGAGTATTATGCGAGGAAATTTACACTTTCCTATGTGTTAAGTCAATTACTGACTACAAGAAGCAATTAATAATTTATTTGTTTTTGGGTGTCCCTTTGAGTGCCCTTTTCCTCAAAATTAGTGGAAAATGGTTACATAGGGGCACACAAGGGGACACACACACCGCAATGAAACTAAATACTTGTAATAAAACAGGTGGCTTAGATGTCTTTTCAATTCGCCTCTCACGCCGGAAACCGGGGTTCAAGCCCCCGTGGGACTACCAAAAGAAATCGGAGGCCATATCCACAAGATCCGGCTTAAACAGGGAGTATGTTTTTTTCGCGGTATGGGAGGCCTTCCAGTAAACGGACCCTGTGCAATGCCATAAAACCCTGCCGAGTTCGAACCCGGTAGAGGCGGAGAAAGCGATTCGGACCGGGCCGCTTCAAGATGATTTCACGTGCGGACGAGCGGTTTCAAAATACCTCTGGACGTATCTCTTTCTGCCGGCAACCTTAAGATATTTCTCTTCGGGATATCCCAGAGCAATGACCGCATGCACCTTTTCGCTGTCCGGTATGCCCAGGGATCGTTTTACCTGAATATCTTTCATCATCGGGATTACGGCAAACCCGATCAGGCAGGTTCCCAACCCCATGCTGTGCGCTGCAAGAAGAATATTCTGTGTTGCCAGAAGGGCGTCTTCTTTCTGGGTGCTGCCTTCAGTTCTCGATCCCACGACGATGGCGGCCGTAGCCCCGTGAAACAGATGATCCTCGCCCTTGTTTTCCCTTTCGGTCAACGCCTCACTCACGGATTGATGGTAATCGCGGTAATAATGGTCAAGTTCAGGTTTGCCGATGAACCGTAATGCATTGCGCAGCCAGTAAATTTCAGACAGGTTATTGATACGATTGAAGAACATGGCTACCTGATCCCCAAGGACGGTGACCGATTCTCTGGCGGGAAGGATCGTGAATGTCCACATCTGGCTGTTTGTTCCCGACGGGGCGGTGGCGCCGATCTTGACAAGGTCTGCCAGCAGCGCACGATCTACCGGTTTATCTTTGAAATTCCGACAGGACCTTCGCGAGGCCATCAACCGGACCAGCTGAACGGTGTTGAATTCTCCGTGGGGCAGCCAACGGCTATCGGCATCGAACGTGGCGAACTTTGAAGCCTCCGGATCGATGGCATGAATCGTGATCGCATCGACAGGGCAGACCGCCGCGCAATGGCCGCAAGAAAGAGAGCGATCACCGATGACAACGGCTTTGTCTCCCTGCATGGATATTGTTTGCGATGGACAAACTTTGACGCACAGGCCGCATCCGATGCATCGGTCCGCCTCAATAACCGTTGAAACGGAGCGATCAATCATTCACAGCGCCACGGAGCACCTGGGATGGTTTGAATGTAACCACCTTTCTCGCATCAATCATCAATGATTCCCCTGTCTGGGGATTCCTGCCCTTTCGTTTTTTCTTGGCTTTGACCGTCCATTTTCCGAAACCGGAGATCATGACATCATTTCCGCGGTAGAGATCATCCTTGATGATTGCAAAAACGCTTTCGACGATACGGACGCACTCTTTTTTAGGGATGCCGAGCTTTTCGTAAATGGAGTCGATGATATCAATCTTTGTCAGGCTCATAATTGTTCTCCTTTCATTCTCCCATCTGCTTATTTTTTTTGGCCGCTCTTGCCGCAGCCAGCTTCTCTCCCAAGCCTCTTTCCAAAGCGATCCGACGCCTCTGTTCGACGTATTCCATGGCCGCCAATGGCTGATCCTTGGGGATCTTGAATCGCCTTTTATATTGGCCTGGCTTCAAATCGTGAGCCGAGGCGATATGCCGTTTCAGGGTCTTCATGCCCGTCTTGCCGCAAATCATACAGGCAACCTGATCCGGCTTGAAAGCCTCCTCGATGGTCATGGCCGGAGCCGGTGGGATTGCAGTTTTTTCTTCTGCATTCTTCGTCAAAGGTTTCGCAGATCCCCGCATTTTCTTTCCGGATGCTTTCTGTCCCTTATCCGATGTTTCCAGAGTCAAGGCTTTGCCGCCCCTGGTCAGTGCTTCAAGTGTCGCATAGACCGTCTTGATTTCCTTGAGCAGGTCATTCGACGACAATTCCGTGACGGAAGCATGGGCGATAACGATGTCCGCTGTTAAGTCGATTAAGTCTGTAGACATGGTGTTGGTCCTCCTGATTAGATTATGGGTAACTGTTACAGTGCTGCTATTATAACCCTGTTATTCTGATAGTGCAATTAATAAAAACAGTATTAATAAAAACAGTATAATTCCAAAATGGTCATGCGGGAAAGAGTAATATTCTGCAGCATTTTGTATAGCAAAATGCCCATCAGAATGGCGGACACGGATATTGTCAGAGGATCGATCCATTTCCGTTTATCCATAAAGCCTCTTGTACGTCTCGTTCTGAAAGTTCTTATCTTATGATTGCGGGTATCAGAGAAAAAAGGGCTAACCCATGACCGGGTTAACCCTCTATTTTTTTGTATGGTGCCGAAGCCGGGACTTGAACCCGGACGGATTTTGTCCACTACCCCCTCAAGATAGCGTGTCTACCAGATTCCACCACTTCGGCATTTGCGGGAAGATTCGGCATCACTCATTTGTGATACCTCGTCGACTTGCTGGGAACTTATCCGTTTCAAATCGCTTTGTCAATATCAAAAGAGTCCGTCGACAACGGCTGGTGGTCTCGGGCCCACTCGGTGAACCTGGCGAATCAACGGCGCTTTTCCGAGGTCGTTTGATGTCCCGCCTTTCTACCGAAGGAGCTATTTTGCCGTCTGCGGAGCTGCCGGGACCTGAGGTGCCGGGGTGGTCGCCGGGGCAGGCGGCGCCGCCGGTTTCGGCGTTGGGACCGTTTTTTGCGCTACAGGCCTGGCGGCGCCTTCCATCAAGGAACTCCCTCTGCGGGAAACCATGTAGGAGAGGCTGAGCGAGGTCAGCATGAAGATGATGGCGACCGCGGTCGTCATCTTGCTGAGGAAGCTCCCCGGACCGCTGCTTCCAAAGACGGTCTGACTGGACCCGCCGAAGACCGCGCCCATATTTGCGCCCTTTCCCGCTTGCAAGAGCACGACGAGGATCAGGACGATACAGGCAACGACATGTACAATGGTAATCAGAATCTGCACTTTTTCATACCCCTTCACTGGATTGATATGCAACAAGCTGGACGAAAGATCCGACGTCCAGGCTGGCCCCTCCGACCAGCGCTCCGTTGATGTCCGGCTGGGACATCAGAGTGGCGATATTTTTTGGTGTAACGCTGCCCCCGTACAGGATGGCCATCTTTGCCGCCGCTTCGTTTCCGTAACTGCCGGCGATCCATTCCCGGATGAAACGATGCACCTCCGCCGCCTGCACCGGGGTTGCCGTCCTGCCGGTGCCGATCGCCCATACCGGTTCATAGGCCAGCACCGCGTCACGCAATGCCTCTACCCCGCCCACGTTTATCAAGGCATCCAGCTGCTCCGCCACCACGCTCTCGGTTGTGCCATTTTCTCGCTGCGCCAGCGTCTCGCCCACACACAGGATAGGCTTGATTCCCGCCTGCTTTGCGGCCTGAAATTTCTCGGCGACCAACTCGCTGCTCTCACCATACAAGGCGCGCCGTTCCGACACATGGGTGCATCCTGCCTCACGAATCATCGCGCCGGAGATCTCCCCTGTGTAGGCCCCCTTCTCTGCTTCATGGAGGTTCTGGGCCGCCAGACGGACAGGCGATCCCTGGAGGAGCGCTGCCACGGACTGGAGCGCCGTGAAAGGCGGGGCGATTATCACCTCCGGTCCCGGCCGGGGGTTGAGGGCCTTCACGAGGCGCGAGACAAAATCGACGGCCTCGGCGACCGTTTTGTTCATCTTCCAGTTTCCTGCAATGACCGGGCGGACCATTTTCCCATCCCCCAAATGAACGGCATCCTTCATCTTTATTTCCATCGGGATTATCCTTCGACGGTCCACGATAACGCCCCATAGTCGGCGATGGCGGATCATAGCCAGCCGGCCGATATTCGTCAATCTTTATTATTCGCTAAAAAGTTAGGATTTGCAATATTTTCCCGTTCGGATTAATCTGCGCACATGGATGCGAAGGAAAAAACACGGCCCTTGACGGCGCTGGAAATCAATCTGGAAAGAACCAGGGCGGTTGTGGACATTCCTGAGAAATACAGGATACTCCTGGATGTCGTGAAGAACCATTACGGGGTTTCAAAGCGCACGGAAGAACTGCTCGTGGAGCTTCATCACCCGTTTGTGAACTGGGAATACCTGCTGGTACAGCTTAAAACCCTTTCCATAGGCGATTTCTATGATTTCAATACCCATGAAGACGGATTATCCGCACTGAAAACGTTTGCGGATATATATCTTGCCGTCATCACTTCGGCCGGCGACGAAGAGGTCAAAGACAACGCCGTCCGTTATTGCTTTGAATATCTCAATACCGTTCTTTCCAGCAGCGGCAACCTGTTGGAGAGAAACACGGACCTTTTTTTACCCGTTTTTCGGTCTCTCGCCGATCTGTCGCGGTCACAGGATCATCTGTTGAAGAAATCATCGGGTTATGTGAAGGCCGTCGCCAGACGGATGGTGGAGAATAAGCTCAGCATGGATCTGGATGAGGTCAACCGACTCCTCTTTTCTGCCTTCAAATCGACATACCTCTACTGGCTTACCCAACCCGATCCTTCGCAGTGGTTTTCAACGGATGGTGATACCAGGGAAGATCGCGATGCCTATGGTGAGCTGATCTCATCCCTTTCCCACGAACATATCCGCAAGCTGATCGTCCGCCTCGAAGATCTTCAACATGCGGCTACCGATGCGGATGGGCTTGCGCGGTACCTGGAGATGCCCGACCATGCGCAGATCGCAAACGGTTATCTTGTGATTGCCGATGCCCTTGAAAAATCAGGCGCCTTTGAAGGACGCCGTTATCTGCTGAAACTCCATTTCCTTTTCAAGATGATGGGCGTTGCCGGACTGTCGGATATACACAACACGGGCCTGATCGAGATCAATCGCTGCCTGGGAAGGGCGTTGAAGGAGGAAAGCGATCGGGATGTGAATGCTCTTGTACGGGAGATATTCCGTTTATGGAAAAAAACGGTCCTGCAGAATCAGTACCGGAGTTCGATCCTCGATTGCATCACGACCCTGGCCAAAGAGATCTTTGAATTGAATAACCATTCTCTTGTCGATACCTTCATCGAGGAGCTCGTGGCGTTCGGTTTTCAGCATCCCGACGTCAAGGGATCGACCACCGAATGGCAGATCCAGGTGAACCCGGCCCACATTCAAAACATCCGCTCCTGGCTGGAGATTATTTCCCGGAAGCCGAGATGGACGAAGAAGCTCCTCTCGGCCCTCATCGTCAATCTGAAAATGAAGGGTGTTTTCGTTCGGGATACGGATCTCCTCCAGAAGGATATCTCCCGGCTCCTGAACGCCGATATCCTGCCTGCATACAACCTGGTGAAGCAGCTCCTTAGAATCTTCCCGATCTACTTCACCGAGATCGGCGCAGAGGGGGAGCTGCGGACGATCTCCACGGCGGTGGATGAGCTTTCCGCCAGAAACGACAGGCTCATCTATTTTCTGAGGAAGCAGTCTCACGTTGAAAGCAACAGCCGCCTGGTCCCCTTTATCGAAGACATTTTTCGCTACTGGAACTCGGGCGATAAGAGATCTCTGAAGGATCATCTGCCCGTGGAGATTTTCGGAGAGGTTCAGGCTGCGGGCGAATATTTTGACGGGCTCCACATCATTTTCGGCAGTCTGTTTCAGAAGATCCATGACGATGTTCCGAAATTGCTTGAATGGGACCGCGAGAAAATATCAAAAGAGATCAACGGTATCGCCGGTGTCAGCGAGAGAGAAAAAGAACGTGCCGAACTGATGATCCGGTTCTATCAGCTCATTTATAACAAGTATTTCCATCAGCATATGGATATCCTCAAAGACCTTGAGACGTCCTGTCTGCTGGATATGCGGAAAATTCGTTCCCTCAAGCGCTCACTGCAGAAAAAGGATTATTACAAAAGCCTGACCATCGTTCTGGCGATGCTCGCCGTTCTGAAGGAGAAGGCGCTTTCATCCCAAAAGACGGACTATTTTGAAAATATCTATTATAAACGGCATATTGCCGCCGGAATCCCGTCCATGTACGGGACCTATCGTGAAGAAAAGTTTGAAGCCATGGGGCTTACGTTTCGCCTTGAAAGCTTTACCACGATGCTTTTTGAAAGATTGGTGGAGTCCCTGAACCTCAAGTTCATCACCAAAAGCACCCTGATGAGAATCCACGAATATCTCTGGCTCTACATCAAGGCGCTCGAACTGGAAGGTCTGGCCACGGAAGGGCTTGTCGCCAAGCTGAGGTATATTACGAGCGCCCTGCAGATCCGGCAGTTTTCGATCGATCAGTATATCGATATCTTCCAGTTCATCGCCAAAGGCATTCAAGATATCACCCGCGATTACTATATCGATGCCCATCGCTCCAACCTGCCTGTCATTATCGGCCAGATGATCGATGGCGACGAATGGGGACATGATGCCGCATCGTGTCCCCACAAAAAAACTATAACGCCGGAGGACCAGAAGGCCTTTTATCAATACTCGGAAAACTTTGTCCGTTCCATCATCGCCTCCGCCTTCGGTCTGCAGGTCCTGGATAATTTCGTGAATGCCGTCATCCGGACGCTGAGCGCCGAGCTTGAAAAATTCAAGGACAATAAAGAGATCCTCAATCTGGTCATGGCCTATATCCCGGAATTGGCGATATCGACCCTTTATAGAAAAAACAGGGATGCGGACAACCAGATCCTCATCGGCAACAAGGCTTATATGTTAAAGGAGCTGATCTCATTCAATCTCTCGGTACCGCCGGGATTCATCATCACGACGGAGGTGTTCCGGGGCTATGAAGGCATTGTGGGGTATAAACATATTTACAAGGATTTGAAACGGAGGGTTTACAAGGAGATCAAGGAGCTTGAACGGATTACCGGAAAGATATTCGGCGATCCCCGGAACCCCCTGCTGCTTTCGGTGAGGAGCGGCGCAACGATTTCACTCCCCGGGATGATGTGTTCCATTCTCAATGTGGGGATCAATGAAACGATTGCGGAGGGGCTTGCCCAAAAGGAAGATTATCAGTGGGCGGCGTGGGATTCATACCGGCGATTCCTGCAGACCTGGGCGATGTTTCAGGGGATTGATAGAAATATCTTCGATGAAATCATGAAAAGTTACAAGAGCCGTTATGCGGTTGCGAAGAAATTTCAGTTCAATCCGGAACAGATGAAACAGCTCGCCCTTTCCTACAAAGAGGCGATCGTCAAGCGGGGTATCCGGATCCTGGACAATCCTTACCAGCAACTCCAGCACGCCATCCTGGACGTTTTCGCTTCCTGGAATTCCGAACAGGCGCGGATCTACCGCCATCAGATACATCTTTCCGATGAATGGGGCACGGCCGTGATTGTCCAGGCCATGGTGTTCGGCAACCTGAATGAACACTCGGGGTCAGGGGTGATCTTTACGCGGGATCCCAAGGGGTCCTCGCAAGACGTCGCTATCAACGGAGATTTCATCTTCTGCGTTCAGGGGGAAGATATCGTCTCCGGTCTTGTGGAAACCTTTCCCATTTCGGAAAAACAGAGAATTACGGAGAAAAGGGAGTCCCTGATCTCCCTGGAAACGAAATTCCCGGAGATCTACAACGAACTGGTCCGGATCGCGGAATTGCTGGTTTATGAAAAGGGATTCAACCAGCAGGAGATCGAATTCACGTTTGAGAACGCCACGAAAAGAGGGCTCTATATCCTCCAGACGCGGGACATGGTTCAGAGGGAAACCGACAAGGTCAGGACCTTTGTCGCCGATGGGGACCTTGAACGGTCTTTCCTCGGCATCGGCATCGGGGTAAGCGGCGGCGCCCTGACCGGCAGGGCGGTCTATTCCGAAAAGGAGATCGAACATTTCCGGGAAAAGGAACCTGAAACCGCGCTGATTCTGATCCGTCCCGATACGGTTCCCGACGACGTCGGCATTATTCTGAAGGCCGATGGTATTCTGACCGCGAGGGGCGGCGGCACGTCCCATGCGGCGGTCACGATCCCTCAACTGAACAAAGTCGGCGTGGTGGGCTTCAACAAGCTTCACGTCTATGAGTCGCAAGGGTATAGCAAGGTCGACGGAAAAACCATACGAGGCGGAGATTTCATCAGTATCGACGGCTGGAGCGGGGCCGTCTATACGGGAAAGCACGAAATCGGTGTTGATGAATCTTATAAAATCGTACTGTGAGGATCATGGGGATACGCTGCCGCGTGTCCCCTTATCCTCAACGGAACAGGCTTTGATGAATGTAAGTGGTCAAATCGCCTAGCCTGTTCGTGTAGCTGCCGTATTCATTGTCATACCAGCCGAATATCTTGGCGTGAACAACGGGGATCCGCATGGTCGATTGTGATAACGTCTTGAGAAACGCGTCCGGTAGATCGGGGACATTGGAGAGGTCCACATCAATGAATGCGGTCCGGGTATGGTTGAATTGTCCTTCGATCACAATGGCCGCATCCATTCCGATCAGATCGGTCGATACGTTCTGCTCTTCCGAATAGACCACCAGATGGTCGGGATCGTTCGCCGCCTTTTTATAGATGTCGTTGAGCCTGTCTCTGCTGAGGGGGGCCTTGTCGCCGTCTTTGTTTGCGCGGGTTTGAAAAGTCGCATTCAAGACGATCAAAGATTCCGTATTCGTAGGCACCCGGATCGAATCCGCCATAAAACCGATATTTTTCACCTCCGGAATCACCAGACTCAACGCTTCGGCTGCATTGGTGGACGTGAGGATGATGTTGTTCAGCGTGCTTCTGTTCTTGCGCAGATCCTTTTCGCCGGTCTTCGGCGTCTTATCGAGGATGCTCTGCGAGTTTGTGACGGCATGAACCGTTGACATCGATGCGGTGAGGATCTTGCTGGTCGCCTGATCTTCGAGGAGCGGCTTGATCATGTGCGCGAGGCCGGTTGTCGTGCAGGAAGCCGCTGAAACAATCCGATGTTTTTTATAGTCGAATGCAGTGTGGTTGACCCCGTAGATGAGCGTGATCGCTTCGTCCGGCATGGCCGATGCCTTGTTTTTTATTTTGAATGCTGAGGAATTGATAACGATTTTTGCACCGCCGGCAAGGTGTCCGGTAATGGAACCGTTTTTGTCATCCGGAGCGATGGTCGGGTCCTGAAATTTTCCGGTGCATTCCACCACCACGTCGACGCCGTGGTTCCGCCAGCCGATATCGGCGGGGTTTCGCGCCTCCCGCAGAATGGTGACGGGGATGCCGTCGATGAGGAGCGCGCCCCTCTTTTCATCAACAATCCGGATTATCCTTTCCGCCTTGACGCCGTGCAGGAACCGGTGGATGGTTCCGTAGGTCGCATCCTTTTCGATCAACTGAGCGATGGCGGAAAGTCCGGTACCAACCCCTCTGCCGACATTGACGACGATTTCCTGAAAATATTTTCTGCCGATATGGTGCCAGAGCGTAAGCTTCCCGATTCGCCCCAGACTGTTGACGCCGAGAACCGGTCGCCTGCTTTCAAAAACCTCCACTTGACTCATACGCCAGCCTCCTTTCTTTTGAGAAACAACCTCGAACACTTCTCTTCAGAAACCAAAGACGTCCCCCCGCTCAGAGGCTTTTGGCTACGAGCTTCAGCAGATCGATCATCCGGCAGGAGAAGCCCCACTCGTTATCGTACCATGAAAGGACTTTGATCAGATTGCCCTCGATCACCATGGTCGATTTTCCGTCCACGATGGAGGAATGCGGGTTGCCCAGATAATCGATCGAGACCAGCGGTTCATCCGAATAGGCGAGGATCCCCTTCATTTTACCCTCGGCTGCCTCTTTCAGCGCGGCGTTGATCTCTTCGACGGTCGCATCTTTCTCGATTTCGGCAACGAGGTCCACCACCGAGACGTCCGGCGTCGGAACCCTCATGGAGAATCCGTTGAGCTTTCCCTTCAGTTCCGGAAGCACGAGACCGACGGCTTTTGCGGCCCCGGTGGTTGTCGGGATCATGGACATGGCGGCGGCCCTGGCCCTGCGAAGGTCCTGATGCGCAAGATCCAGGATTCTCTGGTCATTCGTATAGGAATGGATCGTGGTCATCAGCCCTCTTTTGACCCGGAAATTCTCATGCAGAACCTTTGTGAAGGGCGCCAGACAATTGGTGGTGCAGGAGGCGTTGGAGATGATGTGGTGTTTTTGTGGATCATACAGGTAGTCATTGACCCCCATGACGATCGTGATGTCCTCGTCTTTGGCGGGGGCGGAAATCAGCACCTTTTTGGCGCCGCCGGAGGAGATGTGCACCTGCGCCTTGTCCCGGGAGGTGAAAAGACCCGTCGATTCGATCACGATATCGACCCCCATCTCCTTCCAGATCAGCCTGGCCGGGTCCTTCTCGGCAAACACCTTTACCTCTTTGCCGTCGATCATGATCGAATGGTCTTTGGCCTGGACATCGCCCTTGTAGATTCCGTGCACGGAATCATATTTGAAAAGGTGGGCCAGGGTTTTCGCATCCGCGATATCGTTGACCGCGATCCATTCGATGGACGGATCGCCTTTCGCGGCCCTGATGATATTCCTCCCGATCCTTCCGAAGCCGTTGACTCCTACTTTGATGGCCATTCCGCGTTCCTCCTTCTCTTTACCCGCTGCCGGAACATGGGCGTTGTTCATGTGGGTCCGATTGTATCATCATACAAGAAAGTGTCAACGCATAAGGATGATCTTCCCGGGGATATCGATGCGACCGAAACGGAAAACGATCCGTTAGCGGCTTTTTTTTACGCCGACACGATCGCAATATGCCGCCACCGGGCAACCGCTGCAGAGAGGAGAAACGGGGCGGCAGATGTTCCTCCCGAAGGCGACGAGCAGCGTGTTGTAGCGGGACCAGTGTTCCGGGGGCAGTTTTGCCCGTAGCGCGAATTCCGTCTCGTCGGGGGTTTTCGTCCGGACGTAGCCGATGCGGTTGGAGATCCGGTGCACGTGGGTGTCCACGCAGAGACCGGCCCCGTTGAAACCGAGGGCGACAACGAGGTTGGCCGTCTTTCGCCCGACCCCCCGGAAGGTCAGAAGTTCTTCGATGCTGTCCGGTACGCGGGACTGAAAACGGTCGATGAGCTCCCGGCAGACATGCAGGATCGTTTTGGCCTTGTTCCGGTAAAATCCCACGGGGTAGATCGCCTTCCGGATCTCCTCTTCGGCAAGTCCAACCATCTCTTCCGGCGTGGAGGCGAGGGCGAACAGCCGCTCCGTTGCCGCCGCTGTCACTTCATCCTTGGTCCGGAGGCTGAGGAGCGTGGAGATCAGGATCTCAAAGGGGTCGTGGTGTTCATCGGCCAGTTTCGTAACGATGGGGAGCTCTTTTTTCTCCAGCTCCCGCTCCAGAAGGCGGATGATTGCCGCCATGTTCCTGTCGTCCATCCATCCTCTTCGACTGCGGGGTCGTCAGTCATAGCCCTCGTCGTTGGCCAGCATATCCAGATGGAGCGTGGCAATGTCCTCCACATCCAGGTCCGCCTTCTGCTTTGCCTCCCGGAAGTCAACGATCTTGATGTACCGCTTGCACTCGTTGCAGACATCAACGCGGTAACGTTCATCCCCGTCGATCGTGAAGTAGGCGAGGCTCTGCTGCTCCTCGTTGCCGCAGAAGGGGCATTTGATGTGCCGGTAGTTCCACTCGAAGCCGCACTGATTGCAGAACAGGTAACGGTTTTCCGCTTTGCCCCGAATCTCGCCGATCTTGGGTTCGCGGCCGCAGATGGGGCAGTAACCCTCCTTCCAGCCCGCCTTTGCGGCGGCGGAGCCGTAGCGTGTCACAACCGTCTCCAGGGCCGGCCTCAGGCTTTCTTCGATGAAGAGCTCCACAAGATCGAAGGAGGAATTCTCCTCGTCGCCTGCCGCCTCTTCTTCCTCGGGCAGCGGGTTGAAGGATTCGTAGATCAGGTCGTTGAAACGGATTTCACCCTCGATGATCTTTCTTGCCATTTCATTGGTTTCGCCGGGTGCCCTCTTTTCCGCGATTTCCAGCAGGGCCAGAAAATAGTTCTGAGGTTCGGTAAGGTCGCTGGTGACCGAAGAGAAATCGACGAGGGGGAATCCCCCGGCCATCTTGGCCGGGATCAACTTTTCATCGACGGAGAATGTCTCCCGCTGCATCCGGCGGCGGTATTCTTCGCGGAGGATCATGATCTCCTCCAGGATATCAAGAAGTTCCGTGTAATGGGGGCTTAGGGCCCGGTGTGTTTGTATCGTTTGCAATGAATCTTTCAATACCGTTGCCATGCCGGCTGATCTCCTTTGTATTGTACGAAGTATGGCGGTCTATATCCCCTTTTCTGCTCAAGTTCAAGTGATATTTGCCGCGGTCTTGATTGAGCCTGCGTTGAAAATATGCATTCAAATACAATATATTAAGAATATGGCGTTGGCTTGAACGACGATCTGCGGCAAGCCGGGGCGGGCGATCTTCCCGAGACCGTGATCCTGGATCTAAAACGCGCCGTCAAGGTGCTGAACCGGGCCGTCATGGTCAAGAAAAGACGACAGAAAAATTGCCTGGCGATTGTGCTTGACGGCTCCGGGGAAAGTCCATATACTACGCCGGTTTTCATGCTTTACCACAGCAGCGTGTATCACAAAGGATGCTTCATTCCTGAACGGCACGGATGGTGAGGACTTTTTTGCTCGAACTGCCGTAGATCTTCCGAGGGCGAATAGGCACATGATCAAGGTACGAAGGAGACCGAATCTTTCCCCTTTCTCGCTGAATCCTGAAAGCAACACCCAATCGTCGATTCGCAGTTTCAAGATCATCGCAGCCCCAAAGAACCGCAGTATAATCCTGGATATCCGTGCTGAGCCCGTGAGATACGTTCGTTCTGCTTGCATAGACGACCCCTTCATGTGGTTGCGCAGCGGCGGCGTTTTGCGGTGTTGCCGCACCGGGAATTCTTGAAAGCCGCGCCAACATGTAGGCGGTGAAATGCGACATCCCCGTGGAAAATCGGCGGGGCGTCAGGGGATCGGACTGAGTGTTGGAGATAAACCTATGAAGGGGAAAACACGATTTTCATGCACCATCATGCGCGGCGGGACCAGCAAAGGCGT
>JAPLJX010000319.1:14422-15437 GCA_026388375.1 Deltaproteobacteria bacterium
CCTGCTGGAAAAGGACCTTCCCACGGATCCTGATCTCCGGGAGCGGATCATTCTGGCCGTTTTCGGCAGTCCCGATATCCGTCAGATCGACGGATTGGGCGGGGCGGATTCGCTCACGAGCAAGTTGGCGATCATTTCCCCTTCGGAGGCGCCCGGCCGTGACATCAACTACACCTTCGGGGCGGTGGGAATCGACGAGCCCTTCGTCGATTACTCGGCGAACTGCGGAAACATCAGCTCTGCGGTGGGGCCGTATGCGGTCGACAAAGGACTGGTGAGATCCGTAGAGCCCTTCACGACCGTCAGAATTTACAACACCAATACGAAGAAGATGATTTATTCAAGAGTCCCGGTGAAAAAGGGCAAGGTCGTTTCGGACGGCGATTACGAGATCGCCGGCTGTCCGGGAACCGGGGCCAGGATCGAACTGAGCTTCATGGATCCGGCTGGCGCCGTAACGGGGAAGCTCCTCCCGACCGGAAATGTGGTGGACGACATCAGGCTGGATACGGGAGAACGATACGCTGTAACGATCGTGGATGCGGGGAACCCGACGGCGTTTGTCCGCGCAGAAGAACTGAGTCTGACGGGGGATGAACTGCCCGCGGCACTCGATCAGGACAAGGCGACGCAGGCGAAACTGGAAGCCATCCGCAGGAAGGTCGGCGAATTTATGGGGATTGCGGTTAGCCAGTCCATTCCGAAGATCTGCTTTGTTGCCCCCGCCCGGGATTATAAGACCGTGACAGGGAAGGTTGTCGCAAAGGGCGATGTCAGCCTGCTGGCGCGCGTCATGGCCATGGGAAAGATGCATAAAGTATTCGCCATCACCGCGGCCATTCCGGCGGCGATCGGAGCGATCCTTCCCGATTCCGTGGTGAACCGGGTGGCGGGTGGGGGCTTTCCGATTTCCGCGGAAAGGGAAATCGTCATCGGTCATCCCTCGGGGGTGATGGATTTGAAGGTGGATGCCCGGTTCGACAAAGGCAGACCACGCATCGTCAGCTGCACGATC
>JAPLJX010000319.1:15483-21082 GCA_026388375.1 Deltaproteobacteria bacterium
GGTGACGGTGGGCTATCATGAAGATGTATCAGGGGGTAAGTAAGATGTTAAAGGGTTCCGGGGTGGACTTCATGTTTGGAATCCCCGGCGGCGGAAGCACGGCCGACCTGATTAACGGGGCGGCAGATGAGGAGATACAATTTATCTTAACGCAGCATGAATCTTCTGCGGCGATTATGGCGGGTGTGGTTGGGGATGTGACCGGAGTTCCCGGCGTCTGCCTCTCCACCTTGGGACCAGGCGCTTTAAACCTGTGCAATGGTCTGGGTCATGCTTGGCTGGACAGGTCGCCTGTCGTGGCATTCACGGATCGGTATGGGTCCGAGTTGGTCGATCTGGCCTACAGACAAAAAATTGATCACAACGATCTCTTTAAACCGTTTACAAAACTCTCGGCTGGACTGACGAAAACAAACTGGTCCGAAATGCTGGCCCGGGGATTCAGAATGGCGAGGATGCCGAGAAGGGGACCGGTACATCTCGATTTTCCGAATGATCTATCGAAAGTGGAGATAGCGGGATTGGGAAATGTGATGGATCCTGAGGAATTCTTGCCGGAGGCCAACGCAAAACAGGTAAAGTTGGGATTGGAGAAGATTGGCCGGGCAAAAAGACCGGTCGCTATTGTCGGACTGGGCATAACCGCGGCACAAAGTGAAGTGTTTGGGCCATTAAAAAGTTTTGTGGAAAGATTCCATATTCCAACGTTCAAAACGGCTAAAGCCAAGGGTTCGCTGCCGGACAACCATCCCTGGTCGTTGGGGGTTTTTATGGGAGGAAACCTGGAGCAGTCGATTATCGAAAAGAGTGATCTTATCATAGCCATAGGATTGGACCCGGTGGAATTGCTGCCGAAAAAATGGGGTTATCCACAGCCCATTGTGTATGTTGACACCATCCCGAATATTGAAGAAAACTACCATGCCGATATCGAATTGGTCGGGGAAATCGGTTCGACCCTGAAAAAGCTTCATGATGAATGTACGGATGCAGAATCCCGTTGGCGGGTCGAAGAGATGAGCGCATACAGGGAAAATACCAAAGAGGTTCTCCAGTTCAAGGTTGACGGTCTGTCGGTTGTCCAGGTTATCGATGCTACCCGTGAATTGACCCCGGCGGATGCATTTCTGACGGTCGATGTCGGCGCAAACAAACTATTGGTGATCGAGCTTTGGGATGCTTTCATGCCGGGTTGTTTCTTTATGTCGAATGGATTGGCGACGATGGGGTATGCCATCCCCTCCGCATTGGCCCTGCAGTTGCTTCATCCGGACAGAAAGGTGGTATCGCTTTGCGGAGATGGCGGGTTCATGATGCGCCTTCCTGAATTGGCGACGGCCGTACAATACCGGTTGCCCATCGTGATGGTCATTTTCTCGGACGGTCGATTGAGCCTCATCGACGTTAAGCAGATTAAAAAAGGCTACAGTGTGCCGTTGCCATGAATTCCAACGATGGTTTACCAAAACTGATCGAGGCGAAAATTGATTGTTCACCGTATCCGCGACAATTTGATGCCGTGAGAGAGTTATAGGTGAAAAGAACGAGGAGGTTAAAGTGACTCGGAAAAAGAGGCGTTGATTGGAGATTGCAAAGAGGGACAATCTCCGGCATAAGGTTTGCGGAGAACGTCAAAAAAAGGAGAAGCCCATGCGAAAGGAGAAACCCATGAGAAAAGAGAAAACGATGCCAAACATGAAACTTCAGAAGCGCAAGAGGATCGGCATAGCGCTCGCACTGTCGGTCGTGCTCGTTGTCTTTACGGCTACGGTGGTTTTGGCGGCCGATGCTTACCCGACCAAACCGATTCGTCTCATCATTCCGTTCCCGCCGGGCGGGAGCAATGACATCGTCGGGCGCCTGATCGCCGCCAAATTGTCCGAAAACCTCGGTAAGCAGGTGGTCGTGGACAACCGCGGCGGGGCGGGAGGAGTGCTCGGATCGGAAGTGGCGGCAAAGGCGGAGCCGGACGGTTACACGCTGCTGATTGTTTCTGCTGCATACGCCTTTAATCCCGCGCTCTACAAGCTGCCGTTCGATCCGGTGAAGGCCTTTACTCCGGTCGCGAAGCTGGGAAGCGGACCGAACTCGCTTACCGTCCATCCGAGCGTCCCGGCCAATTCGGTGAAGGAGCTCATCGCGCTTGCGAAACAGAAGCCCGGCCAGTTGATTTGCGGATGTTCCGGTGTCGGCAGCTTCCAGCACATGGGAACGGAGCTCTTCAAGAGCATGGCGGGCATCGATTTCAAGATTGTGCAGTTCAAGGGTGGCGGCCCCGCGATGATCGACCAACTCGGGGGCCACAGTCAATTCTCGCTCGGCTCGCTCATTCAGACGCTGCCCCATGTCCAGTCCGGCAAGTTCAGGATATTGGGCACCGGCGGATTGAAGCGCAGCGGTATCCTGCCCAATGTGCCGACGATCGCGGAGACCGTGCCCGGGTACGAAGCAACCAACTGGTGGGGCATCCTTGCGCCGGCCGGCACACCGGCGCCGATTGTTGACAGGCTGAACAGAGAGATCAAGGCGCTCCTCACCTCGGATGAAGTAAAGAAGCTGTTCCAGAACGAAGGGGCGGATGTGGACTATCTCGGACCGGTCGAGTTCGGCCCATTTATTGCGGGAGAGATAACCAAATGGGGTAAGGTCGTCAAGGAGGCCAACATCAAGGTGCAGTAGGAGCACCGACAGGCAGACAAGACGACTTATTGAAGATTCAGATTTTCCTCCCCTTGCGGGAGTGGATCCAAGGGGAGGAAAAAGCTGCTGAACCCGGTGGTTGCACATTTACCACGGCCGTCTCCCTTCAAAGGATAGCGGGAGGGATGGACTTTGCGACGGCGTCAAGGGAGGAGTTTTCGATGAAAATGGTGTTTCTCAACAAGAAGGATTTCTGGGCCGGCATGATGTTGACCGGAATCGGCGCCGCAGCGATGTTTATCGCCCGGGATTACCGGTTCGGCAGCGCACTGCGCATGGGACCCGGTTTCTTCCCGACCATTCTGGGCGGGATCCTCATCGCTTTCGGCGTCTGCATCATGGCCGTGGGGCTGAAGAGCGGTGAGAAAATCCAGGGCAGTCTATCACTCCGGGCCCTGATCATGCTGCCCCTCTCCCTGATCTTGTTCGGCGTCCTGATGGAGAAGGCGGGTTTCATCCCGGCGCTGGTGGCCCTGGTCTTCGTATCGGCGGCCTCGGGCAGGGAGTTCAGGTTCGTCGAGGTCTTGCTGCTGACTGCGCTTCTGACCGTGGCCTCTGCAGCCCTGTTCATCTGGGGCCTCGGACTACCTTACCCTCTGATCAAGGGATTCTGACAAGGAGATCACGATGGAACTGTTCCACAACCTCTTCTTTGGGTTCAGCGTCGCGCTTTCGCTGCAGAACCTGCTTTACTGCTTCATCGGCGTGTTTGTAGGCACCCTGATCGGCGTGTTGCCCGGCATCGGGCCGATGGCGACGATCGCGATGCTGCTGCCGCTCACCTACAATGTCCCGCCGGTCGCGGCGCTCATCATGCTGGCCGGCATCTACTACGGCGCCCAGTACGGCGGCTCGACCACCTCCATCCTGGTCAACCTTCCGGGTGAAACCTCGTCGGTCGTCACCTGCATCGACGGCTACCAGATGGCGCGGCAAGGGCGCGCCGGGGCGGCGCTCGCGATCGCGGCCATCGGTTCGTTCATCGCCGGAACCTTCGCGACCCTCATGCTGATGATCTTCGGCCCCTGGGTGGCCCAGATCGCCCTGCGCTTCGGGCCGCCGGAGTTCTTCTCCCTGATGGTCGCTGCGCTCACCATGGTGACGTCCCTGGGCTCGCGATGGTGGTGTTGGGCCTGCTTTTCGGTGTCGTGGGCTCCGACGTCGATTCCGGCGTCAAGCGCTTCTGCTTCGACATCTATGAGTTGGCGGACGGCATCGGTTTCGTGGTCATCGCCGTGGGGGTGTTTGCGGTGGGCGAAATCATCAGCAACCTCAGCGATCCGGAGGAGCGTACGATATTCACCTCCCGGGTGGGGAGCCTCTACCCGACGCTCCAGGACATGAAGCAGTCCCTCGCTCCGATTATCAGGGGAACAGCCCTCGGGGCGTTCTTCGGCGTTCTGCCCGGCACCGGACCGTCGATTGCTTCGTTTGCGTCCTACATGGTCGAGAAGAAGGTCGCCAAGGACCCGTCGCGTTTCGGCCATGGCGCGATCGAGGGCGTGGCGGCGCCCGAGGCCGCCAACAACGCGGACGCGCAGTGCAAGTTTATTCCGATGCTGACGCTGGGGATTCCCGCGAGCGGGACGATGGCGCTGATGCTCGGCGCGCTCATGATCCACGGCATCACGCCCGGTCCGACGGTGATGACCCAGAAACCCGACCTCTTCTGGGGACTGGTTGCGAGCATGTGGATCGGCAACCTGATGCTCGTTGTGCTCAACCTGCCGCTGGTCGGCCTCTGGGTGAGTCTGCTCAAGGTGCCCTATCGCCTGCTCTTTCCGGCAATCATGGTTTTCTCCGCTATCGGCATCTACAGCTCGAACAACGTTTCGTTCGATGTCTACCTTGCAGCGCTCTTTGGCGTCTTGGGCATCGCGTGGAGGATGCTCGGGTGCAGCCCGGTGCCGCTGCTGCTCGGTTTCGTGCTGGGGCCGATGATGGAGGAAAACCTGCGGCGCGCCTTGCAGGTCTCGAACGGCGATCCCTCGGTGTTCGTCACGCAGCCGATCAGCCTTGCGTTTATCATCGTTACGGTCCTGATCCTGATCGTAATGGTGTTGCCCGCCGTGCGCAACAGGCGCGGCGATCTTACCGGCTGACTTGTGCCACGACCAACCGGGCAGTGTGATGCGAGTCAAAGAGCTGCCGTGTGTCGAACAGGCCGCGCCGGCAATCGAGACGGAAGAGGGCAAAAGAACCGCGGTTCCGGTACTTACCCGTGCAGGACAACAGAAGGGAGAATTTCATTAATGACAGATACGGTTTCAGTCCCGAAGGAAGCGGCTGAAGTGCTGAAAAAAACCAGCACCGGCATGGTCAACGACGCCCTCGCCCTGGTGGGGGTGAACGGAGGAATCCGGGGTGTCCGGCCCGCCCGGGGAAGTGAAGACGCCAGGGTTCTGGGAAGGGCCGCTACGGTCGTCTTCGGCCCGCCGCGTCCCGACAGCCCCAATCTGACCATGTACGAGACCATTCGCCAATCCCCCGCGGGCAGTGTTCTTGTGGTCGACGGCAAGGGGATCGACGCCCATTTCACCGGCGACAACCAGGGAGAGTGCGCGAAGCGGCAGGGGCTGGCGGGCATGGTGGTCTACGGCGGGGCGAGGGACATCGCCGGTTATCGGTCGATGGGTATGCCTCTGTACTGCACCGGCTCGGCGACTGTCGATAAGCCTCCGGACATCCGGATCGTCGGCTACAACGTGCCGGTCCACGTGGGCGGGGTGACGGTCAAGCCCGGTGACATCATCATTGCGGATGAGGACGGCGTCGTCTGCATCCCCGACGAGGCACTTGCGGCGACCCTGGAGAAGTTGCAGGTCATCTTCGAAGTCGAGGAAGCGATGGAGAAGGCGATCCAGGGAGAGGCTTCTGTGGAGGAAATCAAGGCCATCAT
>JAPLJX010000319.1:21114-37318 GCA_026388375.1 Deltaproteobacteria bacterium
AAACCCAAGAAGTAATGGATCGCGGGAGATCTTTGTCAACCCTCTGAGATAGAGGGTAAAGAAAGGAGTGATGCCATGGATTTTGGATTGTCGGAAGAGTTGGTGATGTTGCGGGACATGGTGCGTGGTTTTGCGGCCGGGAAGATTGCGCCGTTTGCCGATGAGTGGGATGCGAACCACTATTTTCCGTATGAGGAAGTCGTCAAGCCGATGGGGGAACTGGGCCTGTTCGGGACGGTGATCCCGGAGGAGTACGGCGGGAACAACATGGGATGGCTGGCGGCGGCGATCATCACCGAGGAGATCGCCCGGGCGTCGAGTTCGCTCCGCGTCCAGGTGAACATGCAGGAGATCGGATGCGCCTACACGATCTACCGGTACGGGACGGAGGAGCAAAAGAAGAAGTACATCGCGAAACTGGTGAACGCCGAGATACTGGGGGCGTTCGCAATCACGGAGCCGCAGGCCGGCTCGGATGTGATGGCGATCAAATCCATGGCGGTGGACAAGGGGGACCACTGGCTGCTCAACGGGACGAAGACCTGGATATCAAACGCGACGGTGGGGGGGATCAACATCTACTACGCCTATACGGAGAAGGAGGGAGGGGTAAAGAGCCTCTCGGCCTTCATCCTGGAGCTGGACAAGTTCAACGGGATCACCGTGACCGATCTGGACAAGATGGGGTCGCGCTCGTCGCCGACGGGGGAGATCATCCTGGAGGATACCCGGGTGCCGAAGGAGAACATCCTGGGGAAACCGGGAGACGGGACGAAGATCGTCTTCGGATCTCTTGCCCAGACGCGGCTGTCGGCGGCGGCGGGCGGCGTGGGGGTAGCCCAGGCCTGTTTGGATGCGGTGACGAAATACGCGATGGAGCGGGAGCAGTTCGGTCAGCCGATCGGGCAGTTCCAGATGAACCAGGACCTGATCGCCCAGATGGTGTGCGAAATCGAAGCGGTGAGGCTGATGGTCTACAAGGCGGCCTGGCAGAAGGACCAAGGGAACCTGGGAAACAATGCGGAGGTGGCACAGGCGAAATACCTGGCGGGCGAGTTGGCCTACAAGAGCTCCCAGTACGCGATGCGGATCCTGGGCGCCTATGGATATTCGACGGAATACCCTGTGGCACGCTACTATCGGGATGCCCCGACCTACGCGATGGTGGAGGGGTCGGCGAACATCTGCAAGTTCATCATCGCCCAGGATCAACTGGGGATCCGCAAGGCGAACCGGTAGGCTGCGCTCATTTATCGATTGAGGAAGGAATTGAAGAGATGAGACCTTATTTTGAGAGGATGGACGATATCGGGAAACCGCTGCGCCCGGCGCAGTTCGAGAGAATGCAGGCAAACGTGGTTCAGGCCGAGGCGGTCATGAAAAAGATCGATGCGGAGGTGGAGCGGATTAAAAACGTCGGCATCCCGGCCGAGAAGATCCGCGAGCGGGGAGAGATGACGGTCTGGGACCGGATCGAATACGTCGTCGATCCGGGGACCTTCTGCCCGCTCCATACCATCTTCGACCCGGAAAACGAGGAGTCGGGCAGCACCGGCGTGGTGGATGGTCTCGCGCGGATTGCCGGCAGGTGGTGCGTGCTGATCGGGTTCAACAACAAGTGGATTGCCGGGGCGTGGATCGCCGGTCAGGCGGAGAACAACCTGCGGGTGACCGATCTGGCGAAGCTGATGAACCTGCCGCTGGTCTGGTTGGTGAACTGTTCGGGCGTGAAGCTGCCGGAGCAGGAGAAGGTGTATGCGAACCGGCGGGGGCAGGGGACCTGCTTTTTTCGCCACGCGGAGCTGGAGCAGATGGGGATTCCTGTGCTGGCGGGGATCTATGGGACAAACCCGGCCGGCGGCGGTTACCAGGGAATCAGTCCGACGATCCTGCTCGCGCACAAGAACTGCAACATCGCGGTGGGTGGCGGCGGGATCGTCAGCGGGATGAGCCCCAAAGGCTCCTTCGATGAGGAAGGCGCCGAGGAGCTGATCAAGGCGACCCGTCATTTCAAGGCGGTCCCTCCGGGAAGCGTGAAGGTCCACTACGATTCAACGGGTTTCTTCCGGGCGGTCTTTGAGACGGAGACGCAGGTCCTGGATGCCCTGAAGGAGTGCATGACGGATATCCCGGCGTACAATCCGCGTTTTTTCAGGGTCGCGGAGCCTGCGGCGCCGAAGTATTCGCCGGCGGAGATCGCCTCGATCGTCCCCCTGAACCAGAAGGCGGGATACGATTTCGACAACGTCCTGGCCCGGCTTGTGGACAATTCCGAGCAGATGGAATTCCGCCCGCAATACGGCCCGGAGGTTTATACGGGGCTGGTGAAGGTGGACGGCTTCCTGCTGGGGGTGATCGGCAACCGCCAGGGTCTGCTTCCGAACTATCCGGAGTACACGAATGAGTACATCGGGGTGGGCGGCAAGCTCTACCGCCAGGGGCTCATCAAGATGAACGAGTTTGTGACGCTCTGCGGCCGGGACCGCGTTCCGATCCTCTGGTTCCAGGACACGTCGGGGATCGATGTCGGGGACACGGCGGAGAAGGCCGAACTGCTGGGACTGGGGCAGTCCCTGATCTATTCCATCGAGCAGACGCATCTGCCGATGATGCTGGTGGTCCTCCGGAAAGGGACGGCGGCGGCCCATTACGTGATGGGCGGACCGACGGCGAACAACAACAACGCCTTCACGCTGGGGACGCCGGCGACGGGCCGTCCGCTCGGGCCGGTCATCGACAAGATGAACGAGATGGTCAAGCACTACGAGGAGACCTCTGAACCCCTCTACTGCGCGAAGAAAGGGTTCGTCGATGAGGTCGTCCGCTTCGAGGAGATCCGCCGGTACATGGTGGCCTTCACAAACGGGGTGTACCAGAATCCGCGTTCCATCTGCCCCCACCACCACATGATGCTGCCGCGGATGATCCGGTCGCAGGTTGTGACGGGACTGGATCGGCCGGTGTGAGGATCCAAAAAAGATCGATCGGTGCCAGGAAGGAGAGAAGATGGGAGACCGGTTGCTGATTGAAAGAACGGAGAGGATTTGTACCATCAGTATCAATCGACCTGAGAAAAGAAATGCCTTGTCGCCTCTGGTGTTCACCGATCTCATCGATCTGTTGCAACGGCTCCGGGACGAAGACGAAGTCCGCTGCGTCATTATCCGGGGGTGCGGTGAGAAGGCCTTCTCCTCGGGTTTCGATATCGCCGATCTCCCCGTTGATGTCAGTCCTGAGATCGCGGAAGCCGCAAAGGGCGATACCCCCCTCGATAACGGCATGAGGGCGATTTCCGATTTCCCCTACCCGGTGATCGCCATGATCAACGGGCTTGCCTACGGCGCGGGATGCGAACTGGCTGTGACCTGCGATATCCGCATCGCGGCCGACGATGTCCGGTTCTCGATGCCGCCGGCGAAACTGGGGATCGTTTATCGCTGGAGAGGGATCCTGAAGTTCATCGACGTGGCCGGTCCCGCCAACGCCAGGGAGATGTTTTTTACCGGCCGGGCCTATGGGGCTGCCAAGGCAAGGGAAATGGGGCTTGTCCATTACGTCCTGCCCCGTGAGGAGCTCACCCCGTTTGTCTACCGCATGGCCCAGGATATTTCGGAGAACGCCCCGCTGGCCTTGAAGGCGACCAAGACGATTTTCAATCGATTCCTTCATGATCAACGGCTGAGTCCGCAGGATGTTCAGGAAATGGAGAGGCTTCGTTACGAGGCCTATCGGAGTGAAGATTTGAAAGAAGGACAGCGCGCTTTTGGTGAGAAACGAAAACCGGTCTTCCACGGGCGATAGAAGGCCGCCACTTTTCCCGTGGGCCGGGTGGGCACCCGTGTGAGCAGAACCATTTCAGATTTTTTAACGGGAGGTTGATGATGCTGAAGAAGATCGAACATATCGGTGTGGCTGTCCAGGACATTGAAAAATCCATTCCGCTGTTCAGGGATATCCTGGGGATTCCTCTGGAAAAGGTCTACGAATCGGATGCGATCAAAACAAAAATCGCCTTTTTCCCGCTGGGCGACTCTACCATCGAGCTGATCGAAGCGATGGATCCATCGAGTCCGGTGGCGAAATTTATCCAGAAGCGCGGGGAGGGGATCCACCACATCTGCTTCGGCGTAGAAAACGTGGAAGCGGCGCTTCGCCATTTTGAAGCCCAGGGGATCGAACTCCTCAACCGGACGCCGAGAAGGACGGAGAATGGAGATCTCATTGCGTTTCTGAATCCGAAGAGCACCAACGGCGTCTTGATCGAGCTGGTCGAAATGGGCGCCGAATAGCGATTACGATGGAGGGGCGGAAACATGGCGAAAAAAACGGGAGAGGCAGAGGTGCGCCCTGTCGTTTCCATTCTGGGGACGCCGGTGAAATGTTTTTATGGGCCGGAGGATCTGCCGGACTTCGATTATAAGGAGAAGCTCAATGATCCCGGGGAATACCCCTTTACGCGGGGCATCTATTCTACGATGTACCGGAGCTCCATGTGGACGATGCGGCAGTATTCGGGCCAGTCGACATCGGATAGCACCAACGAGCGGTTCAAGTACCTGCTGAAAAACGGGCAGACGGGGTTGAGCCTGGCGTTTGATCTGCCGACGCAGATCGGGCTCGATTCCGATATGCCCCTGGCGGAGGACGACGTCGGCAAGTTGGGTGTTGCGGTGGACTCCCTGGAGGATTTTGAGCGGATCTTCGACGGGATTGCGCTGGATCAGATCTCGACGTCGTTTACGATCAACGCGACGGCGCCGATCATTTTGGCGATGTATGTCCTGGTGGCTCAGAAGCAGGGGGTGGAACCGAAGCGTCTGCGGGGGACGATCCAGAACGATATTCTGAAGGAGTACATCGCCCGCGGTACATGGATCTTCCCCCCGGAACCTTCGATCAAGCTGGTGGGCGATCTGGTGGAGTATTGCAACAAGGAAATTCCGCGGTTCAACGCGATCAGCGTCTCCGGGACGCATATCCTTGAATATGGGGCCAATACGGTACAGGCCGTTGCCTTGGCGATATCGATCGCGGAGGTCTATATCCGGGACGTCCTGAAGCGGGGATCCAACATTGACGAGATTGCCCCGCTGTTCTCGTTCCATCTGCCGATCGGGGGGCGTGATTTCAACTTTTTTGAAGACATTGCCCGGCTTCGGGGGGCGCGCAGGTACTGGGCGAAATTAATGAAGGAGAAGTATGGCGCCAAGGACAAGCGATCGCTTCAGTTCCGGTTTTCCACCGGCGGGATGGGAGGCGGGCTTACGGCGGAGCAGCCTCTGAACAATATTGCCCGGGCGTCGATCTATGCGATGGCGGCCGTCTTTTCCGGGACCCGCTCGCTCAATCTGGCCTGCTTCGATGAGGTTTATGCGATTCCGTCGGATCTTGCAATCCGGACCTCTTTGCGGGTGCAGCAGATTCTGGCCAATGAAACGGGGGTGGCCGATGTGGTGGATCCTCTGGGCGGGTCCTACTATGTGGAAAAACTGACCGATGAGATGGAGGCGAAGATCGGGGAAATCATCGGAAAGATTGAGAGCGACGGCGGGATCGTGAAGCTGATCGAGAGCGGCGCCATTCAGCGGGAGCTGGCCAGGCAGAGCTATGCGATTCAGAAGAGGATCAGTTCCGGGGAAAAGGTTCTGGTCGGGGTGAACAAGTTCAAGGTGAAGGAAGAGGAGAGAGACCTGGAGGTTTACAAGACGGATCCCGAGACTATCAACCGTCAGCTTCAGCGACTGAAGGCCGTTAAAGAGAACCGCGACCAGGGGAAGGTGGAGAGCGCCTTGCGGAAGCTTAAGTCGGCTGCCGGCCGCGGCGACAATCTCATTCCCTATCTGTTCGAGCCGTTGAAGGCAAAGGCGACCGTCGGCGAAATCATCGATACGCTGAAGAAAGTTTACGGGACCTTTAAAGAACCGACGACCGTTTAGATACCGCTTGGGGAGGTTTTCATGGGAACGAACAAAACCATTCGCGTTCTGATCGCCAAGATTGGCCTGGACGGGCATGATGTCGGCGCCAAGGTGCTGATCTTCTGGCTCCGGGACGAGGGGATGGAGGTGATTTATACCGGTTTGCGCCAGACCGTGGAGCAGGTGGTGGAGGTGGCTCTTCAGGAGGCGGTGGATGTGATCGGGGTGAGCATCCTTTCGGGTTCGCATCTCTCCATTGCGCAGAAGTTGATCAACAGGATCCGTGAGCGTGAACTCGACGGTGTTCTGGTTCTGTTCGGCGGGACCATCCCGAAGGATGACATCAGGGCATTAAAAGAGATGGGCATACACGGCGTTTTCCC
This sequence comes from Deltaproteobacteria bacterium, assembly GCA_026388375.1. Lineage (GTDB taxonomy): Bacteria > Desulfobacterota > Syntrophia > Syntrophales > UBA5619 > UBA5619. Next base: position 27,416 of record JAPLJX010000319.1, read on the forward strand.
TTCCCATTCAAAACTTGAGGAAATTTCGGCATTCATCAAGCAGAATGTCAGACACGGGGAGGAGGAAGGTGAACGAAATCGATAAGCGAATGCGATACGGGGATTATCTCGGGAGGATCGTGACGGCGGATCAGGCGGGAGGTCGGACCCCAATCGGATTGCCCCTGAATCGGCTGAGTTCTCATATTGGATTCGCGGAATAATCGCTTGACATCCGGCAAGGGCGCGTATAAGCAATCACGGTTTGGAAATTGTCGGGTCAGGGAAGAACGATCGAATCAGCGGCCCGTCGGCGGGAAAATGGGGGAGCCAGAATGGAGGTCTTGTAGATGGATAATTTTACTTTCGGAATTACGATGCTCATCTGCGGAATGGGGGGAACGATCCTGACCCTCTGGATCATGAGCCTCGTAATGGGCCTTTTGGGGAAACTGTTTCCTGAAAAGCCGGAAAAGAAGGAGGCGTAGGATATGGCAGACGCAATCATAAACGGACTCGGCGGCCTGACCGTCGGCTTGCAGATGCTCGCTGTGGATTGGCGCAACACCATCATGATTCTGGTGGGATTTGTGCTTCTCTACCTCGGGATCAAGAAGGACTGCGAACCCCTTCTGCTGGTTCCGATCGGATTCGGGTGTATCCTGGTCAATATCCCCCTGTCGGATGTGATGATGAAAGAGGGATTTATCCGGGCTCTCTATGATGCGGGCATCACGACGGAACTCTTTCCGCTGCTGATCTTTGTCGGCATCGGCGCGATGACGGATTTTGCTCCCGTGCTTGCCCAGCCGTCCACGTTTCTTCTCGGCGCCGCGGGCCAGTTCGGGATCTTCCTGACGCTGCTCCTCGCACTGGCGCTGGGTTTCTCGCAGTTGGACGCGGTTGCCATCGGGATCATCGGGGCGTGCGACGGGCCGACGGCCATCTACGTCACATCGAAGTTTGCCCCGCACCTGCTCGGCGCCGTATCGGTCGCCGCCTATTCCTACATGTCGCTGGTGCCGATCATCCAGCCGCCGATCATGAGGCTCCTGACCACGAAGAAGGAACGCATGATCGTCATGAAGCCGGTGGCCAAACCGGTCTCCAAGACGACGAAGATCATGTTTCCGCTGGTCATCACCATCCTCGGCGGCATCATTGCCCCGAAGGGTCTGCCGCTGCTCGGGACGATCATGTTGGGAAACCTGATGCGTGAAACCGGCGTTGTGAGCCGCCTGACTAAGGCGTCGGAAAACGAAATCGCCAATGTCGTGACCCTCTTCCTCGGTCTCTGCATCGGCGCGACCATGGTGGGAAGCGCCTTCATCAAGGCGCAGACCTTGATCATCCTGGCGCTCGGTTTCGTGGCCATCTGCCTTGATACGGCCTGTGGCGTCCTGATGGGCAAGGTCATGCGGGTCGTCACCGGCGGAAAGGTCAACCCCTTGATCGGTGCGGCCGGGATCTCCGCCTTTCCGATGGCGGCGCGAGTTGTCCAGAAGGAAGGTTCGAAGTGGAACAAGAAGAGCTACCTGCTCATGCACGCAATGGGCGCCAACGCCGGCGGCCAGGTCGGCTCGGTCATCGCCGCCGCGGTCATGCTGTCGGTTCTGGCGGGCATGGGGATCATCCGGTAACCTTGAAGCACGGGTCGATAAACCCCGTCCTACGCGGGGCGGCGATTTGATATGCAGGGCCGGGCCGAATTGGCCCGGCCTTTTTTTCGGACCCGGCTGTTGTTTCCGGATACTCGGCGAGGCGTGAGCAACGGAAGAGACGGCCGGCGAGGCGCGATTCTGAAATTTCTATGGCCAATCGCTCCCGGTTGGGCTATGATCTCTCCATGATACCCATCGTTTCCATCGTCGGCAAATCCAATTCGGGAAAGACGACGCTGATCGAAAAGCTCATCGCCGAGCTGACTCACCGCGGCTTCCGGGTGGCGACGATAAAACACAACCGCCACGGTTTCGAAATCGACCATGAGGGGAAGGACAGTTGGCGCCACAAGCACGCCGGCGCCGTCGCCACCGTCGTCGCCTCGCCCGGCCGGGTCGCGCTGATCGAGGATACGCCCGGAGATTATGACCTCGCCGAAATCCGGGATCGCTACATCAAAAACGCGGACATCATCCTCGCGGAGGGGTTCAAGATCAACCCCCATCCGAAGATTGAGATTTACCGGACCGAACTCAAGCGGGAGCGTCTCTGCGGCCCCGGGGACAATCTCATCGCCTTGGCCGGGGATCGGCTGCTTCCCACCGCGGAGGTTCCCTGTTTCGACCGGGACGATGCCGAGGGGCTCGCGGATCTGATTGTGGAACGCTTTCTCAAGGAGAAATGATATGGACCAGGAGCTGCCGGGGTGTGCGCGCTGTCCGTTTGAACCATCGGGGCGCATCTGTCAGGACGAGGAGGGCAAGGCGCCGCCCTTCTGCCCTACGGTGAATAAAGCGGAGGTGATTGAAAAGGCCCTCGAAGAATTAAAGAAGCCGGATATTCTTGAATTTGCCCGGCAGGCGTCGATCCAGGAGGGTGAGGGATATGCGGACCGGGAACTCGGTTATGCCAGGGCAAGACCCCTCAAACCGAGGATAGTGGAGACGATCGAGTTTGCCGGGAAGATGAAGTACAAAAAGATCGGACTCGTCTTCTGCATCGGCCTTCCGGGCTCTGCAAGATGGGCCGGGCGCCGAAGGAGACGATCGGGGTCCGGGATGATCAGAAGATCAGGATCGGCTGCTTCGAGTCGATGTGCAACCCCATCGCCCAGGCGTTTCTGTTCAACGAGGAAAAGACCGAGTTCAATGTTATGATGGGCCTGTGTGTGGGCCACGACTCGCTGTTTCTGAAATACGCCGAAGCCCCCTGCACGGTCTTTGCCGTCAAGGACCGCCTGCTGGGACACAATCCGCTGGCGGCCATCTACAATATCGACAGCTATTACCGGTCTCTCAAAATCCCGGCGCCGAAGGAGTAGCCCTTCTGGCCGTCACGCGTCGTGTCTATGATATGGGGGTCGTTGCCCTCTCTCCCGGTTCTATTTCTCCTCGATCCGCTCCGCCAGGATGTCCGCCACGTGCTTCATCCGGACGCCGGGGAGCTGCTTGTCGAGGCCGCCCTGGAGCTGGACCATGCAGCCGGAGCAGGCGCAGACGGCAATCTCCGCGCCCGTATCACGGATGTTGTTGATCTTCTGCTCCAGGATCGGCATGGAGAGCTCGGCGTACTTCACCCCGAAGATCCCCGACATCCCGCAGCACTTGTCGGCGTCCTTCATCTCCACGAGCTCGCAACCGGCCGCCTCGAGGAGCTGACGCGGTTCCTTGTCGATCCCGAGAACCCGCTTCAAATGGCAGGAGTCGTGGTAGGTCACCTTCGGCCCGCCCGCGGTCTTCGTCAGCCGGCCGCGCTTCGCGTATTCCTCCGCGACGAAGCTGCAGAACTCCCGGATCTTATTAGCCGTCGTCTCCGCCTTCGGCCCCCACTCGGGGTCCTCCTTCAGGAGCTCCGCGTAGTGCCGGAGGGACTCGGTGCAGGTGGGGCAAGCGGCGATGATGACGTCGGGATTCATCTCCTCCAGGGCTTTGATGTTCTCCCGGGCGATCTTTTTCGTCGTCTCGACGTCCCCCATGGCGATCACGGGCTTCCCGCAGCAGCTCTGCCCCGCGGGGAAGAGCACCTCCATGTTCATGTCCTGGAGGACCTTGAAGACCGACTCCCCCGTCTCGGGGAAGACGAAATCGATCGTGCAGCCGCCAAAGAACGCGACCCGCATGTCCGGCTTGTCGATCTTCTTCGTGATCTTTCCGATCCGGTCGCGGAGCGGCTCGGCGGCGATCGCCGGCAGGCTCCGGTCCTTTGCGAGCCCCGCCAGGAAAAGCGGCAGGTGGCGGATCAACTTTCCTGACTGGAATGGTTTCTGGCCGACGGAGGCGAGGCGGAGCAGCGAATGGAAGAGCTTCCGGTTGGAGACAATGTTCTCGAAGGTTTGCCGGAGGAGAAAGGGGAGGCCTTTCTCCTTCACGTTCCGGATGCGGAGCTCCTCGATGAGGCCGGGGATGTCGATCTTTCCCGGACAGACCGTCATGCACCGGCGGCAGCCGATGCAGAGTTCTTGGAACTTCTCGAACTCCTTCATCCCGTGGAAAAAGGCGGTGAGGATCGCCCCGATGCCGCCCGCGTAGATGTGGCCGTAAACGTGGCCGCCGATCAGCGTGTAAACCGGGCAGACGTTCAGGCAGGAGGCGCAGCGGACGCACTGGAAGATCTCCTTGAATTTATCGTCGTGGGCGGCCCGGAGCCGTCCGTTGTCGAGGAGGATGATGTGCAGCTCCTTCTTCTCCTCGACCCATTTTCCGTCCCTTTTGACCATCGCAGGCGTCGGGCCGGCGATCATCGTCAAGTAACTCGTCATGAGCTGCGCGGTGGCGCTCCGGGGGAGGACCTTGAGGATCGTCGCCGCGTCTTTGATCGTGGGGATCAGCTTCTCGTAGCCGATGATGACGACGTGGATCCGCGGCAGGGTCGTCACCATCCGGGCGTTTCCCTCGTTCGTGACAAGGCCGATCGCGCCGTTTTCGGCGATCCCGAAGTTGGCCCCGGAGATTCCCATATCCGCCTGCAGAACTTTCTCCCGCAGCTCCTTGCGCGCCGCCTGGACCATGAAGGCGATGTCGGGCGGGATCTCCTCCTTGAGTTCCTTCGAGAAGTATTCGGCAACCTGGAAGCGGCTCAGGTGGATGGCGGGCATCACCATGTGGGAGGGCCGCTGGCCGGCCAGGGCGACGATCCACTCGCCCAGGTCCGTCTCCGTCGCGGTGATCCCGGCGGCCTCGAGGTAAGGGTTCAGGTCGATCTCCTCGGCGGCCATCGATTTCGACTTGACGATCTTTTTTACGCCGTTCTTCCGGCAGAGGTCGACGAGGTATTCCTTGAGGTCGTCGCCGTTCTTCGCCCGGAAGACCTTTGCGCCCCGCTTCGTCGCCTCCGCCTCGAAGCGGTCGGCGACTTCCTCGATCCGCGCCACCGTGTCGATCTTCATCTGTCGAAGGGCGTCGCGGAGGGCCTCGATGTCGCCGGCGTTTTCATAGGCCTTGGCCCGGGCGATGGGGTAGGCCTCCGAGAAGCGCCCGAGGGCGTCGCGGAGGGTTTCATCCTTCAGCTTCTCGGAGATTTCTTTCCGGAGGTTTTTCTCGGCTTCCATTACGCCTCGCCTCCTTTCGGCGTCTCATCGACGGCGATGATCGCAAAACGGCTGGGGCCGTGGACGCCGATGGTGAGCACCCGCTCGATGTCGGCGGTGCGGCTGGGGCCGGTGATGAAACCGACATAGCCGCGATCGAAGGATTGGGAGATGATATCAAACGCCTCGGTGATGCCGGGGACGATGTTCGCGCTGGGCAGGAAAACGACGTGGAGCGGGGGCAGGATCGTGACCAGACGGGTTGCGATGGCGCCGCCGTCCTGAAAGACGCTGCCTGTCTCGGCAATTCCGAACTCCACTCCCGAGATCCCGATATCGGAGGTTTCCGCGTGGGCGGCGATGTCGGTGGGTTCGGTGTAAACGGTCACCCCCCGGGAGCGGAGCGCCTCCGTGATGCCGGCCGCTTCCTGGAGGGGGCTTTCAACGACGACCGCCTTTTTAGCCCCCACATCATCCACGAGCCGGATGAGGGTTTCCCTGGCCGCTGTCGCATCGGGAACGCGAAATACCTCACCGGAAACCGCCTTGGCCCGCATCTCGAATTCGGGGAAAAGGTGCGCCCCCGATGTCGCGGTCGGAAAGTGCCGCTGCCAGGGTTCACCTATGGTATTCATGGTCTGTTGCCTCCGCAACCGTACGCGATAAGAAGCCGAAGCCTCTGAAGAACGTGATTGTCTCCACTGTGAATGGATAGCCGGGAACACGCGTAACGTATAGCGGAAACCCCTCCGCGAGTCAAACAAAAAGCCCCTATCGGAGAAGGGCATGCAAAATCATGTTAGCAAAATCATTGACAAACGATCTTCGCCGTGGTTAAGTGCCTTCGCTTTTCGGCAGACGGCTTCGGGCTGTCACGGGTTCGCAGGTTTCTTCCCAGCTTTTCAAAAGGGTTTTGGAGCAGAGGAATGACCGGGACAAAAGCGCCACTCAAAATAGTAACCTCTAATCGAACCAGTCCCGCGCCAGGGCGGACGGTCAGCCCCCTTTCTGCCGGTGCTTCCGACAGCCCGAAACCGAAGCTCCTCGATCAATTGCGGGAATCCCTGCGCTCTCGCCATTATAGCCGTCGAACCGAACAGACCTATTGCCAGTGGGTCAAACGCTTCATTTTTTTTCATCATGTCCGGCATCCAGCAGAAATGGCCGAACCGGAGATCAATGCTTTCCTGACCCATCTGGCCGTTCAAGAACGTATCAGTGCGTCGAGCCAGAACCAGGCATTGAGTGCAGTCAACGTCCAGGAAACCCATGAAAATGACCTTAAAGACGGTTGGGGCAATGTCCTGATGCCGGATGCTCTGGATCGCAAATATCCGAATGCACCCCGTGAATGGCGGTGGCAATGGGTATTTCCACAGGAAAGCCGGTGGAAAAACACAAAGATCGGTCAGGAGGGCCGTCACCATGTGCACGAGACGATCCTGCAACGTGTTGTACGAGATGCCGTCCTAAAGGCCGGAATCGTCAAACACGCCGTATGTCACACTTTTCGGCATTCGTTTGCAACGCATTTACTCGAAGCCGGTTACGACATTAGGACGATCCAGGAATTATTAGGGCATAAGGACGTCAGTACGACCATGATCTATAATCCAGATCAGGGTATGATGATCATCGTTTCTGCAATAGCTGCAACGCAGTCGAAGGAAAGTCCAATCCGCGCCGCACTGTCCGCATCGCAGGTGTTTGTGGAGCTGGTGGTCCTGGAGTTCACCCAATACCGCGCCGGAACCGCAGAGGAAACAGTAGCCCCGGTCCCAGGGAATCCCGTCGACCAGCGGGGTTAATTGACTTCATAGTAAACGCATGGCCGGTTTGAGGGAATTGTGCGCCAGCGCCCTGATCAGGCCAGGGTCCGCTTGAAGGTCCCGTGCCGCGGAAGTGACCACGGCGTCCAAGTCGGCGGTGATGGATGCGAGGAGTGTGTCGGCATCCAATCGGCCCTTCTCGAGGGCCTGTCAACGCTCATCGATGATCATGGAAAATTGCTATAAGGGGTAGCAATAGGGTAGCAAAAGAAAAAACAAGGGGTCAGATGAAATCATCTAACCACTTGTTTTCACATGGTGCGCCCAGCAGGATTCGAACCTGCGGCCCTCAGATTCGTAGTCTGATGCTCTATCCAGCTGAGCTATGGGCGCATTTTTTACTTCTTTTTCCCCGTCTGCCGCTGCGAGGCAGGGGCCGTTTCCAAAGACACCCCGCAAGTCAAAAGCGCCTGCGGCCTGCCTTCCGGGCAACGGGCGGCCATTTTACCCACTTTGCAGAAGATGTCAACAGGATTCATGTTCCCAAAACGGTAGAATCATCCCTGTCCGGTGCGGGTGAATGGGGGCGGAACGGGATCAAGGACGGGATTCCTGTCCATCCTGCCCCTGATTGAAGATCAGCCGGACCTGCTGGATGTTTTTCGCATCCCCGACCACGAACAGGATATCCCCGTCGGCGAATTCCATATCCGCGGACGGATTGGTCATGATTTGCGTATTACGGTTGACGGCCAGCAGCGTGACGCCATGTCTTTTGCGCATCTCCGTCTGCTGAATCGTCTTGCCGATGACGGGAGCCCCGCCTTCGATGCGAAAGGAGGCGATTTCCAGGTCCGGCAGGCAGCTTTGCAGCGTGCAGGCCGGTGCGACGCCGCGCGGAAGGGTCCGGAACATCTCATACCTCTCCGAGCGAATGCCGATGATCATTTTTTCGATCTCTTCCTTCGGGATGAAATATCTCGCCAGGATGCGGCTGAAGATTTCCACCGAAGTCTCGAATTCCTCCGGAATGACGTCATTGGCCCCCAGATCGACCAGATCGTTGATTTCGGAAACGAAACGCGTCCGGACCAGAATGTAGACCCTTGGGTTCAACCTGCGGGCGAGCTCGGTGATTCGGCGCGTCGCCGCCGGATCGTTGATCACGGCGACCAGAGTTCTGGCCTGCCGGATATCAGCATGCAACAGAATGGCCTCCTGGGTGGCGTCCCCGAAGAAGATGGGCTCGCCTTTCACCCTTTCGCTCCGGACCGCTGCGGGATTCATCTCGATGATCAGGTAGGGGATGCCTGCCGCCAGTGCCGCCCGTGCCAGATTCTTTCCGTTCAGGCCGAAGCCGACGATGATGAGATGGTTCTCCAGCGGGGCGGGTTTCCCGTGGCGCGCGGGCGCCATCCCCTGCTTGAGTCTTGGGGGCAGCGGCAGTCTGCTGACGGTCTCCGCGATGGCCGGCGCCGCGGCGATCAGGAAGGGCGTCGCCATCATCGTGAGAATGGAAACCGTCAGGAACCCCTGGCAGATGTCCCCTGCGATGAGGCCGTACGGGACGGCCGTTTCCGTCAGGATGAACGAGAACTCCCCGACCTGGGCAAGCGCGATGCCGGCGATGATGGCCGCCCGGAGTGGAAGTCCCGAAAAAAACGCGGCGGCGCCCGCGACCAGAGCTTTGAGGATCAGGACCAGGAGCGCCGCGACCAGCAAGGAGAGGGGGTGCCGCAGGAAGAATCCGATGTCGAGCAGCATCCCGATGGAGACGAAAAAAAAGCTCGTGAAGACGTCCCTAAACGGCAGGATATCCCCGAGAGCCTGGTGACTGTATTCGGACTCGGAGATGATCAGGCCCGCCAGAAAGGAGCCCAGGGCCAGCGAGAGGCCGGCGGCATGGGTCAGCCAGGCGATGGCCATGCACAGGGCGATCGTCGTGATCAGGAAGAGCTCCCGGCTTTTGGTCTTGGCGATGGCGAAAAAGATCCGCGGCACGAGCCAACGGGAGAGGACCGGAACGAGAAAGGCGATACCGATGATCTTCGCGACGAGCAGGGCGGGGGAGCCCCCGCTCTGCGCCGTTCCTGCCAGCAGGGGAACCGCCAGCATCATCGGAATGGCCGCCATGTCCTGAAAGATGAGGATGCCGAGGGCCGCATTTCCCGGGGGCGTTTCCATTTCGGCCCGATCCTGGAGGATTTTCATCACGATGGCCGTGCTGCTCAGCGACAGCAGAAAACCCGCGAATACCGCTTCGTTGAGTCCGTATCCGAAGAGCCGCGCCGCGGCGAATCCGGCCAGGACCGTCAACACAATTTGCAGCGAACCGCCCAGGAGGACCGTTTTTCGAATCTGAAGGAGGCGCCGGAACGAGAATTCGATGCCGATCGTGAACAGCAGCAGCACGATTCCCGTCTCCGCCAACGTCTTGACCGCTTCGGTCTCCCCGACCAGGCGGAGTCCGTGCGGCCCGGCAATGACGCCGGTCAGGAGAAATCCGACGATGATCGGCAGGCCCATCCGGTGGCACAGATAAAGCACGACGACCGACAGCAGGATGATGACCAGGATGTCGTTGAGGTGCAACGGGTGCATTTATTCACCAATGTGAATCTTAGCAGATTGTTGAAAAAGTCGCTGCTCAAGGCTGTTCAAAAATGTCCGGATGCAAGGCCCCCGAAATCCTGAGCCGTGAGGCGTACTTGCTGGTACGTTGAACGGCGAAGGATGAGGGAAACGCAGCATACGGGCGTTTTTCAACAGCCTGTTAGACCGCATTGTGCCGGATGGCCACTGCGGCAATGGTTGCATCCACCAACGGTATTGAGGCGTGCCAAGGAAAAAATGGCGGAGAGAGCGGGATTCGAACCCGCGGTACACCTTTAAAGGGCGTACAATCGCTTAGCAGGCGATCGCTTTCGGCCACTCAGCCATCTCTCCGCGATCTTTTTTACGATCATC
>JAPLJX010000319.1:37349-41652 GCA_026388375.1 Deltaproteobacteria bacterium
GTATGTTATGCGTTCATGCTACCCCGCGGCAGGAATTCTGTCAACCCCTCCCATGTAGGACCGGAGCGCCTCGGGGATGACGACGCTCCCGTCCGCCTGCTGGTAGTTCTCCAGGACCGCGACGAGGGTTCTTCCCGCGGCGAGGCCCGAACCGTTCAGGGTGTGCACGAATTCCACCTTTCCGCTTTCGTCGCGCCGGAAGCGGATCGACGCCCGGCGCGCCTGGAACTCCTCGAAATTGCTGCACGATGAGATCTCCCGATAGGCATCCTGACCGGGGAGCCACGCCTCGATGTCGTAGGTCTTCGCGGAGGAGAAGCCCAGATCGGCCGTGCAGAGAGAGACAACCCGGTACGGGATCTTCAGTCTTTTCAGGACCTCCTCGGCGTTCAGGGTCAGTTTTTCCATCTCCTCGTAGGAGCTCTCCGGCTTCGCGAATTTGACCAGTTCCACCTTGTTGAACTGGTGCTGGCGGATGAGTCCCCGCGTGTCTTTCCCGTACGAACCAGCCTCCGCGCGGAAGCAAGGGGTACAGGCTACATAGCAAATCGGGAGCTCCTTCTCACTGAGGATCTCATCCCGGTGGATGTTCGTCACCGGCACCTCCGCCGTCGGGATCAGGAAGTAGTCCACCTTGTCGATCCGGAAAAGATCCTCCTCGAACTTCGGGAGCTGGCCCGTCCCGGTCATGCTCTCCCGGTTGACCATGAAGGGCGGCAAAACCTCGGTGTAGCCGTGCTCTCCCGTATGAAGATCGAGCATGAAGTTGATGAGCGCCCGCTCCAGCCTTGCGCCGAATCCCCGGTAGAGGGTGAAACGCGCCCCGGTGATCTTCGCCCCGCGCGCGAAATCGAGGATGTTCAGACTCTCGCCGATCTCCCAGTGCGGCCGCGGCGTGAAGGAGAATTGCGGCTTCTCCCCCCAGACGCGGACGACCGGGTTGTCTTCGGCGCCCCTTCCGCAGACGACCGATTCGTGCGGGAGGTTGGGAATCGTCATCAGGATCGCCTGAAGCTCGTCGTCCGTCTGTTTCAGCGTCTCGTCGAGCTCTTTGATCCGGGCGGAAACTTCTCCCATCCGCGCGATGATGTCGGTGGCGTCCTCCCTGTTTTTCTTCTTCTCGCCGATCTGTTTCGAGACGGCGTTGCGTTCACCGCGCAGCCCCTCGACCTCCTGGATAATTTCCCGTCTCCCCGCATCGAGGGTGATGAAACGCTCCAGATTCATCTCCTGGCCCCGCTCGCGCATCTTTCCGGACACGAAATCGATGTTCTGCCTCAGGTATTTGATGTCCAGCATGGGTCAACCTCTCTTCCCGGTCCAAGGGAAGTTTCCCCTATCACCATGACCCCTTGAAGTCAATCATTTTATGGGAACAACCGGTCCTTGATATTCGTTCAAAAAGCCCGTAAGGTATAGACACGAATTGTTTTTGGAAAGGACTCCGAAGTTAGGGTGCTGAAAGTTTTCCCATTTGGCCGGAAGAGGTTCGGCTTATGAAGAAGCGGCTGGCTGCAACTCTTTTCCTCTGTCTCTCCTTTCTGCTCCCCGCCGGGGAAGCGGCGGCTGCGGAAACCCAACCAAGCCAACTCCGTGCCTATCTCCGTCAGGGGATTGAAAGCGCTTTTAACCTGGATCATGCAGGCGCGATCTCCTCTTTCCAGAAGGCGGTGGAACTGGATCGGGAGAGCCCGACGGGGTATGCCTTCCTGGCCCTGGCCCAGTTGTTCTCGTATGAAACGAGTTTCGATCCGAAGGAACGGGAGAAAAGCCAGGAGGCGATGATCCGTTATGTCGGCGAGGCGGTGGCCCGGGGGGAGAAGCGGGTCGGGAAGAATCCAAGGGACGGTCAGGCCTACTTTGCGCTGACCCTGGCGAAAATCGTCAAGATCCGCCTGGCTCTCATGCAAAAGAGTTATTTCACGGTCGCGCAGGAGAGCGCGAATGCCTGGGGTTATCTGGAAAAGACGAGGGCGGTGGATCCGAACAATTACGACAACTATTTCCCGATGGGCCTGCTCCATTACCATCTCGATCATCTCCCGGGCGTAACCCGTTTCCTCTCTTCCCTGCTGATTACGGCCGGGGATCGTAACAAAGGCATTCAGGAGCTGGAACTGGCGGTGCAGAAGGGGGATCTTCTCCGGGAGCTTGCCCAGGCGGAGCTCTCGTCGGTTTACATCAATTTTGAAAAGCAGCCGGCCCAGGCCCTGGCCATGACCCTGGAACTAAAAGAGAGGTTTCCCCGGAATTATAATTTTTCCTTTTCGCTGGCCAATATCCTTTCTGATCTCGGGCGGTTCGACGAGGCCTATGCCATCGCCCGGGATCTGGAGAAGGGGATTCAGGGCGGCAAGCCCCCCTTTGCCCCTCAGCTCCAACCCCGTTATGATCATCTCCTGGGACGGATCCTGTTCAATCAGCGGGAATACGCCCGGGCGGGGGAATATTTTCAGAAGGTCCTGAAGGATGCGGAGCCTTACAACGCCCGGGTCCGGGCCTCGGCTCTGCTGCGCCTGGGGATGATTCACGACATCCGCCAAGAGAGGAAGCGGGCCGAGGAGTATTACAACCGGACGCTGGAGGTCGAGGGCGGAGAAGGGGTCGCACAGGTAGACGCCAGGCAGTATCTCAAGACGCCCTACGTTCCTTCGTCGAAAAACCCGGGCTCGTAATCCGCCCGCCGTGCGTACGCCGTAAACCGGGGTTATCGGCCGGGCATCTATACCACCTGGTACGGCCCCGAGGGCGCCGAAGAGCAGGTCCGGGGGTATGCCGGGGCCATTTACAAGGGTTTTGTCACCGTGGAAGAGGCACAGCGCTGGCTGGAGAGCCCGGAGATAAAGACCCGGAAAGCTTCAGGCAGGACACAGGCCGCCGCCGAACCGGCAGCACCCTCTTCCTCGCCGGGGCAGATCATCATCTATACCGACGGTGGCTGCGCTGGAAACCCGGGACCGGGAGGGTACGGCGCGGTCATCATGGACGAGGAGAGTCGGAGCGAACTCGCGCAGGGCTTCCGCCGGACAACCAACAATCGCATGGAGCTCATGGCCTGCATCGCGGCGCTGGATACCCTGGAGGCCCCGGCAGACGTCATTCTGCACAGCGATTCGCGGTACGTGGTCAACGGGATCGCCAAGGGCTGGGCCCGCAAATGGCGCGCCAACGGCTGGATGCGCACGAAATGTGAGGAGGCCGAAAATGCCGACCTGTGGGCAAAGCTGCTCGATCTGTGCGACCGGCACCGGGTCCGGTTCGTCTGGGTGCATAGCCATGCCGGAAACCGGGAGAACGAGCGGTGCGACAGGCTGGCGACCGGCGCCACGCAAGGCCCGGACCTGAAAGAGGATCACGCCTATGTCCGGGGGCGCACCCGGGTGAGGAGTTATCCATGAAAACCGACCTTTTCTTCTACACGGGCACAGGCAACTCCCTCTGGACGGCCAGAATGCTGGCAAAAGAACTGGGCGACGCCGAGATCATCCCGATCTCGCGCACTTCCGGGGATCCGATCGTGAGCGGGGCCGAGGCGATCGGGATCATCTTCCCCGTCCACATCTGGGGGCTGCCGCGCAGGGTCATTGCCTTTGTGGACGCGCTGGAGAAAAACGGATCCCGGTATCATTTTGCCGTGGCCGTCAACGCGGGACAGGTCGCCGCCACGCTGATTCAACTGAAGAAACGGATGCAGGCCCGGGGATTATCCCTTTCCGCCGGATTCGATCTGGCGATGCCGTCCAACTACATCCCCTGGGGCGGTCCCGGACCGGAAGAGGCGCAAATCCGGCGGTTCGAGGCGGCGCGGAACAAGATCGGCAGGATTGCCGCCGAGGCGGCGGCGAGGGAGGAGCAACCGGTCGAGAAGGGCCCCTTGTGGCAGAACATCCTTTTTACCGGGCTCAACCGGCTCGCCTTTTCACACGTTCCAACGATGGACCGAAGCTTCTGGGTCGACGAAAAATGCAACGGCTGCGGCATCTGCAAGGCGGTCTGCCCGTCCGGAAACATCGACCTTCCGGGAGACAGACCCGCTTGGCGGCACCACTGCGAACAGTGCCTCGCCTGCATCCAGTGGTGTCCGCAGGAGGCGATCCAGTTCGGCAAGAAGACGCCCCGCTACAAGCGCTACCACCATCCGGAGGTAACCTTGCGGGACATGCTCGCCGTCGCGCCGACGCGATAATCGATGAAAGCCTGCCGTAACAGAGGCGGACTTCATTATCAAAATAACAACAATGGTGATCGAGATGAGAACCGTGCAAATGAGGTTGGATGAAGACCTGATTCACGCCGTGGATAG
>JAPLJX010000072.1:0-4178 GCA_026388375.1 Deltaproteobacteria bacterium
GCAGGGAAGATCCCCGCAAACCATTTAGCGATCAGATCATCGTCGCGCGTCTTGGGGATTCAGGGATCTCTATCGCCCGGCGGACGGTTGCGAAATACAGGGAGATGATGGGAATTCTGCCCTCTTCCATGCGGAAGAAATATTTTTAAAAAGCGTTGACAAGGCGAAGAGATATCCGTATAGTCCGCGGCTTTGCTGCTCAGGGGGCCCAGGGGGACACGATGCGGCATCATGTCCCCAGGCCGCTGAGCGGGTGAAATCAGAAACGGGAGGAACCGATCATGAAGATTTCTGTGACATTCAGGAATGCGGAGGGGAAAAATTGGCAGAAGGAATATGTGGAAGAAAGATTGGAAAAACTGAAGAAATATATCGATAATCCGGTGGATGCCCGCGTTATCCTGTCGGTTGAAAAATTCCGGAATACGGCGGAAATTAATCTGATGGCGAACGGGTTGAACATAAACGGCAAGGAAGAAGAAAAGGATATGCATTTGGCCATCGACAATGCCATCGAAAAGATCGAGCGGCAGCTAAAAAAACGGAAAGAAAAGGTGCGCGGTTTCAAGACAAATCATTCCCGAAGCGGAGAATCCGGCGAAGAATCTGCTACGGAAGAAGGCGAGGAATCGACTGATGCCAAGGTGGTCGAGACGCGCAAAGTGGTCTTGAAGCCGATGTCGATTGATGACGCAGTCCTGGAAATGGAAACCACGAAAAACCGGTTTGTGATCTATCGCGACTCGTCCACCGAAAATGTCAACGTCATCTATCGGCGTGAGGATGGAAAATTTTCGCTGATGGAAATCAGCCGTTGAGGTTTGAGGATAAAGTATGAAAATCACGGATATGCTCAAGCGCGAGTTCGTTCTTGAGCAGTTGAAGGCGGGAAACAAGCGGGATGCGCTCGCGGAACTGGCGGGAGTTTTTGCGCTAGGAAGGATCAAAGTTGATTCCGAGGCGATGCTCCATGTCCTCCTGGAGAGGGAAAGGTTGGGGAGCACCGGCATCGGTGACGGGATCGCCATCCCCCACGGCAAACTCCCCGGACTCGAAGAGATGGTGGTCTCTTTCGGCAGGAGTCGGGAAGGGATAGCCTTTGAGGCGATGGACGGAAAGCCCGTACATCTCTTTTTTTTGCTGATGGCGCCCGAGAATTCGGCGGGCCAGCATCTCAAGGCGCTGGCGAAAATCTCCCGAATGCTGAAGGATGCGAACTTCCGAAAGAGCCTTCTGGAAGCGAAGATGCATGAGGATCTCTTCCGGATTATCGCCGCAAAAGACGACGAAACCTGATCTGAAACCAGGGGCTCCTGATGAGGTCCGTAACGGTAAAAGAAATCCTGACATACGGGGAGAGACTTGGGATTACGGAAATTGTGGAACCTCCCGGCGCCCGTGGATCCGTCCGTCATCTGCTCCGGTATGCCGGGGGGGAATCCGGTCATGGCATGACGCCCTTCCCGCACTCCATGTTGATCCTTCCGCGGATCGCTGCGGATGGGGCTTATGAAAACGGATGGAACGGATCTGTTCCCCCATTCCTCTTCCGGAATATCTCCTGTTTGGCCCTGACAGCGCAAAGGATAACCGATTTTCTTCGGCAATTTTCGGAACGGACGGAGACGCCCATCTTTTCGTCGTGCTACGACGATTCATTGCTCCACAGCCGTCTGACCGGCCTGCTTCGGGAGAGGGGCGAGCGGCGGGTCATGGTCCACGGCGTGCTCGTCCGGGTTTGGGGTCTCGGCGTTTTGCTCCTGG
This sequence comes from Deltaproteobacteria bacterium, assembly GCA_026388375.1. Taxonomy (GTDB): domain Bacteria; phylum Desulfobacterota; class Syntrophia; order Syntrophales; family UBA5619; genus UBA5619. The sequence goes on from JAPLJX010000072.1 coordinate 1,765, forward strand.
GTGAAAGCGGAATCGGCAAAACCACCTGCGGTCTTGCCCTCATGGGCAAAGGCAATCGCTGGGTGGCGGATGATGCCGTCGTTCTGGAGGGAAGGGGAGACGCCGTTTATGGACGCGGCCATCGGAGAACCGGCGGGCGGATTGCCGTGCGGGGTCGGGGGGTTCTCCGGGCGGCAGATCTGCTCGGAACGGGGCGCCTTCTTCAGGAAACCCGTGTGGACGTGCTCGTCCGACTTGTCCGTGGGTCTGAAAGAAATGCAGTACAAGAAGGAGAGGCATTTCAAGAGATTGTTGGTGTCTCTCTCCCCTGCAGGGATCTTGCGGCGGACGTTGATCTCCGGCGGGTGGCCGAACGGGTGACGGGTTATGTTCGCCGTCTTTCGGTCAAATAATCGGGTTATGCGGCAGCAGGGGAGGAACAGCATAGGGTAACCTGGGCAGACCGGATCTGCCGGGCTATCGGGGGACGGCGAGCCGATCCGGCCAAAAGGGGATCAGGATGAAGCAATTTCGTGTGGTGATCATCACGGGACTTTCCGGTTCCGGCAAGAGTACCGCCTTGCGGGCGCTGGAGGACATCGGCTTTTTCTGCGTCGACAACCTGCCGGTGGTTCTGCTCTCGAAGTTTCTGGAGATCCAGTCCGATCCGGCCAAGCAGATCTCGCAGGTTGCCATGGTCATGGATCTCCGGGAGCAGGCATTCCTGGAAAAGTACCCACGGATCTTCGTCAGCCTCAAGCGGAAAGGCTTTCGGATTGAGATCCTTTTTTTCGATGCCGCCGACGAGGCGATCCTGCGCCGTTTCAGCGAGACGAGGCGCACACACCCTCTCGCCCCGCTCGGTTCAATCGCGGACGGCATCCGACTGGAAAGGGAAAAACTCGCCCCGTTGAGACAGATGGCCGACAAGGTCATCGATACCACCTCCTGCAACGTCCATCAGCTCAAGGATGTCGTTCAGCGGCACTTCCGATCCTCTTCGGCAAGGAATCTGGCGATCCATGTGACCTCCTTCGGCTACCGTTATGGGCTGCCGGCGGACGCCGACATGGTCCTGGACGTCCGCTTCCTGCCCAATCCCCATTTCGTGGAGGAACTGCGCAGTTGCGACGGCCATGATTCCCGTGTGCGCGATTATGTTCTGGAATCGGAAGGCAGTCAGACCTTTGTCACGAAACTGTTTGATCTGATGGCGTTTCTGATTCCCCTCTACGAAAAGGAGGGCAAATCCCGTTTCAACATCGCCCTCGGCTGCACCGGCGGACATCACCGCTCCGTTGTGATGGCGAACCTGCTGGGCGCCTACTTTGCGGAGAAGGGCTATCTGGTGAATATTGCCCACCGCGATATCGGAAAGTCTTAGGAACCCGCCTCCAGCTTCTTCGTCACGTTGTCGGCGATCCAATGCGGATCCCACCATTCGCGCGGGTCGACGGACTGGCCGTGGATCGCCACGCCGAAGTGAAGGTGATCCCCGCCGGCAAGACCGGTCGCGCCGGAGAGACCGATGACCTCTCCGCGCTTGACGGTCTGGTCCGGTTTGACCTGGATGCCGCTCATGTGTCCGTAGAGGGTCGAGAGGCCCAGCCCGTGGTCGATGATAACGGCGTTGCCGTAAATCCCGAGCAGACCGGCGAAACGGACAATCCCGCTGTTCGCGGCTTCGATCGGGGCATGGACGAGGGATGCGAGATCGACGCCGGCATGAATACTTTCACCCACCGGTTTCCCGCCGTAAAGATAGGTCCGGCGGTCGCCGAAAAGGGCCATCGGGGCGGCGTTCTTCATCCGGAGAAAGGTATCCTGCCAGAGTTGCCGGGGTTCCGATTTCAGGCAGGCGGACTGGATTGTTTTGAGATTGTCGGCGCGCAGCAGGGTGTTTACGTAGACGAAGGTTTCGATGGGCGTTTTTCCCCGTAACTCCGGGACGGCCGCCTGGAATTCGGGCATCTTCTGCCCGAGAAAACTGTCCGAAAGGACCATCGTGTCGCTGCGGAACTTCCGCTTCTTGATCAGGTTCGGGATGCCGTTCACCGTTTCGTTCCCGGCATGATCCTGGGCCAGGATGCGGATCTGCGGAACGCCCGGCGATGCATCCAGCGGCAGGGGAAAGTAGACCACGTAACCGGGTTTCCCGGCCAGCGTGACTGGGTAGCCCGGATAGAATTGATCACCGACCATGACGCCCGTCCGGGGAACCGCTTCCGACAGGCGATAGGCAACGACGCAGGTTCCTCCAGGATTGATGTGGTTCTGCGTATTGAGTTGGAAGATCTGGGGCGGGAGGAAATCGATCTGAGCGGGCCGGACCACCGTGGTCCGGTTTTTCCAGAGGCTGTGATCGATGGCGGTGAGGGTCAGCGTGGCCGGCCCGACATGAAGTTTCAGGGCGGAAGCGTCGACGGCAACCGAGA
>JAPLJX010000072.1:4222-4688 GCA_026388375.1 Deltaproteobacteria bacterium
AGTCGATGGAGGAAAGGACGCGGGGCCGACTGTCCTGAGTGATGACGATCTCTGTGTGGCGGAGACCCCGGCCCGAATCTGCGAAAGTGACGTTAAGGGCCTTCTGCCGGCCGATGACGGCAGCATCCGCGCCGATCTCAACGATGGGATTGCCGCTTTCCCCGACGGTAAGGAAAAACCACCAGCCTCCGCCCGCGAGCAGGACGAGACACCCGACGATATACCAGAATTTACTTTTCATAGACTTTTGGCCTCCTGGATGAACTGGGTGCGGTATAGCCACTTTGCGGGCGCAATGCAAGGTCAAAAACCATTTCCGGACGGGAACCATAACGGCTTTGTAAAAAAGGCCGGATGCTGCGTTCAAGCTTCATCCCTCGTCATGGCGCGTACACCAAAGTACGCCTCATTCCTCAGGATTCGCGCGCCTTGCCTGCGGCCTTTTTACGAAGCCGTCCCATTTTCA
>JAPLJX010000072.1:4734-10679 GCA_026388375.1 Deltaproteobacteria bacterium
GGCATCCTTGCTATAAGTTATCAATCTTGTGGGGGGACCCCTGATATGCTGAAGGATAGAAGAATCGTTCTGGGCGTGACCGGCGGTATCGCCGCCTACAAGGCCGCCGAACTGGCTCGGGAGCTGGTCCGGCGCGGGGCGAAGGTCCGGGTGGTCATGACCGACCATGCCTGCAAGTTCATCACGCCGCTCACATTCGAGACCCTGTCGGGAAACCCGGTCGCCACGGACCTGTTTTGGGTACCGGGGGACTTCGAGATCGGCCACATCGCGCTTGCGGAATTCGCCGAACTCGTCGTCATCGCGCCCGCAACGGCGAACATCATCGGCAAGATGGCCGCCGGCCTCGCTGACGACCTCCTGACCACGGTTCTGCTGGCCACGGATGCCCCGGTTCTGATCTGCCCCGCGATGAACGCAAAAATGTATGCGAATTCCGTTGTGAAAGAGAATCGTGCCCGCCTGGTCTCGCGAGGCCATATGAGCCTGGCGCCGGGGTACGGCGAACTGGCCTGCCGCGTTGAAGGGCAGGGGCGGCTCGCCGAGCCGTCGGAGATCGCGGAGGAGATCGAGTCGATTCTGACTCCGAAGGACCTTCAGGGAGAGCACATTCTCGTGACAGCCGGTCCGACGCAGGAACCCTTTGATCCGGTGCGGTTCATCAGCAACTACTCCTCCGGAAAGATGGGGTATGCACTGGCCGTGATGGCGCGGCGGCGGGGCGCGGCTGTGACGCTGGTCAGCGGTCCCACCGCGCTTCCTGCGCCGCGGGGCGTCGCCTTCGTCCCGGTCCGGACGGCCGTCGAGATGCGTGATGCCGTCCTGGCCAATCTGGCGGAGGCGACGGTTGTGGTCAAGGCCGCTGCGGTGGCTGATTACAGGCCGGCCGTCTGCGAACCGGTGAAGATCAAGAAGAAGGAAGGGTCTCTGACCGTTCATCTGGAACGGAATCCCGACATCAGCTCCGAGATTGCGAGCCGGAAGGGCGACCGGATCGTGGTCGGATTCTCAATGGAATCGGATCATCTGCTCGAACACGCCCGGAAGAAACTCATTGAAAAGGGGATGGATTTCATTGTGGCCAACGACGTGACCGAACCCGGGGCCGGCTTCCGGGGAGATACGAATGTGATCTCGATCCTGGACCGGGAGGGAGGGGTCGAGGCGTTTCCATTGATGGACAAAATGGATGTGGCCGGCGTCATCCTTGACCGCGTAATGAAAATGAGAGAAAGCGGAAGGATCCGGGATGGGCGCTGAGGACGAACCACGGGAGGAGCTCCTCGGCCTGGTCCGGTCCCTGACGGAGAGGGTTCGTCTGGACGGAGAATTGCGAAAACCCCTCTGCTATCTGTCCCGCGGAAAAGGAGGCGTCGAGATGCCCGCCGCTGGTGCACCGGAGCCGGCCCTGGAATGTTCCGGGGTGGAAGTTTCCGCTCTGGATCCGGTTCTCGCAGAGATTGGCGACTGCCGGCGCTGTCCGCTCGGCGGTCTCCGTCACAGGCTGGTTTTCGGCGAGGGGAATCCCTGTGCGGAGTTGGTCTTTGTCGGCGAGGCGCCGGGGGCGGATGAAGATGCCCAGGGAAGGCCGTTCGTGGGTCGCGCGGGGCAATTGCTCACGAAGATCATTGCCGCGATGGGGCTGAAGCGGGAGGATGTCTATATCTGCAATATCCTGAAGTGCCGTCCTCCGTCATTTGCGCCCTCGGGAGCTTTGCGGCGCATACCCTGCTCAAATCGGAGGCGCCCATTTCCGTGCTGCGCGGCCGGTTCCATCGCTACCAGGGGATACCGCTGATGCCGACCTACCACCCGGCCTATCTGCTTCGGAACCCCGGGGCGAAGAAACAGGTGTGGGAGGATGTCCAGGCGATCATGAAGTTCCTTCGGGAGGGGACATGACATGGATGAATGGAAGGAAGGTCCTGTGAAATGAAGAGAGCCATGTTGCAAAAAATGATCCGCGCGGTCGCGGTGACGGCCGCTCTGTTCATCGGCATGATGCTGCCCGGACAGAATCTGCGCGCGGCGGACAAGGCGCCCGTCTTCGACGTGATCACCATCAGCGCTGCCATCACGCCGCCCATTGCCGAGTACGTCGTCCAGAGCATCGGGGAGGCCGCGAAGAGCGGTGCGGAGGGGTTGATCATCCGGCTCGATACGCCGGGCGGCCTCGATCTGGCCATGCGGGATATTGCCAAGGGAATCCTAAATGCACCTGTACCCGTTATCGTTTACGTTGCACCCTCTGGGGCGAGGGCAGCCTCGGCCGGAGTCATCATCACGGTGGCCGCGCATATCGCGGTGATGGCGCCGGGGACAAACATAGGCGCAGCGCATCCCGTCGGATTGGGGATCGGCGGCGGTATGGACAAGACCATGAGCACAAAGGTGGAAAATGATGCCGTCGCCTACGTCCGGGGTATCGCCAAGAAGAGGGCCCGGAATGAAGAGTGGGTTGAGAAGGCGGTCCGGAAGAGTGAATCGATCACCGCCGAGGAGGCCCTCCGCCTGAAGGTGATCGACTTCGTGGCGGCGGACCTGAACCGCCTCATCGAGCAGGTGGACGGTCGGGAAGTTCTTCTGGCCGGGGGAAAGAAGGTCCTGAAGACAAAGGGCGCCATTCTCAATGAAAAGATCATGGGCACGCGACAGAAGGTCCTCGCCGCGCTCAGCGATCCGAACATCGCCTATATACTTCTGCTGATCGGCCTCGCCGGCCTCTACTTCGAATTTTCCACCCCGGGCGTCATTCTCCCTGGCGTGATCGGAGGGATCTCCCTGATCATGGCCTTCTTCGCGATGCAGACGCTCCCGGTGAACTATGCCGGGGTCGCCCTGATCCTCTTCAGCATCATCCTGTTTGTTGCCGAGATCAAGGTGATCAGCCACGGGATCCTCACCGTTGGGGGGATCGTCTCGCTTGCCATCGGGTCGCTGATGCTCTTCCAGGCCCCCGATTCCTCCCTGCGGGTCTCCTGGAGCGTCCTCATTCCGGCGGTGTCGATCACGTCGCTCTTCTTCATCGCCGTGATTGCGATCGCCGTCAAGGCGCAGCTCCGGCCACGGCAGGGAGGCCAGGAGGGGATGCGGGGCGAAGAAGGTCTGGCAATAACCGATATCCACGCGGAGGGAAAGGTGCTGATTCACGGGGAGCACTGGAACGCAATCAGCGACGTTCCCGTAACCAGGGGAGCCAGAATACGGGTGATCCGGGTGGAACAGCTGAAAGTCAGGGTAGAAACCATCGAAAAATAAAAGGAGGGCAGTCTTATGTACACCGTCATCGTATTGGTTGTTCTGGTTGTCATGTTCCTCGCGTCGGCCATTCGGATCCTCAACGAGTATGAGCGGGCCGTCATCTTTCGTCTGGGGAGGGTCATCGCCACGAAGGGCCCCGGGCTCATCATCCTGATTCCCGTCGTCGACAAGATGGTCCGGATCGACATGCGGACGATCACGATGGATGTCCCCCCGCAGGACGTCATCACCCGGGACAACGTCTCGATCAAGGTCAATGCCGTCGTCTATTTCCGGGTCATAGACGCGAAAGCCGCCGTGATCGATGTGGAGAATTACCTCTATGCGACGTCGCAGCTCTCCCAGACGACCCTCCGGAGCGTCTGCGGCCAGATGGAATTGGACGAGATCCTCTCCGAGCGGGAGAAGATCAACCTCCAGCTTCAGGAGATCCTGGACCGAAACACCGAACCCTGGGGGATCAAGGTCTCACACGTCGAGGTCAAGCAGATCGACCTGCCCGAGGAGATGAAACGGGCCATTGCCAAACAGGCGGAAGCGGAGAGAGAACGGCGGGCCAAGGTGATCAATGCGGAAGGGGAGTTCCAGGCCGCCCAGAAGCTGATCCAGGCGGCGGCCCTCATGGAAACGCAGCCGATGTCGCTGCAACTCCGCTACCTCCAGACCCTGAACCAGATCGCGGCGGAGAACAATTCGACGATAGCCTTCCCCATCCCGCTCGATCTGTTCAAGCCGTTTCTGAAGCTGGCGGAGAAAATGTAGCGATCCGAACGGGGAGGGCCGCGTCCTCCCCGCACTTTTAGTGAAAATTCCCGCCGGTGCGGTTCGGGTAGCTGGCGTCGCCTCGGTTTTGATCTGCCCATAATCTCGTCATTCCCCCCTGCCGGTAAGATCGGTCCGCATGGCGAGGGGGAGATACAGGCAGCGGGCGAAAATCCACATGGGGAGGTGATCGTCATGGAGACGCGCAACAAGAAGGGCATCCTGACGGGCGGCATGATCCTGATCGGTCTCGGGGTGCTGATCATTTTGAGCAAGATGGACGTTTGGGCCTTCTCCCGGAGCTGGCCGGTGCTTCTGATCATCATCTCGCTGGGCACCCTGATCCGGCGGGTCCGGGACTTCGGCGGCTGGATCATCGGCTGCGTCGGTCTGATCTTCCTCGTCTCGGAGAATCTTGATGTAAAAATCTACCGCATCGCCACTTTTCTGCTTCCCGCCCTCCTGATTCTGGCAGGGATTAATATCCTCAGGAAATACTTCAAGAATAATAATGATGATCCCGATCATGAATGATCACCCGATCCATTTGCCCGGATCCGGCGGGGGATGCCCGCCCGAACGTCTGCTGGTCGTCTGCGATTTCGACGGGACGGTCTGCAGCGTGGATATGGGCAACGCATTCCTGGAACGTTTCGCGGAAGGGTGGGAGGAGATCGATCGCTCCTACTCTGCGGGGAAGGTCGGCTCCCGGGTCGCCTACAGCCGGATCGCGCCCCTGTTTCGGGCGAACCGGTCGCAGGTGCTGGACTTTGTGCTCCGCCGCGAACGGCTCGATCCCTTCTTCCCGGAATTTTTAAGCTTCTGCCGGAAGCGGAAGATCGATCTCAAGATCGTCTCCGACGGCCTCGACGTCTACATCGAGGCGATCCTCAGGAAATATGGTCTCGATGTAGAATTCTACTCCAACCGTCTCCTCTTTCAGGAGGACGACCGGATCGACTTCGCCTTTCCTTTGGTGAGCGAGGAGTGCGGGCGGTGTGGGACCTGCAAACGCTCCCTTCTCGACCATTTCCGGTCCGATTATGACCGGATCATCTACATCGGCGACAGTTATTCCGACGTCTGCCCCGCCCGCGCCGCCAATCGGGTCTTCGCGAAGCCAATCCTCCACGAAAAATGCATGAAGAACGGCACGCCCTCTCTTCTCTACAATGATTTCGGCGATATCCGCCGTTGCCTGGAAAAAGACTTCCCGGACGGTTTTGCGAAACCGGCAGGAGAAGAAGCCTCATAAAAAACAAAACCCGCGTCGGAGAAGCCTTTCCCGCCTTATTTCCCCGATGTTCAGATCAGGGCCAGGCTGTCGGCAACGGCCATTCCATTGCGCGTGGGGCGCAGGAAACCGTCGCGGATTTCCGCCAGACCCTCATCCGTGAGGTATCGGATCATTTTTCCTTTTTCCGTGAGGAGATCAAAATGGTAGCGTCTTTGGTAGCCCTCCAGATCAACCCCCTTGCGGGTCCGGAACCCGAGGAAAAGGGCCTCCAGACGGAGCTGTTCGTCGGTGAGGAGTTCGGAGTCGATAACCGGGGTCTTCCCGGCGGCGAGATTCTCCCGATAGGTCTTTACGGAACGGTGGTTCCACCAGCGCCTCCGGCCGTCGAAGGAGTGGGCGGCGGGGCCGAGGCCGAGATAGTGGGTGTGATTCCAGTATTTTCCGTTGTGCCGCGATTCCCGGCCGGGGCGGGCGAAATTGGAGACCTCGTAGTGGAGATAACCGTTCTCTTCCAGAAACTTCGATGTATTGCAGAAGAAATCGGCCTGGACCGCCTCTTCGGGAAGGACAACCTCGCCCCGACTGCATCTCTCCGCAAGAGGAGTTCCCTCTTCCAGCGTGAGCTGATAGCAGGAGAGGTGGTCGGGGGTCAGCGCGACGGCCGCGCGGAGCGTCGAGAGCCAGA
>JAPLJX010000139.1 GCA_026388375.1 Deltaproteobacteria bacterium
CCGGCACGCCACTGGGCAACGTTCTCGCTGGGGTTGTTGACATTGGAATCGATGTGTTTACCGGCCAGTTGGGTGGAGGCCTCGCCTCCGCTTGAATAGGGGATATAGGTTATTTTTTTCCCAACAACTTTTTCAAATGCAACGGTGATGATCTGGTCTTCTCGCTTCGAGCCGGTGCCGCCCGCCTTGATGGTCCCCTCAGGCGCCGCTTTTATGGCATTAACATAGTCCATCGCTGTCTTGTACGGCGAATCTGAATGGACCCACAGGATAAAATCATCCAAAGCGATCATTGCCACCGGGTTGAAGTTTTCCCAGCCGAGCGGCAGATTCTGCGCGATCGGCAGGGTATAGATGAGGGAGAACGCCACCAGGAGTTTGTGGGGATCACCCGTGGCCTGTTTGACATCCATGGCGCCCTCGGCGCCGCTCGCGCCGCCCTTGTTAAAGATCATAACGGGCTGCTTCATCAATTTGTACTTCATGATGATGCCCTGGATTGTACGCGCCATCTGGTCTGACGCACCGCCCGCACCAGCGGGAACAATGAACTCCACCGGCTTGGTGGGTTCCCAGGCGGCAGCCTGGACCTGAACGGCCAGGAACAGGACGGCAAACAACGCCAGCGCAGCCACCCGGAACAACCTGTTTCCAAATAAACTTGTTTTCATCTTGCTACTCCTTTCTTTATGTCCTCAAAAAAAGTTTTCCGCTTACAAACGCAGCACCCTGTAACCGATTATGTTCTTATTCTCCGCTATCGGATGTCAAGCGGTATTTCCGGGATTGGATCCTCAACCCGTTCCCGCTCTTGAACGATCGGGTATGGATCCGATCGGCTCAATGGGATGCGAGATAATCCATTGCCGCCATGACGCCGCCCTGTTTATACGGGATGCCCGTGAGTGCGAATCCCATCTCCACGCCGCCGAGCGTCCCGATCAGCGTCAGGTCGTTGAAGTCCCCCAGATGGCCGATCCTGAAGACCCGGTCCTTCAGGATGCCGAGACCACTCCCCAGGGACATGTTGAATTTATCCAGCACCGCCGCGCGATAGGCGTCCGCCCCCTTCTCTCCCGGCATCACGACCGTCGTCAGGACCGGGCTGTACTCCTCCGAATCGAGGCAGAGGATCTCCATGCCCCAGGTCCGGACCGCCCGGCGCGTGGCCTCGGCATGGCGCTTGTGGCGGGCGAAGACATTGTCGAGCCCCTCCTCCGCCAGCAGATGGAGGGATTCCCGCAGGCCGTAGAGCAGGTTGGTCGCCGGAGACGAGGGGAAGAATCCCCCCTTGTTGGCGGTCAGCATCTCCTCCCATCCCCAGTAAGACTTGGGAAGTTTCGCGGTTTTCGCCGCGGCCAGCGCCTTGGCGCTGATCGCATTGAAGCCGAGCCCCGGGGGCAGCATCAGCCCCTTCTGGGAACAGCCCACCGTCACATCGACCCCCCATTCGTCATGGCGGTAGTCGATAGAACCGAGGGAGGAGATCGTATCGACCATGAAGAGCGCCGGATGGCCGGTCCGGTCGATGGCCTTGCGGATTTCGGCCACGCGGCTCGTCACGCCGGTCGAGGTCTCGTTGTGGACGACCATGACCGATTTGATCGCATGACCGCGGTCCTCGGCCAGTTTGGCTTCGACCACGGCCGAATCGACACCGTGACGCCAGTCGCCGGGGACGAAATCGACCTCCAGCCCCAGCCGGACCGCCATGTTCTTCCAGAGGGTCGCGAAGTGACCCGTCTCGAACATCAGCGCCTTGTCGCCGGGAGAGAGCGTGTTGACCAAGCCCGCCTCCCAGGCGCCCGTTCCCGAAGACGCAAAGATGACGACCGGTCCGGCCGTCTTGAAAATCGGCTTGAGCCCACCCAGCACCTCAAGGCCCAGCGCCTTGAATTCCGGACCCCGGTGATCGATGGTCGGCTTCGCCATCGCCCGGAGCACCTGCTCGGGCACGTTCGTCGGTCCCGGAATCTGCAAGAAATGACGTCCGCTCGGATAAGACATGATACCCCCCTCCTATTTCTTCCAGTCGGTCCAGGGATGATCCTTGAGGCACGGATCCTCCACGCGGTTGAAGACCTTCAGGATCATCCTCGCCTTCGCGAGCGGCTCCATCTTCTTGTCCGTATGGACGATCAGCTTCGCGCCGAACTTTTCGCCGCAGAGCTTCCCGAGGGCCTCCATCGTCTTCGGGCTCCCCGTCACCGGCAGGCTGGGCCAAAAGAAGGTCGAAACGCCCATCGCCACCAGGCCGAGCGCCTCGGCAACCTCGGCGCTCCGGTTGGCCTCGGCGAAGCAGGCCAGCACCGGCAGCTCTTTCACGGCCTTCTTGGAGGCCGCGGAAAGCGCTAACAGAAACTCGGCCACGCCGCCGTTCTCCGCATACCCGAGGTCGAGAACGGCCGGGAGGTTCTTTCCGGCGGCCTTGAGGAGCTTTGCCACACCCTCGCCGCAATGCTTCCCGCACTGGCGGGGGTTCAGGAAACCGTATTTCGCCAGGCTGACGCTCGCATCGCCTTCGGAGATGCAGAGGATGTCGTCCTTCAGGAACTCCTGCGCCATCGTCACGAAGGGCAGGTCCTGCGTGAACTTCACGTTGTTGGTGCCCGCGAGGATCGCGATCCCCTTGACCTTCCCCTCGTTCAGCGCAACGGCGATCTTCTTCACGTCGAGATCCGCCGCGGAAAGCCCCATCAGGGCGGACTCCTTCGCCTCCGGGATATCCCGCACGATTGCGCGGCGGAACTTAAACGCGTTGAGAGCCTTCTCCACGATCTCATTGGCGAAGGCCGCCGGATTCAGGCCCTTCAAGGCCTCCGTCGGGACAACCACCGTATTGTACTCTGCGGCGATCGCGGCGACCGACGGATTGACAAACTGGTCGCCGGTCACGATCAGGTCGACGGCGCCTGTCATCAGCGGCAGTTCCTGGGAACCGTAGCTCGTCACAGGAGCGAACGCGTACGGCGAAAGGAGCGGATCCGTGCAGACGCCCGCCACGTTCACCTTTTTCTTTGCCGCCGCGGCCGCGATCTTCGCCTTCAGGACCGGCGAGAAGCGTCCATAGAGAAGAATATTCGCGGCATTCTTTTTCAGGACGCCCATGTTGACTTCAAGCTCGGCGGGGGCCGCACCGAAGACGGCCTTTTTCAGCCCGCCCTGGAGCCTCTGGGCAAAGGCGCCCAGCAGAGCGGCCTTGAAGGCCCAGAACAGCGTCTCCTCGACGCCGGCGACGCCGCCTTCTACCTTCTGGGAGGCCTTGAAGAGATCTTTGGCCACCCCCTGCGGGTAGATCCCCGCCTCTTCCCAGGCGGTGAGCAGGGCCTTCGGGAAGGCCTTCTTCAGGCTGGCGCCGCCATCCTTCAGCAGGGCTTCGATCCCGGCGACGATCCGATTCGCCTCCGCCTTGTCCTTCGGCTTCACCGCCCCGGAGGCAACCCCTTCCACAAAATCACTGACCTGGTCCAGGGTGGCCATCGTCCCCTTGAGGACCAGTTTCAAAAGTGTCTGCACAGCCAGGATATCCTTATCCTTTCCGCAAACGCCCAGTTTGTTGACATCCCGGAAGGGGTGGCTGATGCACGGCCCCTGGAGGCAATCCCGGCAGCTTAATCCCGATTCGCAGAACCCGCATTCGGGAAGCTGTCCCTCGAAACGGTCCCACGCCAATTTCGTACCCTTGTCTGCCGCTTTCGCCAGGAAATGCTCTGCTGCATTGTCGGCGGTCTTCTTCTGGATGAACTCCATTGTAAATCTCCTTTCTTGTGTTCCGGGGACACGTTCCGATCCCTGTGGGCTTCCGGAACATGTCCCCGATCCGTTCCGCGACCCATTCGGTCATCGGTCAAATTGTGATAGCATCCTGCCTTGTTAGAACTTCTTCTTCCGATAATCCTTCCGCTCCACGAGGGAGAGGGCCCCGGTGGGACAGACCTCCGCACAGATCGGATAGCCCATGTTGCGGCAACGGTCGCACTTGATCGCCACCTTCATGGATGATGACGGGTTGATGATTCCGAACGGACAGACCATAACGCACATCCAGCAGGCGATGCAGGTCTGTTCGTTCACGTAGATCAGCCCGGTTTCCGGATCGCGACGCATGGTCCCGTTGGGACAGGCGTCCAGGCAGGGTGCGCTCTCGCAATGCCGGCACTGCAGCGCGAATGGCTTACCCTCGACATAGACCCTTGGCACCGGATGGGGCTCCTCGTTGATCGCCCGGGCCAGCTCTTTGGATGTGGAGGCGATTTCCGTCCCGCACCAGAGCTCGCACTGATGGCATCCCGTACATTTTTCTTTGTCTACCATGATTACTTTCACGTTTTCCTCCTCACGAATAAACAGATGCGCTTCATCTTGAAACAGCTCAAAGAATTACAGTCCGGTATCCATCAGTTCCTTGTATTCCGGTTCGCTGAACTGATCGGCGTTCCTCCGCAGGATCGGCAGCAGATCCATGAAATTCAGGCGGTCGCTCATCAGCAGCGGGATGGAATCGGCGACGTTGACCTGCTTCTTGAGCAGGATCGACATGAGCCCGGCCTTCTGGGTCTGGCCGACCAGGATCGCCCCGATGATCTTCCCGTTTCGGAGGACCAGTTTCTTGTAGGCATCCTTCGTTCGCACCCGGATCTCCCGGAATTCATCCTCATCGGAGGCCATCGCGCAGGATTCCGCATGGGTCACCCCCATCGAGATGGCGGGAATTCCGATGAAATTTCCGATGGAGTTGCGTCGGTAGGAACCGGGATAGGCGCTCTTCCGACCGGCCATGTTGAGACCGGCGAAGTGGCCCTGCTCGAAGGCGCACGGCCAGATGGCATTCAGGAACCAGGCGTTCCGCGCGATGTCGTGGGTCTCCGCGACGTCGCCGGCGGCGTAGACGTCCTTGGCGCTGGTCATCATGGTCTCGTCGACCCGGATCCCCTTCAGTTCACCGATCTTGAGTCCCGCCTGGACGGCGAGATCGGTCTGCGGACGAACGCCCACCGACAGCACGACCATGTCGCAGGGAAGCTCGCGGTTGTCGGTCACGACGCCCGTGACACGCTTGTCGCCGGTAAACTTCAGCGCCTTTTCGCCGGTGAGCACGTCGATCCCGAGATCCTCGATCCGCTTCCGGACGATCTCGGCCGCCTCCGCATCGAAGACGGTGGGCATCACCTGCCCGAGCTGCTCCAGCAGCGTGGCCTTGATACCGCGTCTCGTCAGGCTGATGCACGCCTCGACGCCGATGCTGCCGGCGCCGATCACCACGGCGCGTTTCCCCTTCATGTTGTAGATCCTCTCCGCGTCGGCCATGGTCTTCAGGGTGGAGATCCCCTCCTTATCGACCCCCGGAATGGGCGGGACGATCGCCTTGCCCCCCGTGGCGAGCAGGAGCTTGTCAAAAGTGTACGTCTGCCCGTCCGTGGTTCGGATGGTCTTGGCGGCGGTATTCAGCGAGGTGACTTTCACCCCCAGGTGGGGCGTAACTTTGTTCTCTTCGAAAAAATCGGCTGTTCGGAAATTGAGCAACGGTTTGGAAAGCTCCTCCGCAACGTAGTACGGGAGGAGGACTCTCGAAAAGAGGGGGGTCTCTTCGTCGCTGAACAGGTCGATACCGGATTCGTGATCCAGTGACCGGATGGACTCAACGGCGCTGATCGCCGCGGCGCTCCCTCCTACAATGATGTATCGCATCTTATTCTCCTTCCTGATATCTGAAAATGAATGGCCCATACCCCGCTTTTTCCCGTAATTAGTACAGGCTGTGGAGCGTATAGAGAGGGAGCAGCTCC
>JAPLJX010000384.1 GCA_026388375.1 Deltaproteobacteria bacterium
ACGACCGCCTTGCCGCTGCCGTCCGTCGTCGCGGTCGCTGAGGACAGCGTCGCGCCACTGCTGTTGACCGGCAGCGTGAAGGCCACCGTGACGCCGCCGGCGGGTGTGGATCCACTGGTCACCGTGGCGGTGATGACGCTGACCTGTCCCGCTTTCACTTCTGTGGTGGAGGCGCCAATCGACACTGCGTACGCCGCCAACCCGGTCCTCGTGATCGCCAAGGCGTTGGTCGCTGTACCGACGGCTGCCTGAACCGTATCCTGCACGCTCAGCGTCGGGCTGTTGCTACCCGCCTGATACGTTACGACCGCCTTGCCGCTGCCGTCCGTCGTCGCGGTCGCTGAAGACAGCGTCGCGCCGCTGCTGTTGACCGGCAGCGTGAAAGTCACCGTGACGCCGCCGGCGGCTGTGGATCCGCTGGTCACCGTGGCGGTGATGACGCTGATCTGTCCCGCCGTCACGGATGTGGTGGAGGCGCCAATCGACACTGAGTTCGTCGACGCCCCGGTCCTCGTGATCGTCAAGGCGCTGGTCGCTGTGCCGAAGGCTGCCTGAACCGTATCCTGCACGCTCAGCGTCGGACTTGTGGTCCCCGGCCGATAGATCACGACCGCCTTGCCACTGCCGTCTGTCGTCGCGGTCGCCGCGGAAAGCGTCGCGCCGCTGTTGTTGACCGGCAGCGTGAAAGTCACCGTGACGCCGGTGGCGGGTGTGGATGTGGATCCACTGGTCACCGTGGCGGTGATGATGCTGACCTGTCCCGCCGTCACGGATGTGGTGGAGGCGCCAATCGACACTGCGTAGGTCGTAGCGAAGGTGGCCATTCGTGTGAGGATGACCGCACCGTTGGCGCTGTTGGTCAGGACGACCTGGACTGTATCCTGGACCGTGGTGTCCGACGACGTGGACCCGGCCCGATAGATGGCCGTCGCGATGCCGCTGCCGCCGGCCGTAACCGTGATCGAAGAGACGCTGGACCCGCCGGCGTTAATGAAACTTGCCCCGCTGGAGTTCACCGGGAGGGAGAAGGTCACGACCGCGCCGGATCTGTCATCGCCGGTGACGGTCGCCGTGATGATGCTCGTCTGCCCGGCGTTGACCGAAGTGGGCTCCGCGGCAACCGAGACCGACAGATCCGTCGCTGTCCCGGCGCTCCGGGTGATGACCACCGCATTGCTGGAGCCGTTCGCCAGGGTCGCCCGGACGGTGTCATACACATTGACTTTCGGCGAGGTGCTGCCGCCGTAATAGATCGCCACGGCATTGCCGCCGGCTTCGGTGGTGACCGAAACGGACGAGACATGAACGCCGGCGGCATTGACGAAGCTCGCACCGCTCGCGTTCACCGGAAGCGTGAACATCACCGCTTCGCCCATCATCGGGTTGCCGTTCCCATCGGTCACCTTTGCCGTGACGACGCTGGTCTGATCGGCGGCAACCGTCGTGGGCAAAGCCGCCAGGGAAGAAATCCGCGCGCCAACGATGCCGCCCGTTTTCATGATGGTGACCTGGGCCGTGGCGCCGGCTTTGGTGGTGGCGCGGACCTCATCCATCTCAAAATTGTTCCCCGCCGTATAGATGCCCACGGCCCGGCCGTTAGCGTCCGTCTTGTCGTTCACCATGGTGATGGAGCCGCCGTTGCCGGGTGTGAGCAGGGAAAAGGTCACCTCTTCACCGATCACCGGTACGATGGTCTTCCCACCGTCGCGGGCGTTCGTGACCCAGACGATCAGTTGGCGGCTTTCGCCTGGCATAACACTCAAGACCAAGGGACCGCCTGGTTCTTTAGGGACGAGGACCGCCCCGGTTTCGTCGACGAATTGGACGGTCGCCGTCCCCATAGGATCGGCCGCGCTGCTGCCGCCGCCGCCGCAACTACAGACGCAGAGCGTCAAGATGCATAGGAATAGTCCTGATATACGAGAACACTTACGCATGACCCATCCTCCTTCGCATACCCATAAAAGGCCAACCTTATTTTCCTACGATCTTGAATTCGCGCGCCAGACGCTGAGCCTCGGCGACCTGCGCGGGGGTCATCCATACGGTGACCCGGTCCCGCGCCGCTCTGGCCTTGGTTTCCCCCCGGATCGCCGCCAGATTATACCACATCAGGGCCTGCACTTCGTCCGACAACACACCCTGACCTTTTTCATACATGTAACCGAGGGTATACTGGGCCAACTGATTCCCCCGTTCCGCCGCCTGGCGATAATACTTTGCCGCTTCCACATAGTTCTGCGGCGTCCCCTCGCCTTTTTCGTTCATGTAACCGGCATTATACTGGGCCAGAGGATGGCCCTGCCGGGCGGCCTTTTTGAACCAATTGAGGGCTTCGATATAATCGCGCGGAACCCCCTGTCCCCCGTAATAGATTAATCCGACTTTGAACTGGGCGACAGCATCCCCCCGCTCGCCGAGGGCCTTAAATTCCTGGAACGATTTCGTATAGACATTCTGCGGTTTGAATTCCCGGGCCAGCCTTTGCGCCTCCGCGATCTGCGTCGGCGTCATTCGGTTCGCCATCGTATCTCTTAATTCCATGGCCTCCATATCACCCTGGGCGGCGGCGAAGATGAACCACATGAGCGCCTGGGGATAGTCCTTCTCGATCGCTCCCTGCACGCCCTCGGCATGGATGGAGCCCAGCGTGACCTGGGCAAATACGTGGCCTTGTTCGGCGGCCTTGCGCATCCATTGGGTCGCTTCCTTATAATCCTGAGGCACTCCCCAGCCCTGGTAATAGAGTGAACCCAGGTTGAACTGGGCTTCGGCGTTGCCCTGCTCGGCCAGCGGTTTCAGTTCGCGGACGGCCGCAGCGACATCGTCCGGTTTATAGTGTTTCATCCCTTTCTGGTAATTCGCCGGAACGCAGCCCGCAAGGCCCCAAAACATGGCCGCCATGAAGGCCATCATAATAAATCTGGCCAAATATTTCATAATGTCTGTCTCCTTGACCACAACCTGATCAATGATATGCGTTTCAATCTCCGACTTGAACCGGAATGTATAAGTCATGGTTCTCAAGGCCCGGTCTGAATTCCGGCCATTTCCTGCGGTTTTATGATATTGGGAGTAATAAAGATCAGCACCTCTTCCATGGACTCGCTCTTCCCTTCTCCCTTGAAGAGCCAGCCCAGCACGGGGACCTCTTTTAACCAGGGCACCCCGTTTATTGTGTTATCCTTTTTCTGCTTGGTCAAACCGGAAATCACAATGGTCTCGCCGTCTGCAACGACCAAGTCTGTCTTCGTCTCTTTCACGAAAATAGGGGGATTGCCCGACACCTGCCGTGTAAAATCCGCCTCATCCTTTCTAACGACTATCGTCATCTTGATATTTTTCCCGTCGATCACGTGGGGGGTTATTTCCAGCCTCAAAACGGCTCTCTTCCAAGTGACGGTCGCTGGAGAAGTTGACGTGGCCGGCGTGACAACTGGAACATCCTCTCCATTTTCAGTAGAGGCCGTTTGATTATCCAATGGGCGCCGATAGTCCCAAACAGCAACCCCAGCGAGGCTGGACCTACGCCGAGAATCTGTGCCGCCGGGAAATTGGCCCCGTAGCCCTGGCCGCCGATCCCCGTTATGTCGGAGGCTGGTTTGTATCCCCCTGAAAGGGCAGACCCCGGAGGAACGGTAGAACCGCCTGTGCCTCCGGGAGTGACGTATAAACTCTGATTCCCAGCCCTTTGTCCAAATACGCCTCCCCACTGGATGCCGAGGTTGCGGGCAGTGTCTTTCGTGGTTTCCACAATATTGGCCTTGATCAGGATCTGATCGGTTGGTATATCCGTTTTAGCAATCATGTCCATAATTTTATCCAGGTCATTCTTGCTTGCCGTAATAATTAGACTATTTGTTTCCGGATCAGCGCCAATCCAACCTCTTTGCTTGCCATCCGCATCTGTACTAAGAAGACTTTGAAGAAGTTGAATAAAATCACCTGCACCCTCCATTGAAACCTTTTGGGTGGTCGTATCATTCCTGTAGCCTGCAGCTTTAGCATCTTTTTTTTGCTGTCCGCTACCGTCCGCTGATGGCTCCGACTTGTCATCTGATGGCGACGCTTTCAAATTACCAGCCCCGGCAGCAGATTCCTTACCAACACCGGTTATCAGCACATCTCTCTTCATATCGATTTTTTTTATAAATTGAAGCATACGATATTTAATAGGCACAATTCGCGTTATTAGCGGCTCTGTATCTAATTGCTTTCTCTCCCGCCTTGCCAGCTCCTCCTCGGTTCTTTTAACCAAATCCTCCTCAGCTTTTTTAAGTTTCAAGGAATTATCATAAGTCATCACCATGATTACATTATCTTTTTCTATTTTGGATAAACCTTTGATTCTGAGGATGGTGTCGAGCGCCTGATTCCAGGGCACATCCTTGATATTCAGGGTCACCGTCCCCTTGACATCGTCACCGGAGACAATACTCACTTTTCCCTGTTCGGACAACAGACGAAAGACCGCTTTGATATCGGCATCCTGGACATCAAGAGAGATCCGGGGGCCGCCATCGACCTTCCTTTCTTTTCCGGCGTTTCCCTCAACGCCCTTCGCCGCCGCCACTCCGCGCGTTGCCGATTTTTCGGCGGGCTGTGCCGCCGGGGTCTGCACGACCGGCAGCGGTTTTTCCGGCGCCGGATCCGCCGCCGCCACGGAGGTTACGTTGAAATCGATCAGGATATTCATCCCCTCCTGCCGCACGCTGTAGGGAACCTTCTGCTTCAGATCGATCGTCGCGATGACCCACGATCGGCCTTCGGCGGTCTTTTGGACGGGCGTCACCCGGACGATATTGGCGAGCGTCGGGTCTTCGAGGGGACGACGGAGCCCTTCGGGAACGAAGAGGTTCTCCATGCTGACCTGTACCGCGTTGCCCGGCAGATTTTCGACCTTCACGCCGGACTGTTTTGATACCGTCAGGGTCACCCGTTCCTTGCCCGGGAGCCTTTCAAAGGTGACGTTTTCCAGGTAGCCCGCGTTGACCGTCTGCGCGGCCGCATCCGGCGCCGCGGGGGTCACGCCCCACGCCGGCGGGAGAGCCGTCGTCATGATCGCCGCGAGAAAAACAAGCCACGCCCATCGTATTGCCCGTTTCATGGTTTCCCCTCTTTATGGTTCTTGATGAAGCAACATCGGAATCCGCCTCATTTGCATCTTTTTCGTCTTATTGTCCTGAGCTTCAACCCGCTCCTTTACCACCACCCGGTCGACAAGGATCTCTGCAACCCGGCCCTCGTTCGGGCCGATGTAGGTCCCTACCGAGAGGGGATAGAATTTTTTCGTGATTCGCTCCTCGACAATCGCCGTGCGCCTGCTGTCATCTTCTTCCCCGGCGGGGCCTGATCCATTTCCAGGAAGGGTTTGAACGGATCCTGTTTCCCGGCCGGCAGATAATTGTAATCAGCAGGCGGCGCCGGAACCGCCGCGGGAACGATCGTTGCCGGCGGTCCGCCGGGACTGACCGCCGGTATGGCAGGAGGCGCCGCCGGGACTTGGGCCGCCGGAACCCCGGCGAGGGTCGTCCCGCCGGCAAGCAGAAGGATCAGGACGCTGCCCGTCAGAACCGCTATGGAATGCCGTTTTATCATGGCTTCTTGTCCACGAACATGTACGTTTTGACGATGCAGGACGTCTTGACGGTCCGTCCCCGCCCCTTCCCATCCGCGGATTCTCCCACCATGTCGATCTGTTCAATATTGACGATCCGGGGCAGCCGGCCCACCTGATCGAAAAAGGAAAGCGTGTTGTGGAAGCCGGCGGAAATCTGCACCTTCACCGGGATCTCATCGTAAAATTTCTCCGGAACGGCAGGCTTCGGAGGTTGAACCAAGGCCTTCGCATCGGCTGTTTTCGGAAGGGCCGCCGGTTTTATTTCCGGGGCCTTCTTCTCCAGAGGCTTAGGTTCAAACAGCAGAAACGCCACACCGGACCTCCTGCCGGCAAGGGCCACGGAATCGAGGAGCGCCGGGATCTCCCGCTGATTGGGAAGTTTCAGCAGGGCTATCTTGAAGGATTCTTGCAGGGAATGGATCTCGCGGATATACCGGTCGATCTGGGTCACAACCTTTTCCTTCTCCGTAACCTGCTGCAGGAGGTCCGTCAGCTTGGCATCGAGGGCAATTCGCTTTGCAAGAACTTCCTGGAAGAAGAACATATAATAGAAATAACCCAGAAGGAGACAGATCCCGAAAACGATCAGCACCCTCATCTTGGGGGAGAGTCTCTTAAGATCATCTACACTGATGGCCATCGGTTCACATTCCCCTTTTGATACCGCAGTTCAGGATGAACTGCTGCAGTTTCACACCGGAAACCTCTTTTTCCCGGGAGACCCCAAGATCGACGGACTGGATGAATCCGGCCTTTTCCAGGCTCTTCATGAAGCCGGCCACCGTGATGCTGTCCCGGGCTATCCCCTCGATGCGGAGCTCCTGCCCGTTCTCCGAGATTTTTTCCAGCCAGATGTCTCCTGCGGGAACGAGCCGGTTGATTTCATCCAACATGCGGACGGGGAAGAGCCGGTTTCCCTCCAGGGACTTGATCACCCCCAGCTTCTGTTCGATCTCCCGCTTGTCCCGCTTGAACCCCTCGAGATCACCGACCTTCTTGTTCAAGACGACAAGCTTGGCATCCGCCTCCCGGATCTTCGTCTCCATGCCGCTGATGCTCATGCTGAAATAGAGCTGTACGGCGATCATGATCAGAAGAAAGAGCACCAGCGTGCCCGAGAGGATAAAGATCTGGCGCTGCAGATTCTCCTTTTTTTCCTTTTCACGATAGGGGAGAAGGTTGATTTTGATCATTGATCGCCTATTTTCCGCAGGGCCAGCCCCACGCCGACAGCGGCAATGGGACCGATGCGCTCCGCCGCCCCCGGCTCCAGAACTTTTTTGTCAAATGGGATCTTCCGGAACGGATTGACCATTTCCGTTTCTACCCCCAACCGGCGCCCCAGGTTGGCAGCCATGTCGGGAATCATGCCCCCACCGCCGGACAGGAGCACTTTACTGATGTTTTCTGTACCAAACGTGGAACGGAAGTAGTCAACCGACCGTTCGATCTCAGAGCAGATCGGATCGGCATAGGCAATCAGTCCCTCGCGGTACGCCGCCCTGGCCTGTTCGTCGCCCCCAGTCCCTTCGATCTTCGCCTTTTCCGCCTCCTCAAAAGAGACGCCGAGATTTGCGGCAAGGGCCTCGGTGATGGAGTTGCCGCCGAGCGTAAAATCACGCGTGAAGATCGATACCCCGCCCTTCACCGCATTGAGGTTGGTTATGCTCGCCCCGATGTTGATGAGAACGGCCACATCGTTCTCCTCGAACTCGTAATTTTCCTCGTACATCGTTTCAAGGGCGAAGGAATCGACATCCATAATGACCGGGATCAGACCTGCCGCGTGGATGGCCTCCGTATAGCCTTCGATAATCTCCTTCTTGGCCGCTACGATGAGGACTTCCATCTGACTGGGGTTATAGGGATTTTCACCGAGGATCTGAAAATCATAGTCCACCGCCGCCATGTCGTCAAAGGGCAGATACTTCCCCGCTTCATCATGGATGAGGGCACGAAGTTCCTCCTCATCCATCTGTGCGAAGGTCGCCTTCTTTACGATCACGGCATGCCCCGAGATGGATGTGACGATCTTTTTGCTCTTGCAGCCGGACTGTTGGTAGAGTTCTTTGATGGTTGCGGTCAGGGCTTCCGGCTCCACCACGGCGCCGTCGACGATGACGCCTTTGGCCAGCGGGATCCGGGAAAAACGGGTAAGAATGCGACCTTTGGGGTTATCCTGTATCTCCGCAAGCTTGATGCAACTGGAACCGATGTCCAGTCCGGCAAGCTGCTTGCCCCCTGAAAACAAGTCCTTGATATCAAACATGCGGCCACCGTCTTGAGATAGAAAGTATGGACCCCGCTTTCCCAAGGCGGAAGCGGAAGTCCTATTGCGCCGAGCGGTAAACCAGATCTCCTTTTTTAACCATGCCCAGCCCGCTTCTCGCCATCATCTCGATATAGGAGAGATCATCTCTCAGCAAGGTGATATTTTTTTTCAGGGCAATGTTTTCAAGGGTGATCTCATGGTTGATCTTCTTGATGGCCATCAACTTTCCCTTCAGCCGGTAATTGTCGATGAGTCCTCTGTCTCCGTATGTGATCAGGGCGCCCATAAGCAAAACAAAAACAATGAGATACCTCCCTACCTTCATCCCATCACCCCGCAATGCGGCACTGAAGTCGAGAAAACCGTTGTACGAATATA
>JAPLJX010000211.1 GCA_026388375.1 Deltaproteobacteria bacterium
ACTGTCTCCCGATACTCTCGTTTGGACCGTGGGCTCATAATTATCCCTCCTTTTGGAAGCCGATGTTCGGTAACATCGACTTATGAGTCAACGATCCATTTTTCAGCTCTCCTTCGGTAACATTTTATTTGAGGCAATTCGGATGTAAAATATCCCTTGACAAGCAAATACCCCCCCCCTATACTTCGCCCGTCGAAAAGCAATATCTTATCAAAAAAATCTGTTGCGGATGACGCCCGGGAAGCCAAACGGGAAACTCTGAATGAAGAGTATCCTCGACAGGGCAGCGTCGTTCAAAATATTTCGTTGCCCTGATGTAGCAGAGCTTCCCAAACCATGTGAAGTTACTTTTTAGGAGTAATTACGCTTATGGAAGTGGCATCCTCAAGGAACACCCCCATCATTTACCGAATATGCGGAGACCGATTCCTTATGCTGGAGCTTGGGGATGAGGTCGATTTAAAGCTGAATTTTAAAGCAATCATCATGAAAGAAAATATAGAAAAGGAGAACATTAAAGGCGTTCGGGAAATCATGTTCGCAACATGTTCTTTATTGATCAGTTATGATCCATTCGAAATAAAAGTCCAGGATCTCATTGATCGTCTAAAAATGTTGGAGGATCAAGGAATAGATTATCTCAACAGATCCGTTCCGTCGCGATTGATCCATGTCCCGATTTTGTTCAACGACCGATGGACGATCGAGTGTTCAAAGGCGCATCATTTGCCCCCGGATCTGGAATCTGTCGCCGAATATAATGGCCTGAGTGTCGAGGAATTCATAAAAGTCTATACCAGTACGGATTATTGGGTAAAATATCTCGGTTTTTGCCCCGGTGAAATTTCGTTCAATGCACTCGATCCGGAAAAAGAACTGAGGGCGGCTCAATTGAAAGTGCCGCGGACCTGGACTCCACAGGGCGCAATAGGCATTTACAGAAGCGGCAATTGCATCTATCCGGCGGTGATTCCCGGAGGGGTTAAATTGATCGGAAGAACGCCCTTACGAATTTTTGACATTCATCAGAAGAATCCGGCCTTTAAGGAAAGTCCCGCCCTGTTCATACCGGGGGATCGCCTTAGAGTTATTCCTATTGATGAAAAGGAATACCTGGCAATAGAGAAAAACATCGATACGTATCAATATGAACTGGAAGAAGGGACTTATTCCGGCAGTTGGCTGAGGAGCTCTTCCTGAAAAAATGCAGTTTGCGGGCCGCAGAAAAATGGAAGAAAAGCGGAACTTCAGGGGAATGAAGCAAGCCGTATAGGGAAAACCTCCCGGGGATCCTTCTCCCCCGAAGCGATCTTCAGTCGTCAAGAACGGACCCACAACAAACTTTCGAAGTCCTATTTTTCGTGACAAGCCAAGGAGTTAATGAATGTTCGAGATTGATAAGCCTGGGATGTTGACAATGGTTCAAGATCTGGGGAGGCCTGGATATATCTCCATGGGGGTACCCGTATCGGGTGCAGCTGATTCTTATTCTTTAAGAATGGGGAACCGGTTGGTCGGCAACAAGGACGGAGAGGCCGGGCTTGAGATTTTGTTGTACGGGCTGCAGCTGCGGGCGCTGGGGAAAATGATCATTGCCATCACCGGAGCCGACCTCGGTGCAACGCTGAATCGCGAACCGATTCCCATGTGGAGAGCGGTGGAGATAGCAAAAGGAGACCTCCTCTCGTTTCCTCCCTTTGAACTGTCGTCCAAAAGGGGTTGCAGAGCCTATTTGACCGTGGCAGGCGGTATTGATGTGCCTGTCATTTTGGGGAGCAAATCAACGTGTCTCCCGGGAACCTTCGGCGGTTTTGAAGGAAGGGCTCTTAAGAAGGGCGACAAAATTAAGATTGGAAACGGATCGCTCCCCTTTCATCAATTGATCAACAGAAAATTGAATGGAGATAGGATACCCAATTTTACGAATAAGTGGGAGATCAGGACCATCTTGGGGCCGCAAGATCATCTTTTTACAGAAGAGAGCATCAAAACATTTTTCAGTCACGAGTGGCGTGTATCCTATAAGGCGTCCCGGTTTGGCGTAAGATATATCGGTCCTAAATTTGCCTTTAAACCAAGGCCCCCGCATCAAATTCAAAGAGATCCCAAAGGCGATCCTTCTAATATTGTGACTCAAGGTGTCCCCCTGGGCGCAATAGAAGTCGCGGGCGGTGTTGAACCCATCGCGATCAGTGTGGACGGCCCCTCGACAACCGGTTTTGTCATCATAGCCAGTACCATCAGTGCAGATATGTGGAAAATCGGACAATCGAAACCGGATGATTTCACGACATTCAAAAAAGTGGAAATCGATGAGGCATATCAAATCTTAGAGAATTCAGAAAAAACACTTCAGGATGAAAATATATTCATGGATTGAAGAGATTCATCATCGGGGCTTTCTGTCGTCCCCGATTCCCGAAGACGGGGGAACTCGGGACAGGGTGGCGCAATTTTCAATCCCCCGAATCCGCCGTGGACGGGCGCGAGATGAATCGAAACTTTAAAAGATCATCCGGATACGGAAATCGTTCAAAAATAGAGAGGGTTGCTTATGCCGAAAATAATGGTCGCTCTGAATTCGGATATGGGAGAAAGCTTTGGAAATTACAAAATGGGAAACGATGAAGAGATCATGAAATTCATCAGCTCGGCGAATATCGCCTGTGGCTTCCATGCGGGAGATCCGGTGGTCATGGCGCATACCGTACGGTTGGCCAAGGAGCACGGCGTATCCATCGGTGCGCATCCGGGCTATCCCGATTTGATGGGTTTCGGAAGACGTAAGATGGACGTCGCCCCGGAGGAGATGAAGAATTATATCGTCTATCAGATTGGCGCATTGAAGGCTTTCGTTGAATCTGAAGGATTGCAGCTCCAGCATGTATGGTTGCATGGTGCCTTGCAGTCAGCTGCCGGGAAAGATGAATCCATGGCAAGGGCGATCGTTGAAGGAATAAGAATGGTTGATCCGAAATTGATCATGGCATCCCGGCCCAGCCTGTTATCGTACAAAATGGCTGAAAAAGCGGGATTGAGAACAGCTGTATTCGTAGGCGTCGATACGGAATATGATCGTGACGGCATGCCTGTCATACAGCGCAAAAAGAAACATACCGATCCAAAGGAAGCTGCGAAAAAGGCAGTAAAAATCGCCAAAGAGGGAAAGCTTACTGCAACAACCGGTGAGGAAATTGACATAAAAGCGGATGCAATTTTGGTCCATGGTGACACACCCAATGCCATAGAAGTTTTAAAAGAGATACGGAATGAATTCAAAAAAGAAGAGATTGAAGTCAGCCCCCTGGGGAAGATATTTCAATAATGGCTCAAACTCGCGGATTATAGGCAGGATAACGGAGACGGCAAAGGGTAAGGGATAGCGATCGATGATTTCCGATCAGAAGGGGATTGAATCGGAAAGGCGGTGTAAGTCATTTCAATGAAGAAGTTGGAAGCAAGCCGAGACAACTTATTCTGTCTGCCATGGAAAGGGAGGGCGACATGACCGTTGGATGGGGAATCATTGGTACGGGTAGGGTGCACAAGTTGATGGCGGCAGCTCTCAAGGAGTCCGAGGACACCGGACTGCTGGCGGTGATGGGACGCACTCAAGCCGCGGCCGATGATTTTGCCAAAGTGCATGGCATTGAGCGGGCCTACGGCTCGCTGGACGACCTGCTTCATAACCCCGAGGTGGATGTGGTCTATGTCGGGAGTCCCAACAACCTTCATTGCATGCATGCCGTGAAAGCTGCAGAGGCGGGAAAGCACGTGTTATGCGAGAAGCCCATGTCACTTAGCCTGAAGGAATGCCGGTCGATCATAGAAACTTGTGGGAAGCATGGGGTCAAGCTGGGGATGGGTTTGCAGTATCGTCACCACCCCGCTCATCTTAAGGCCCGGGAAATCGTCGCTTCCGGTGAGTTGGGCCAATTGAATTTCGTCAAGATACAGACGGAATCCCCGCCGGAAGTCTTACCTAAATGGTACTATGAAGCCGGGGTGGCCGGCGGCGGAGTCTTGTATATGTACGGAACGCATCGTCTCGATCTCCTGCGTTTTGTCCTGGGACGTGAAGTGGAGGAAGTCAGTGCGTTCATCGGCGAGCATACCGAGAAGAGGCCTTTTGAAGAAATCGCTGTGGGAATGCTGCGATTTGGCGATGATCTCTACGGCACGGCGCACTTCTGCCTGAACATTCCCCATGGGACGAATGGTCTGGAAGTGCACGGCTCTAAGGGCTCGTTGTTCTGCATCAATACGACGGGTCAGTGGTGGGGCGGCGGCGGGGGGGAGTTAATCGTCAAGAACGAAAAAGGCGATCATCAACAACAATTCCCCAGGCCGAACCTTTACAGGAAAGAGATCGAAGACTTCAACCGGTGTATCAAACCCGGCGGCGCCCCCGCCGCTACAGGGATGGATGGACTGCGAACTGCCGCGATCTGTATCGGGATGTTTGAATCCGGACGCCAGGAAAAGACGATAAAAATAGAAGATTTGAGGAGACTCGGGTAATTTTGAGGCCGAGCGGCGGCAAGATTCACTGAATCGCCGAATCGAATATATTTTCTGAATTTCAAGGAGGAGTATTGAATGGGGAAACCGGTATTTTATATCAATGGAAAATTTGTCGAAGAAAACGAAGCTTCTATTTCCATCATGGACCATGGATTCTTGTACGGCGACGGTATTTTTGAAGCGTTTCGGGCCTACAAGGGAAGAATCTTCCAGTTCAATGAACACATGAACCGGTTGTATGATTCGGCAAAAATTATTGCTCTGAACATTCCTCTGAGCAAGGAAGAATTCAAGAAATCCACGGTCGTTGTCTATGTCGTTCCGCTTCCGGGCATGAAAAAGGATAGATCGATCCGGATCATTATTTCTTCCTACCAGAGGCCTTCGGCCTGCATTCTTCCCGGGTCAAGCAAGATGACGCAGTATATCAATCTCATTTTGGCCAGGATGGAGGCAAAGGCGAGGGGAGTCGATGACGCGCTTCTTCTGGATACGAGGGGATTCGTGTCGGAAGGCCCCGGATGGAACATCTTTCTCGTGAAGGACCGTACGGTCATAACACCTTCGATTGCTTCCAGTATATTGGTCGGGATAACAAGAAATGTCATGATTCGCCTTTTCAAGGAATTGAATTACACCGTAGAGGAGAGGGATGTCGTCGTATCCGAGCTGTTTACGGCGGACGAGATATTCGGAACAGGCACGGGAACGGAGATTACGCCGGTCATTGAAGTGAACGGAAGAAAGATCGGAGAAGGCAAGCCGGGTCCCGTAACAAATAGGATAGACGAAAAGTTTAAAGAATTCAAAAAGGACAATGGAACGCCGGTTTACGAATGACATTCGGTTCGGCAATGGAAAAAAGAAGTTGGAAAGTGACGCAGCCGCAGTCTTAAGCCGCTGCTGCGTTACTTTCCAGTCGGTCTGCTTGACGAGGGACAGACGGAGACGCGGCTGAAGGAACATCGGGAACGTCACCCATCTGTTTTGTACGTCCCCGTCGACGGGCCTTCTCCGCCTGCAGCGGAAAATCCTTTCTGGTTATACGAGAAGACCGGAGAGTTCCTTAATGTTCTCCAATTCCTCCAGGCGATCCACCGTATCGATGATCCGCTCGGCCCGATCCGGCGCATGACCGGCCAGGCTGCGGAATTTGGACGCGACTTCTTCGAAGGACATGGGCTGCTCTACGGAATCATAAGCATGTCTATCCGGATATAAAACATCACCGCATTCCCGCCCCTCTTATGAGTTTCAGCAGCCCCAATCTGCCGGAATTAATCAGGGAAATTGCAGAAAGTCTATAGTATTTTCCGTTTTATTGACACTCCTGCCCACCGGCAGATCATTTATGCGGAGATGGAGAACCTTGACAGGGAATGCGACAACTACAGTGCCCTTCAGTATTGTCTCTGGGGGAAGCTACAGCCTCGACCCCGATCAGAGTCAGGTCGTCACGATCAGGTACCAACCGACATCCCAAGGACCGCATACCGGGACCGTGGTCTTTTCCGGCGGGGATGGCGCTACCATTCAGGTGGCTGGGAAAACTGAGAAACCCCGAGACCTCCCCTGGCTGCTGTTGCTTTTGGGGAACTGACATTCTCCGTGGTTAACGATGTCTCAGTTGCTGATTCGATTCTCCGGTATGAGTCTACGACACCGTTTCGATTACGTCATGCTTGCCAATAACTACACCGCTGTGATGTTTGAAAAAGGTCAATTTCAGAAGGCAGAAGATAGTGGGGATGAGAGATGAGGGAAAATTTGTTGCTTTCAATCGTAAATGTGCAGATTCCCCAAGTAGTTGATGCCGTTGACTTGTAGGTGAACTCAAGGTTCGGTGCATGTCATTATTTCTTCGACCACACCTCCACAGTTCGGGATGAAATCTGCAAAAAAGCTTATACCCCCTTTTTCGCATTCCTGAGCCGAACCCACTCCGACAACCTTGCGGAGGGAATTGTCAGGCGAGCCTGCGATCCAGGCACCGGTACTGGATGGCCTCGGCTACATGGGAGGAACGGAGGGGGCCGCTACCATCCAGGTCCGCGATGGTCCGGGCGACCTTCAGGATCCGGGTATGGGCGCGGGCGGAGAGGCCCAGCCGGTCGATTGCCATTTCGATGAGCTGCCGCGACTCCTCGTCGAGCGGGCAGGCGGCGCGGACCTGGCGGTCGGTCATGCGGGCGTTGAGGAGGGTCCCGTCTCCGGCGAAGCGATTTTTCTGGATGTTGCGCGCCTGTTCAATCCGGGCCTTGATGGCGGCGGAGGATTCTCCGGTTTCCCGTGCCGTCAGATCGCGGTAGCGGACGGAGGGGACCTCGATATGGATGTCGATCCGGTCCATGAGCGGGCCGGAGATCCGCCCCTGGTACTGGCGGATCTGCTGGGGCGTGCAGCGGCAGGGGCGGCTCCGGTCTCCGAAGTAACCGCAGGGGCAGGGATTC
>JAPLJX010000441.1 GCA_026388375.1 Deltaproteobacteria bacterium
CCAGCGGGCGATCACCCGCATCAGAATGGAGAAACTGGAGGAAAGGCATCGTCAGGGATATCTTAAAAAACCTGTTTCCGAGAGTGAGTTCAGTGTGTGGGAAGAGGAACAGAAATGGGGGTTGATTGTCAATGGATCCATCCCGCGATCATAGGATCTCGGTCCACGAAGATCAGGCGTTCTTCCGAGTGGCAGTGCTTTTCACCGCGAGATAGGCAGGCCAAATGCCATACTCATCGGAATAATTTGATTTTTTATGATGGTTTTTTCCGTTGGCAAAATGTATATTGCCGGTGGCGAAGTTTCGTGTCGTTTTTCAACCATCAGGAATCTAAAATGACGAAAAACGATAGCCACTTCTATCCGAATCTCATACTGCGAGCTGCACCATGACCAATCATCACGAACATGCCAACCTGATCTGGCAGATAGCCGACCTGCTCCGCGGGCCTTACCGGCCGCCGCAATACGAGCGCGTCATGCTGCCTATGACCGTGCTCCGCCGTTTCGACTGCGTTCTCGCTTCAACCAAAGCAAAGGTGCTGGCCGAATATGAGCGGCGCAAAGGCGGCAAACTCAGTGACGACGCCCTGGACAAGGTCTTGAACAACGCCGCCGGTCAGCGGTTCCACAACCATTCCCCTCTCACTTTCCAGAAGCTCAAAGGCGATCCGGACAACATCGAGAAACACCTCGTCAGCTATATCAAGGGCTTTTCCAAGAACGTCCGGACGATTTTCGAGTTTTTCGAGTTCGAGACCGAGATCGAGAAAATGCGCGAGGCGAACATCCTCTACCTGGTCGTTTCCAAGTTCAGCGAAGTGGATCTCCACCCCGACAAGGTGCCCAACGAGGCGATGGGGCTGATCTTTGAAAACCTTATCCGCCGTTTCAACGAACTGGCCAACGAGACCGCCGGCGACCACTTCACCCCGCGCGAAGTCATCCGGCTTATGGTCAATATCCTGTTCATCAACGACGACGAACTGCTCGCCACGCCGGGGACTGTCCGCAAACTGCTCGACCCTGCCGGCGGCACCGGCGGGATGCTGGCGGAAGCGCAAAGCTACCTGCGCGAACACCATTCGGCTGCCCGGCTCTACGTCTACGGCCAAGATTACAACAAGCGCGCCTACGCCACCGCGGCGTCCGACATGCTCATGAAACAGGTAGACCACAACGGCGGCGGCGACAACATCCGCTTCGGCGACACCTTCACCGACGACCAGTTCCCCGATGGCAAATTCGATTACTTCCTCACCAACCCGCCCTTCGGCGTCGACTGGAAGAAGCAGCAAAATGAAATCCAGCGGGAGTATGAAAAAAGCGGCTTCGGCGGGCGATTCGGCGCCGGACTGCCACGCATCAACGACGGCGCATTTCTTTTTCTCCAGCACATGATCAGCAAGTTCGAGCCGGTGTTACCGGACCAGCTCAAGCACGGCTCGCGACTGGCCATCGTCTTCAGCGGTTCCCCCCTTTTCTCCGGCGGCGCCGGGTCCGGCGAGAGCAACATCCGCAAGTGGATCATCGAGAACGACTGGCTGGAGGCGATCATCGCCCTACCGGAGCAGATGTTCTACAACACCGGTATCGGTACCTATATCTGGATCGTCACCAACCGCAAAGAAAAACGCCGCAAAGGCAAGATCCAGCTTCTCGACGCCCGTGAAAGCTATATCCCCATGCGCCGGAGCCTTGGAGACAAACGCCGGAAGATCGGCGAGGGCCAAGACGGCGAGCCCGATCAGATCGGCGACATCGTGAAACTGTATGGCCGCTTCACCGAGACCGACACATCGAAGATCTTCGACAACAATGATTTCGGCTACACCCGCGTGACCGTCGAACGGCCACTGCGGTTGCGTTATCGTCTCTCCCAATTTGATATGAACCTCTTTTTTGAAGACAAGGAAGTCAAAAAACTTGGAGAGGATCGCGGTACAGAGCTTGCCGAGGTACTGGGCGAACTCTCCATTAATGCCCCGTTCCTTGACGACGCGAAGTTCCTTTCCGTATTGGTCAAACGGCTTCCCTTACGGATGTCGAAGGGGTTTCTGAAATCGGTGCGGGCGACGCTCGGCGTAACGGACGCTTCGGCGGAGCCGGTGCGGGACTTGAGCCCGGACGATTTGCCATTGACTGACTCTGAGGCCCTTGCCGACCGGGATATTCTCCCCGATCCCGCCCTGCGCGATTTCGAAAACATCCCACTTAAGGAGAACATTGACGAATACTGCCGCCGCGAGGTGCTGCCCCACATGCCCGACGCCTGGATGGACCGCAGCAAGGACAAGGCGGGATACGAGATCAACTTCAACCGCCACTTCTACCGTTACACGCCGCCCCGCTCGCTGGAGGAAATCGACGCCGATCTGAAGCAGGCGGAGGAGGAAGTTTTGCGGCTGCTCAACGAGGTGACGAAATGAACTTTTCCGAGCACATGGAAGGTTCGCAGTCACCGGTATGGGAATCTAAACCACTCAAAGCTGTAAGCAACTATTCTGTCAGCAATGTCGACAAGTTTACCACCGATAATGAGATACCCATTCGTCTCTGCAACTATACGGATGTATACAACCATGAATTCATAAGATTAGACCTTGATTTCATGCAGGCCACAGCTACCGCGGATGAAATCCGAAAGTTTGGCCTGCTTGTGAATGATGTCATCATCACAAAGGATTCTGAATCGTGGGACGATATTGGGATTCCAGCCATAGTTCAAGAAACCGCGGCCGATCTCGTGTGCGGTTATCATTTGGCCGTTCTTCGACCAATGTCAGATCGTCTTCGCGGTCGCTATCTCTTCCGCTGTCTTCAAGCGAAGGAAATTCGCACACAGTTGGAGCTAGCGTCAACGGGGGTTACGCGCTTTGGGCTGCCTAAAGATGCGATAGGAAAACTCTTGCTTCCAGTTCCACCACTCGATCGGCAAGATGCCATCGCGGACTTTCTCGACTATGAAACGGCAAAGATTGATGCACTGATAGCGGCTAAGGAACGGCTCTTAGGGATATTGGCGGAAAAACGCCGGGCGCTCATCGCCCATGCCATCAAGCGCGGCCTAAACCCGGATGTCCACTACCGCGACTCTGGCATCTCATGGCTCGGCACAATCCCTGCGCATTGGAAAACGGAACGTACCAAGTGGCTATTCCACGAACGCGACGAGCGATCTGAAACAGGCGACGAGGAATTACTCACCGTTTCTCATCTGACGGGTGTCACACCCCGGTCAGAAAAGAACGTAAACATGTTCGAGGCCGAGACTACGAAAGGATACAAACTCTGTTGTGCCGGCGACCTCGTTATTAACACGCTCTGGGCGTGGATGGGAGCAATGGGAGTTTCTCCGGTCAACGGCATTGCAAGTCCCGCTTACAATGTCTATACTCCAAATAAGCACCTTGATCCTGCTTACGTGGATGCGCTCGTCCGCATACCTGTGTTCGCTCAGGAAGCCACCCGCTTTTCGAAAGGTGTTTGGTCCTCCAGACTCAGGCTGTACCCAGAGGGTTTCTTCGAAATCTGGATGCCAGCCCCACCCTTGGAAGAACAGCGCGCCATCGTCGCCCACATCAAGTGCGAGACGGCCAAGTTGGACGCCATGCGGGATGCAACGGAAAAAACCATCGGCCTTTTGAAAGAGCGGCGGGCGGCGCTCATTGCAGCGGCTGTGACTGGACAGATTGACGCATAAGGAGTACAATTTCTCGTCAAATTCGTATAGAGTACCGTAAAGTATCAGGGAGCGCGATGATGAAAGTCGAGATCATACCAGCTTTGCTGCGCTGGGCGCGAGAGCGCGCCGGGTTCAGTTCTGGTGATCTGACCGGTCGCTTTCCTCAGATCGTAGCCCGGAACCGCCCGTCGAACAGGTCCCCATTCCGGATTTCCGGACCGTTGACAATGAGTTTACAGGACATCCGAGCCCGAACCTCCTCGACACCATCTATATCTGCCAGCAGCGCCAGGAATGGTACCGCGACTTTATGCGATCGATGGGAGAAGATCCTCTCCCATTCGTTAGCTCTGTCCGCTTGACAAACGGCATTGAAGCGACTGCGGCGAGCATTCGGCACGCCCTGGGGTTCGATCTGGAGGAGCGGCGGAAAATACCAACATGGACTGAAGCCCTACGCCGTTTCATCGAACAGGCAGATGAACTGGGGATTCTTGTCATGTGCAGCGGTGTAGTGCTGAACAACAACCGGCGGAATCTCGAACCGGAAGAGTTTCGTGGTTTTGCCATTGCGGATGACCTGGCGCCCTTGATCTTCGTCAACGGCGCAGACACCAAGGCGGCCCAAATGTTCACGCTCGCACATGAGCTGGCACATATCTGGCTTGGAGAGTCGGCGCTCTCCGACGTTCAGGCCGCGTGGGTCTCGGAGCATAAAGTGGAACGCTGGTGCAACCGGGTTGCTGCTGAACTCCTGGTGCCCCTCGCCATTCTCAAGGATGAATATCGGAAGAGTGCTGATCTGGATACCGAAGTCGCACGCCTCGCGAAGCGTTTCAAGGTGAGCACACTGGTCATCCTGAGGAGGATACACGACGCTGGTGGTCTGACACAGGAGCAGTTCTGGCGGGAATACAGGAAAGAGCTGGGGAAACTGATGCTCATCAGCAAAGGAAGCGGCGGCAATTTCTACCTGACACAGGCGGCAAGGGTCAGTAAACGCTTTGCACGGGCGCTTGTTGCCAGTACGCTTGAGGGTCAAACCTTGCACCGCGACGCATTCCGGCTTCTCGGTTTTTCGAAGCTCGCAACCTTTCATGAGCTTGGACGCAGCCTGGGGGTTGCCTGATGGCGTACTTACTGGACGCCAACGTGTTCATTCAGGCAAAAAACCTCCACTATGGCCTTGATTTTTGCCCGGCCTTCTGGGATTGGCTCATCGCCAGCAATCAGGCCAAGCGGGTCTTCAGCATCGAAAAGGTGGGCGACGAAATTGACGCAGGTGATGATGAGCTCACCGAATGGGCCGCACAACGCGGACCCGGTTTTTTTCTCAAGCCGGATGCCTCGATGTTGTCGGTCCTTGGTAAGATCAGCAGTTGGGTAACGAGCAAACGCTACGAGCCCGCCGCAGTCACAACATTCCTCCAGGTTGCCGACTATTATCTGGTAGCCCACGCCCTCTCGCACGGCGATACGCTTGTGACCCATGAAAGAGCGTCCGATTCAAAGAAAAGAATCCAGATCCCCAACGTCTGCATCGGCCTCAACATAAAATGCATGTCGCCTTTCGAAATGCTCCGACACGAACGGGCACTCTTTGTCTTGGGATCACGCAAATAACAATGCTGGGCGATGGCATTGGAAAAGGCTTTGTATCAAAACATGTAGCGCGATGTAACCGAAGGAGGTAAGTGGCATATAGATACACCTCAAGGCCTTAATTATATGTGTATTTTTCATGTAACTGGGTTGTAACTGCGCTGATTCCGCATCATCCTGCCCGGAAGGAAAAGCAGTTAAAATATGGCCGAGACATCCGAAAAGAGCTTTGAAACCGTTATCGAATGGTACCTTTTGGCAAACGGGTACATCCACGTCGCACCGGAGGGCTTTGACCGCGAGCGGGCGATCTTTCCGGAAGAGGCGCTGGCCTTCATTCGCGAGACCCAGCCCCAGGAATGGGCAAAGCTGGAGGCGCTGCACGGGGAGCGAACCGGCGAACAGGTCCTCGGCGATCTGTGCAAGTGGATGGACTCCCATGGTTCCCTGATCACGCTTCGTCACGGCTTCAAGTGTTACGGCCGGACCCTGCGGGTGGCCTTCTTCAAGGCGGCGCATGAGCTCAATCCGGAACTTGAAGAGCGCTATGCGGCCAACCGGCTTGGCATTACCCGGCAACTGCATTTTTCTACGCGCTCGGAGAAGTCCCTCGACGTCACCCTCAGTCTGAACGGCATCCCCATCGCCACGGCGGAACTCAAGAACCCGCTCACAGGTCAGACGACGGACAACGCGAAGCATCAATACCGTCATGACCGCGACACGCGCGAGCCGATCTTCGAATTCAAGCGGCGGACCCTGGTGCACTTCGCCGTGGACACCGAGGCGGTATTAATGACTACGCGGCTGGCCGGCACGGCGACGCATTTTCTCCCCTTCAACAAGGGACGCGATGGCGGCGCCGGCAACCCTAAGGATCCCGAGGGCCGCACCTACCGGACTGCCTACCTGTGGGAGGAGGTCCTCCGGCGCGACAGCCTTCTGGATCTGCTGGCTCGCTTTCTTCACCTGCAAATCGAAGAGAAGCGTACCGAAGAGGGGCGCAAAGTCCGGAAGGAGACCATGATTTTTCCGCGCTATCACCAGCTACAGGCGGTCCGTTCGCTGGTGGATGCGGCGCGGCGCGAGGGCGTGGGCAACAACTATCTGATCGAACACTCGGCGGGCAGCGGCAAGAGCAACACCATCGGCTGGCTGGCGCACCGTCTGGCGTCGTTACACGACGGAGGGAATCAGCGGGTTTTCGATTCTGTCATCGTCATCACCGATCGCGTGGTCCTGGATCAGCAGTTGCAGGACACGATCTACCAGTTCGAGCATAAACGCGGCGTCGTGCAAAAGATCGACGAGAGCTCGCGGCAACTGGCCGAGGCGCTGGAGAACGCCGTGCCGATCATCATTACCACCCTCCAGAAGTTTCCTTTCGTTTCCAGACAGTTGCTCAAGATGGCCGAGGAACGGGGCGAGAACGACACCGGAACGCTCTCGACCCGCCAGTGCGCGGTGATCATCGATGAGGCGCACAGCTCGCAGGGGGGCGAAACCGCGACCGACCTCAAGGAAGTGCTGGGGGGCGAGGCGTTGCGGGAGGAGGCAAAACGACGGGCCGCCGAGGAAGGCCTGGACGGCATGGAGGAACTCTTCCGCAGCATGGCCAAACGCGGCCGGCAGGCCAACCTGAGTTTCTTCGCCTTCACGGCTACGCCCAAGCACAAAACTTTGGCGGTCTTCGGGCGAAACGGCGATCCCTTCCATCGGTATACCATGCGACAGGCCATCGAGGAGGAGTTCATCCACGATGTGCTGAAGAATTACACGACCTACGCGATCTATTTCAAACTGCTCAAAGCCTGCGAGGACGATCCGAACGTGGAGCGGAAAAAGGCCGCACGGGCACTGGCGCGTTTTCTGAGGCTCCACCCGCACAACATCGCCCAGAAGACCGAGATCATGGTCGAGCATTTCCACGCGGTGACCCGCCACAAGATCGGCGGACGCGCCAAGGCCATGGTTGTGACCGGTTCGCGTCTGGAGGCGGTCCGCTACAAACAGAGCTTCGACCGGTACATCAAGGCAAAGGGCTACCCCATCAAGTCGCTGGTCGCCTTCTCCGGAACGGTTCAGGACGACAAGCTTCCGGATGTCCATTACACCGAAGAGGGGATGAACAATGGCGTGAAGGAGAAGGAGCTGCCGGAGAAGTTCGCCACGCCCGAATACCAGGTGCTGCTCGTCGCCGAGAAATATCAGACCGGATTTGATCAACCGCTCCTGCACACGATGTTTGTGGACAAGCGGCTGGCGGGCATCCAGGCCGTCCAATCCCTCTCCCGGCTGAACCGGACGCACCCGCTGAAGGAAGACACTTTCGTGCTGGATTTCGTGAACGACCGGGAGGAGATCCGCGAGGCCTTCAAGGCCTACTACGAAGGCGCCGAGATGGGCGAAGAGGTGGATCCGGCGCGGATGTACCAGATCAAGGGCGAACTGGACGCCTCCGGCGTCTATTTGAGCGAGGAAGTGCAGCGGTTCTGCGAGGTTTACTTCAAACCTAGGCAGCGACAAAGCCCGGCGGACCATCAGGCCATGAACGCAGCGCTGGATCCGGCGGTGGATCGCTTTACCGCCAATCAGCAGGAGGACGAAGACGAGGCGGAACTCTGGCGCGGCAAACTCTACGCCTTCCGCAACCTTTACGCCTTCCTGAGCCAGATCATCCCCTACCAGGACTCCGATCTCGAAAAGCTCTACGTCTTCCTCCGCCACCTCGCCCCGAAACTCCCGCGGCGCGGCAGGGGCCCGACATACGACTTCGACGACGACGTGAGTCTGGAATATTACCGCCTGCAAAAGATCAGCGAAGGCTCCATCTGTCTCAAAGAAGGCGCCGGCATTGCCTTGGACGGGCCGACGGAAGTCGGCAGCGGCATGGTCCGCGAAGAGCCGATGGCGCTGTCACGCCTGATCGATATCGTGAACGAAAGATTCGGAACGGACTTTAACCAGGCCGACCAGCTTTTCTTCGATCAGATCATCGAGGCGGCGACCGCTGACGAGGCACTCAGACAAGCGGCCGTCGTGAATCCCGGCGACAAATTTGAACTGGTTTTCAAGAACCTCCTCGAAACCCTGTTCGTGGAGCGGATGGATCAGAACGAGGAGATCTTCGCCCGGTTCATGAACGATGCCGTATTTCAGAAGGTGGTCACTGGCTGGCTGGCCTCCGAGGCCTACAGGCGGCTGCGGGCGAAGTCGGAGGGGATTGCGGATTTGAGGTATTCCTAAAAGTGTTCTGAAAGAACGGTTGGAGTTCAAATTGTCCATAAGTTGTCCATAAATTGTCCATAAGCGGACATGCCCTATAGAATGACAAAGGTAAGGAGCGTTGCGGCGGGAGGGGATGCGGCGCTGGGGGTGTCGCAGTTTAGTACCAATCGTATCGCCAAACGGTTCATTGCGGAGGGACGGTTGAAATCAGAGGGCAGTAAGCGGGGAAGGCGTTATGTTTCGGTAAGTTGAAATATCGAGCACTCTAAAAAGAATATCGAGCGGCCCCGCACAACTGCCGCTCGATATGAAACTGCTCGATATCCCGTTTGTGTACAGCGACTTCAGGTGTTGTTGGAAGGCTTCAACGGTATCTCCCGCGCCGACGGCCAATATCCGGGATTTTGAGAACATTCCGGGGGTAAGGTAGAGATGTTTTAATGATCGCTTCCGGTGGATGAACATGAAGAACCTTCTGGCCCCTATCAGCACGATCTGTGTATGTTCCATTTTCATCGGTTGCAGCCAGGAGAGCCTCATCTTCTATCCCGAAGTGCTGCCGCCGGACTTTAAATACGCATTCTCCGCGCCTTTTGAAGAAGTAAGCGTGCCCGTGGAAGCGGCAACCCTGAACGCCCTCCTTTTCAAGGCCCAAAACGCCAAAGGAGCCGTTCTCTATCTACACGGCAATGCCGGAAGTCTGAGGAGCTGGGGCGACGTGGCCGGGGATTTCACTTCAAGGGGCTACGATATCCTGATTCCGGACTATCCTGATTCCGGACTACCGCGGTTTCGGCAAGAGCACCGGGAATATCGCGAACGAAAAGCAGTTGCTGGACGACGGCCTGGCCGTCTATCGAATGTTAGCAAAAACAGGGCCGGAGGACCGGATCATCGTCTACGGAAGATCGATCGGAACGGGCGTCGCGACCTTCATCGCCCGATCGGAGAAGCCAAGGATGCTCATTCTGGAGTCGCCCTTCCTGAGCCTCATCGATCTGGCGTCCCACCATTACCCGTTCCTGCCCCGACCGATTATCTCGATGTTCCTGAGATATCCACTGAGAAACGACCGCCGGATCGGGGAGGTCGCCTGTCCCGTCTATCTCTTTCACGGCGCAAAGGACGACATCATTCCTTTCGATCACAGCGTCCGGCTGGAGAGGCTGATCCGCTCGCCGCACCGGCTGATCCGGATCGAGGGGGGCGGTCACAACGATCTGAGCGATTTCGGCGCATTCGATCGGGAGCTGGAGCAGATCCTCCGGTAGTACAGCGGAACTCTTGAATACAATCTCAAATCAAAACCCTCCCCCCTGGCGGGGGAGGGGATTTTCACTTCCCCTTCTCCGCGATCCGCGCCCAGGCGTCCCGCAGCGTCACGGTCCGGTTGAAGACCGGCGCCTTTTCCGAGGAATTCCCCGAATCGACGCAGAAATAACCGAGCCTCTCGAACTGGAACCGCTGCCCCGGCGCCGCGGCCGCGAGGCTCGGCTCCAAGCGGCAGGATTTCAGGGTCTCCAGCGATTTCGGA
>JAPLJX010000481.1:0-6458 GCA_026388375.1 Deltaproteobacteria bacterium
GCCGCCGACTTCTGCCCTCCCCCGCGACATTTCATTTCATAAAGCATCCTTTCCTGTGGTATGAAGGGCAAGAGCACCGGAATACCCTGAAAGGCGGCAAAGATCATGACGGCACTATCAAGGAACGACGTAACCGTGGGAAACCCCGCGGAACGCTATCATTTGCAGATTGCGGCCGAACTCCATATCGGCAACGCGCAGGTCGCGGCGACCGCGCAACTCCTCGGTGAAGGGGCGACGGTCCCCTTCATCGCCCGCTACCGCAAGGAGGTCACTGGGACCCTTGACGAGGTGCAGATCACCGATATCCGCGACCGCCTCTCCCAGCTCGCGGAACTGGACAAGCGGCGAGAGGCAATCCTCAAATCACTCACGGAGAGGCAACTTCTCACCGACGAGCTTGCGGCGAAGATCGCCGCCGCCGAAACGATGGCCGTCCTGGAGGACATCTACCTTCCCTTCCGCCCCAAGCGGCGGACGCGGGCAACCGTCGCCCGGGAGAAGGGGCTGGAACCACTCGCGCAGCAGATTTTCGCCCAAGCCGAGACGTTCGACCCGTCTGCGGCGGCGGCCGCGTTCGTCGATCCGGAAAAAGGCGTCGCCTCCGCGGAGGAGGCGCTCGCCGGGGCGAGGGACATCATCGCCGAGTGGGTGAACGAAAACGAACAGGCCCGCGCCCGGATACGGGAGTTTTTCACGGCAAAGGCCGTCTTCCAGTCCCGGGTCATCCCCGGGAAGGAAACGGAGGGAAGCCGGTACCGGGATTATTTCGACTGGGAAGAGCCGGCCGCCAAGGCACCCTCTCACCGGATCCTCGCGATACGGCGCGGCGAGAAGGAAGAATTCCTCACCCTCCGTGTCGTCCCGCCGGAGACGGAGGCGATTTCCCTGCTCGACGCGATGTTCGTCAACGGAAACGGTCCGGCCGCCGAACAGGTCCGGATGGCCGTGGAGGACGGCTACCGGCGGCTTCTCGCCAACGCAATGGAAACGGAGATCCGCATGGCCACGAAGAAACGGGCCGACGCGGAGGCGATCCGCGTCTTCGCCGACAACCTCCGCCAGCTCCTTCTTGCCCCGCCGCTGGGTCAGAAGCGACTCCTCGCCCTCGATCCCGGCTTCCGGACGGGGTGCAAGCTCGTCTGCCTCGACGCCCAGGGAAAGCTCCTCCACCACGACGCGATCTTCCCCCACCTCTCGGAGAAGGCGCGGAACCAGGCGGCCGAGACGGTCCGGGCGCTCTGCGCGCGGTTCCGGATCGAGGCGATCGCCATCGGAAACGGCACGGCGGGACGGGAAACGGAGACGTTCCTCCGGACGCTGGATTTACCCGAAACGATCCAGATCGTGATGGTCAACGAGAGCGGCGCCTCGGTCTATTCCGCCTCCAAGATCGCCCGGGAGGAGTTCCCCAACGAGGACGTCACCGTCCGTGGGGCGGTCTCCATCGGCCGCCGGCTTACGGACCCACTGGCCGAGCTCGTCAAGATCGACGCGAAGGCGATCGGCGTGGGGCAGTACCAGCATGACGTCGATCAGACGGAACTCCGGGCTCGGCCCTGCCCTGGCGGCTAAAATCGTCGCCTGGCGCGACGAGCATGGCCCTTTCCCGTCACGCGTGGCCCTGCGAGAGGTGCCCCGCCTCGGGGCGAAGGCCTTCGTACAGGCCGCCGGTTTCCTCCGGATCCGCAACGGGGAGAACCCCCTCGACGCCTCCGCCGTCCACCCCGAAAGCTATGCAATCGTCGACCGAATGGCGGGCGATCTGAGCTGCTCCATCGTGGACCTGATGCGCGACGAGGCCCTCCGGAAGCGGATCGATCCGACCCGGTACGTCACGGACGAGGTCGGCCTTCCGACCCTGAACGACATCCTCGCCGAACTGGCCCGGCCCGGCCGCGACCCTCGTGAACGGTTCGAGGCCTTCCGGTTCGCCGAGGGGATCGAGAAGATGGAGGATCTGACGCCCGGAATGAAGCTCCCCGGGATCGTGACGAACCTGACCGCCTTCGGGGCGTTCGTGGACATCGGCGTCCACCAGGACGGCCTCGTCCACCTGAGCCAGATCGCCGACCGGTTCGTGAAGGACCCCGGCGAGGTCCTGAAGGTCCGCCAGCCCGTCGAAGTGACCGTCCTCACCGTGGACTTGGAGCGGAAACGGATTTCGCTGACGCTGAAGAAGCAGCCGGCGGTGGGCGGAAAACCGGCAAATCCGCCCGAGAAAAAGGAGATCCGGGAGAATCAGCCCGCCGGGGAAGGACCCCGGCCGAAAATCGCTCCGGGGAAACCGCCGCAGGAACGGCAGGAGCATGGGCGGCCGCAGCGGGAGAAGCCAGGCCACGGTCGGCCACAACAGGGGAAACCGCGCGACGAGAAGGTCCCGTTCAACAACCCGTTCGCCGCGGTCTTCGGGAAGAAGTAGAAAAAGTTGAAAGCAGCAACACTTGCAGGAGAATGCCAGAAGGTATTCGTGGCCGCAGTCTTTGCATTTCACACAGGCAAACCCGTTGTGGATCTCGCCGCAATCCAGATACCGATAAATCACCTGCTGGACGTAAGATCGCCAGAATCCGTACTGTTTTCGGTTCCCGATGGCGTTAAAACTAATCCAAAATTCGTACCGGTAATATTTGCTCCGCTGACGTTTACGGCCGAACTGGTGGGTGTGAATGTATAGCCTGTCTTAACGGGCGTTACCGTATAGGCCCCGTTGGCAAGTCCTGTGATACTGAAATTCCCGCTGGCATCGGTCGTTGTAGAAGTGGTTGCCGCGCCTGTCAGGTTGATTGTTACACTGGCAAGAGTCGCTCCGCTCACCGCGCCCGATATGCTATATGCGGCAGGCGGTGTTACCGCCACTGACGTGAAATTATTTCCTGTAGAGTTGCCGTAGCTCACTACTATAATTCGATAACCAGGCGTAAATGTGTACCCCGTGAGGGAGGGTATTACTGTATGGTGGCGTTCGACATAGGTGCGGTCCACAAGGCCTGAAAAACTGTAATTTCCGCTTGCGTTTGTTATTGCCGTCCCGGCTTGTGTGCCGCTCAATGTAATCATCACGCCCGCTTGCACTGCCCCGCTTACCGCACCGGAAATGCTGAAGGTCGGA
Source organism: Deltaproteobacteria bacterium (assembly GCA_026388375.1). Lineage (GTDB taxonomy): Bacteria > Desulfobacterota > Syntrophia > Syntrophales > UBA5619 > UBA5619. The sequence continues at coordinate 3,113 of JAPLJX010000481.1, forward strand.
GCGTAAGCGGCTGTTGCCACAAAGTTGGCGTTGGCGACACTTGCTCCGCTGACGACGACTACCGAACTGACCGGGTTGAACGTATAGACCGCCTTGACGGGAATTCCCGTATCGCCCGCCTTGACGGGAGTTACCGTATAGGTCCCGTTGGCAAGTCCTGTGATACTGAAATTGCCGCTGGCATCGGTCGTTGTAGAAGTGGTTGCCGCGCCTGTCAGGTTGATTGTTACCCCGGCAAGAGTCGCTCCGCTCACCGCACCCGAAATATTGTAGGTAACAGGTGAGGTATCATCACTGCTGCCACATGCGATAATAAACAACATCAAAAAAACGATCATACCAACTGAAAAGAACTTGTTTCTCATGCGCAATTTACTTTTCATAATGTCCACCTCAATATTTTTGTTTGTTTGAGTCGAGGTCGGGTAGAAATACGGTGCGCGCATTTTCAGGGTAACGTCTTCCATTGTTTCCGCCGTTCTCAGCTTCGTGGCAAAAGGCTGCCAGACCATGCATCACGTTTCCACAAGTCCCTCTCAGAACGGCTCATCAATATCATGATTACCGAAAAACAACATCAATGATTACGTGTTGAAGTCTTGCATTTTCTTCAAGGTTGGCCGGTTGTGTAGTACAGGAAGCAGACGATACCACCTTCCACCCCAAAGATCACGCTCAAAAATCTGCAGCTTTCATCCCGTAGTTTGCACCGACGGTCAAAAACTCCACCTTTCGATTGGTTATCAATGGAGCTGAGCTTGATAAAATATCAATGAAGCCGCACACCTGTCACCTACTAACAAACAGGGAATCCTTGTTCACTTAATTGCAGATTAGCAATAGAAAAGTATATGGCTGCGACCAAAGGAAAATGATCAAAGATCCAATTGACCCAATAATCCGTCATGCCACTCTTGTGCGGCGGCATTGACGACATTTTATGATCAGGGCCATAAGTTATGGCTGCTCGTGATTGGCCACAAACTCCACTGCCTGCATGAGGCCGATAATTTGAGAATAGAATATACCGACATTTATGACTTCTCCATCAATCGAAGCCGGATAAAATCGACTGGCCTTAAAATACTTTACCATCACATCATCATTTATGAGAGTATAAAAAGTTTTGTCGTCTGGGGAGTCAACTCTCGCAATCTCAAGCCTGCCATCCGTCACAGACCAGAAACCCTCCTCAAACCGTGCACTTTGATATGGCATATATGCTTGAATGGTGCCGTTTTTATGGAATACTGCTTTTGAATATCCCGTCCCATCAACAAAATACATGGTTTTATCTGAGAAATCCTCCTCAGTGAATCCAATGTATGAACCGGGGGGTTCGGAAGTGCTGCCCCCTCCGCCCCCGCCTCCGCAAGCAACCAGCGCGAGCAACAAAAAAAGGACTGCCACTTTTCTCATAACGTTCTCCTTTCAAAGAAAAATCACGTTTCCCGCTTTCCGGTATTCGATGACACGACCTGAATCATAAAGCATTACTATCTGAACTTTCGCATGGTTCTCGAAATCAGCCAATCATTGAGTACAGGAAGATAGTCGTAGGCTGCATGAACGGAGAATTATCTGTGAAGCCTTTGGATGTTTCATCCTGTATTCAATTTTGCTGATGCCTACAAAAGAGTCGCGCAGGATCGACTCGACATGGACGGCGCCTATGCATCGACGACCACGCTGGGAATGACGCGGAAATGTTCGTCCGCGGTCAGTACGACAAGGTCATGTTCGAGGGTGATCGCGGCGATCAGAATGTCGGAAAAGGGAAGGGTCTTCCCTTCTTTGCGCAGGACAGCAGAGAGTTTCCCGGCCTGGATCCAGAGTTTTTCGGTCATCTCCAGGAAAGGCAGGGCCGCCATGGCATGGGTCAGCGACGCCCGTTCCTCGTCGGATTTTGTGCCCTGAACCAGTTCATAAAGGACCGGGCCGCAAACGTATACGATCTCGTCAGCAAGAGCCTTTTCCAACCGCTCTCCCAGCGGGGTTGTACCTGGCCGGAAATAATCGATCCAGGCGCAGGTATCGGGAAGGATGCCTTTACTTTTCAAGATATTTCCCCCTTTCTTCCTGGGCCTGCAATTCCACGGCTTCCTCTTTTTGCCAATCGTAATCGAGCGTCATCTTCCCCCGCAGCGAGCGAAGCGCCGCCATCTTTTGATCCCGTACATACGCCTCCATCGCTGTGACGATCGCCCGGGTTTTCGATTTTTCTCTCGATATTTTCTGGACTTCAGAAACAAGATCGTCGGGAATGTTCAATGTTGCACGCATATTTCTCACCTCCATCATATGCGCTAACGATATGCCTGATCAGACGACATGTCAAGCACGTTTACCCCATGCATAAGTAGACAAATTATGAACGATATTGCCGCTGCCGATGACCAAAACACCTTCTTCCCGCAGCGACGCGAGCCGTTTCCTCAGCTCATAATGGAATTATGGGCGGCGGCGTCTCATCGATGCTGAGTTAAATGACAGGGATATCCGCGCGACTGATCACGCGTACCAGTTTGACGCCTCCGCCATCCACCTGGTTGGCGCCGGTCACGATCCGGCGGATCTTCCTTGTTTTACTCATGCGATGCTCTTTTCTGTCGCACAGACCTTGTTCGTCCAGGATTGGAAGGCGGAAAGTTGCGTGGAGATAAGTTCTTGAATTCGCTCATCCACCAGTTTGCCGTTTTGATCAAAACTGCCCGAAAAAGCGTTGCAAAACACCTCTGGTTTGTTCAGGACATGCAGATCAAGAAACACACAGACTTGCCTGAGATGATACTGCGCTCGCGAAGTGCCCATGCCGCCGCCGGCCCCCATGATAGCCGCCGGTTTGCCCACCATCAGGTGATTATCCGGTTCGCGTGATGCCCAATCCAAAGCATTTTTCAGCGCCGGGGCCATCGAATAATTGTATTCCGTGCAGGCCAGCAACAGTGCATCGGCCTCTCCAATTTTGGATAGCAAGGTTTGAACGGCCGCTGGCTTTTCAGCGATATCTGCATTGTAAAAAGGGACAGCGGACAGGTCGGCAATCTCAATTTGCATTCCAGAAGGGGCATGCTCCTGGGCGTAGCGCAACAGATTCATGTTGGTGGATTGGCGGCGCAAGCTGCCACAAATTCCCAAAACTTTAATCGTCTTCATGATTTTCTCCTTTTCGAGTAGAGGAAGCTGTCCCTATCAATCCTGACATTTTTTACCGACCGTTCGCGACCCAGAAAACATTTGACAAAAAAACATAATTGGATATTATTGTCCCTCAGACGGGTAAATCCTATTGCGTGCCCAGGGTGCTTCCTTCCATCGGCTGGATATGAGCCCCGGGACATCAGAC
>JAPLJX010000481.1:6482-8895 GCA_026388375.1 Deltaproteobacteria bacterium
ATTGCCTCATTTCAGATACTCGTCCTCCTCTGTCACCCTCATATCCTGGATAATGTTCATCGTCTCGATGCTGACCGTGCAGACCCGTTGGAGAAGGTCGATCACCTTTTCCTTGTGATCGGCAAAGCGGTAGGCGTCGAACTTCGCGCGGATCGTCGGGTCTTTGGGCTTGCGCTCCTTGTGGTATTCGATGACCCACTCGATTGCGGAACGGTTGCCGAGCCGGTACTCCCAGGCGGCGGGCGGAACGCCCTGCAGGGTCGTTGCGCTGTCCAGTTGAATGGCGCCGTTTCCCTTGTCGGCCTTGAGGATGGGTTTGACAATCACGGGCGGCTTGCCGGGTTCCGGTGTTTTGTCCATCCGTTTCAAGGGGAAAGGATCGGCCTGTTCATACCCGAGGTGAAGCTCCATCAGCTTCCCGCCCCAGACCGCCCATTTCCGGAAGTCGTCGTAAAAAGGGATGCGGGGGAATTCCCGCTTGAGGTTGAGCCGGTACTTCTCCCGATAGGTGGGATCGTGGAGGACGGCGTAAACGTAATGGAAGATGTCGAGGCGGGTGATCGCCTTGTCCTGGTAATGGCTTTGAAACTGCTTCAATGCCCAGTCGGTGATGTTGTCTCTGCGCTGGCCGTCCCGATCGTAGCGGTAGAGGGGCAGGCACTGGGTTTTTTCAAGGAAGTCCAAGCTGAAAACAGCATTGGATGAAAGTACTGAAAATGGTTTCGATGATCCTGTTCCCGAAAATGCAATCAGAAGGTTTTCTTTTGAGAGATCATTGCCGAAAAGTTCATAATGATTGGATGTTAAACGATCAGACAATCGTTTTTCCGCATAGTAAAACCTCTTAACAAATGGTCTGTACGCCAATTGAGATATAAGGTTATCGTCAAAGATGACTTTTTCTTTCTGGATGAGATTCTTCTTCAGTACATCACTCCACTTGATCGAGTAATCAATCCAGTCGTCAATTGCTGTTTCCCCTTTCTGGTCCAACGTTTCGATTTGATGGTTGAATATTTCGATGAAGAACTTGATCTTTTCCGACAAAGGTACCGGATCCGTATCAAAAACCCATTCGTCCCTATTGGTTGACACTCCCAATGAAAACCATTTGAATATCGAGTGGTATGCGATCTTGCCTGCTGCCGATTTGACTTCCTTTGACGCCACCGGCAACAGGTCGTCCCATTCGTTTTCGGCCAGGTTGATCCAGTTGTGATGTTTGTCCGGCCGGATGTGGTCGAAAGGAAGATCCCGGAACTTTGTCGTCGCCAGGAACTGTAGTTTTTCCTTTGCGGTCTCCATCTCCGGACGGCGGGTGTAGAAGATCCGGCAGGGGTGTTTCTTTGCTTTTCCGTTTCTCACGAAAAAGGAGATGGCAACGCCCGTCTGGATGGCAAAGACGTTGTGCTTCGGTCCGGAGAGCTTCGGATTCTGCCGGACGTCGCCGCCGAGATCGACGATATAGATATCGCTGAACTCCTCGGCTACCACCTTGCGGAAGCCGTCATAGGTCCGGGCGTCGATCAGGGAACGGTTGGTGATGAACGCGAGGACGCCGTTTTTGTCCAGCCGGTCACTCGCCCAGCGGATGAAGCGGGCGTACATGTCGTAGAGCTTGGTCTTCTGGGCGGTGCTTTCCGCGATGTAGGTCTTGCGGATGCGGTCGTCGACGCCGGGATAGGGCCTGTTTTTGTTGTTCTCGTTTTCGTTCAACTGGTTGGCGTTGTACGGCGGATTCCCGATGATGACGGAGATTTTGCGCTTGTTCTGGCGCTTGATCCGTTCCAGGTTTTCCGGGGAGAAGCCGCCGAAATCCAGGCTGCCGGCCTCCGTGTATTTCCTTTTTGAGGTAAAACCGAGGTTGTCCAGCGTATCGACGAAACAGATATTCTTGAACTCCGCGTACTGCCCCATCTTCTGGCTATAGGTGTACTCGATGTTCAGGTTGGCAATGTAGTAGGGGAGGATGGCCACCTCGTTGCAGTGTATCTCGTTTTCGTATTTGTAGGGGAGCCGATTCTTGGGAAGATGCTCAATGATTTCAGTAATAAACGTGCCTGTTCCCGTTACCGGATCGAGGATTTCCACATCTTCGTCCCCGAGGAGCCGCCCGAAATTCTCGTGGACCAGGTGCTCGGCGGATTCCACCATGAAGCGAACGATCTCATTGGGGGTGTAAATGATCCCCAACCGGTCCGCCGCCGCCGGATTGTAGGCCCGGTAGAAGTTCTCGTAAAAGACCTTGAGAAAACGCTGTTTTTCGTGATGATCGGCGATCCCGGAAGCGGCCGCCTTGATGATCCGGATGTAGGGATCGATCTTGCCCAGGATGCCCCTGCGGACGGCGCCGGTGAAGAAGGTTTCGATCACCCCCATGAGGGAGCGGGCGATGTTGTTTTCCCGGTGAAAC
>JAPLJX010000481.1:8900-20463 GCA_026388375.1 Deltaproteobacteria bacterium
AACGGTGATGAAGATGTCTTCCGTCAGGATGTGCTGGATGATCATCTCCCGGATGTCGGCCATGACGATGTGGGGGTTGATGGAATCGCGGCAGAGTTCCAGAAAATCCTCGCGCGCCCTGGTGAAGGCGGCGTTTTTGACCGCCTGGTCTTCGATCAGTTCACGTAGTCTCACGACCAGATCGGGAAGATCCTCCTTGAATCTTTCAATCGCCTCACGGAAGGTCCGGACCTCCTGGGGTTCGTAGTTGACGAAGGTTGTGATCAGGCTGTGGAGGGCGGCGTGATCCTCGAAGGAAGCACGCTGCAACTCCCGGCCGTTTCGGATGAGGACGGCGGTTCGGCCGTCTTCGAAGAGGATATTGGTCGTGGGGTAACCTTTGGCAAGTTTCTTCCGGATCTCGTCGTCAAGGGTATCTTTCAGGTCTTTGCTCTCCCAGTATCCCCAGTCCTGACGAAAGGCGTCTTTCAGCGTACCGTCCGGATTGACGGCTGTGCCGTGTGCGGTCCTGTACTCCAGCTCCAGGATCAGCTCGATCTTCTTGTCGGCGCAGTATTGTTCCAGAAGTTTCTGGAAGGCGGGGCGGATGGCGGTTTCATTCCGGGAGCCTCCGTACTGGAGGATTTCCTGAACCTTGTGGTGGTATTCTTGAATGAGTTGAAGAGACATTTTTCGTGGAATCCCTCCGTCAGTAATGGTACCTCGCCTTTTCTATACCGGGTCACCGTACAGGTTTGCTTACGCCACGGCAAGCATTGTCTGCGCTGCGCTCCCACGTCCCCGAACGTGTCTCACCCCTATCCCGCGGCGGGCTTTCCCCACCATTTCTCCATCCCGTAATGGACGGCGAGGCCGGCCACGAAACCGACGGCCATGTTTGCCAGAAGGGAAACGGCAACAGTGAGGACAAGCGGGATCAGGTCTCTGCCGGGGCGGACGTCCCGGCAGAACTTCGTCAGCTCGATCCCGACCAGAAACATCATCGCCCCGATGATCGCCAGCGGAAAGGCGGCAAAGAGGCCGGCGATCGCCGCCGCGCAGAAGAGGCCGAGCGCGATCTCGATGGCCCCCTCGATCAGGTTGGTCCCGCCGGTGCGCGCCCCAAAGTAGTACTGGCCGGCCAGGCCGCCGGAACCGTGGCACATCGGCATCCCGCCGAAGAAGGGAAGGACCAGGTTCATGACCCCCTGGTTCCAGGAGAGTTTCCCTACGCTAACCGGCCGGTCGGGGAAATAGGTCCCGATCAGCGCGGCGGTGGCGATCGTCGCATTCGTGATCGTGAGCGGAATCTGTGCGAAACCGGCGAGAACCAGCGAATCCCATACCTCCCTCGGGCTGAAGCCGGTCAGCGGAGGCGGCGTGAAGCGGATCAGGTCCGCCGACGGAAGGCGCCCTTGGAAAGCGACGATGGCGATCCCGAGGAGCATCAGCACGACGGCGGCCGGCGCGTAGCGGCTCTTCCGCAGAACCAGCACGATCGCGATCGCGACGACGCCGAGGAGCCAGCCGGTCGCTATCATTTTGACCGCCTCGACGGCGAGCACCTTCATCGGCTCGATCGGCATCGGGAGTTTGTAAATCAGGCCGGTCGCGACGTTCGCGAGCCCCATCATCACGAGAAACCCCGCCGGGTCGAGGCCGCAGACGACGATGTAGCCGATGGCGAGCGGAAAGAGCGTCCCGAAGTCTCCCATCGACCCGGCCAGTTCCCGCAGATTGAACTCGAACGCTCCGATCTTCATCGCCATCCGCCGCAGATCCGTCTCCCGCCGCTCCGTCCCCTCTCCGGGCATCCCACGCATCGGGATTCATCGGACCGGAATGCCGATGAATTATAGAGGCGGTTCCCCGACCTGTCCAGGAAAATGGACACGGCCGCGGCGCTTTTTACCCTTTTCCCATCAGGGCCTCTCTTCAAACCGCAACGCCATCCGCTTCAGCGCTTCAATCGCCCGGCGGCAGCTTGTTGTGTGCGCCGTCGCAGAACGGCGGCTTGGCCGTGCGCCTGCAACCGCACCAGGCGACCGTTTTGGGATATTTTATCTCCACCTCTACGGGCGTCATGCCGGTGCCGAGCCTCTCGTGGGCGCCGTCACAGAACGGCTGATTCTCGGTACGGCCGCAGCTACACCAGGAATACTTGCCCGGCTGCATGTCCATCACAAAAGGACCCTTCTTGGCGATCTTCGCTTCCATGGTTTTTCCTCCTCTTATCAGATACCTTATTTTCGGTTCCGAAACTATAGGGGACGGGATTCTGCCTGTCAACTGTTTTACGAGGCTGGAGTGTGAATGATGGAATCGTACGATAGCCGATGAACGGGCCGGAATGAAGCCGCGGTTGGAGAGGAGTGCGGCGACCCTTCTGATTACCAGATGGTGTGGCCGGCCACCGGGAAGTTACCCATATCAATCCTGGCATGGATTACCGACCGTTCACTCTCTCCGGGTCACGCGCTGATATCGGCAAATTTGTAGCCGATACCCCGTACCGTGAGGATATACCGAGGCGTTTCCTTGTCCGGTTCGATCACCCCGCGGAGGCGGCTGATGTGGACGTCCACAGTGCGGGGCTCCACGAAGGCCTCGTCCCCCCAGACGCGGTCCAGCAGTTGCTCCCGGCTGTACACCCGGCCGGGATGGCCGATGAAAAATTGAAGTAGCTTAAATTCACGGGAACTCAGTTCGACCGGTTGGCCATCCACCGTCACCCGGTAGGAGTTGAAATCGACATGGAGCCCTCTGAAATCGAACGATTCCGGTAGATCGTCGTCCGGACGCCGTTCCGTCCGCCGCAGGACAGCGCGGATGCGGGCGATGAGTTCCCGGACGTGGAACGGTTTGGTGATGTAGTCGTCCGCTCCGATCTCCAGACCCAGAATCTTGTCCACAGGGTCGGACTTGGCGGTCAGCATAATGATGGGGATGGCGGCTGTTTCGGCCTGGCGACGGATCATCCGGCAAACCTCCATGCCCGGCATCGCAGGCATCATCAGGTCGAGAATGACAAAATCCGGCTTGTCCGCATTGACCATCTCCCAGGCCTTCCGCCCGTCAAAGGCCTTGCAGACGGCAAAACCTTCCTGTTCGAGGTTGTAGGCGATCAGCTCGACGATATCTTTTTCGTCATCGGCAACGAGGATTTTCTTTTGCATCATGCGCTGTCTCCCGCTGTGTCAGTCTCTCGAACGCCTCCTCCGACGGGGAAACCATCGGCCATCATCTCTCCGGAAAAGGGCCGGCGCCGAGGATCCGTCATTTTGATTCCCGGAAAACGGGAAAGTAAAGCGAAACCGTTGTGCCATGACCCAGGGTGCTGTCGATGATCACCCGTCCACCATGGGCCGTCATAAGGTGTTTGACGATGGACAACCCCAGCCCCGTGCCGCCCGGTTCGCGGGAGCGCGTCTTGTCCGCCCGGTAGAAGCGCTCGCCCAGCCGGGGGATCTCGCCCTTCGGGATGCCGACGCCCGTATCGGAGATCCGGACGGTGAGGCAGTCTTCCTCGCCCGGTGAAGTCGTGATGGCGATCGTCCCCCCGACCGGGGTAAATTTGATAGCATTATCCAGAATATTGATCAGAATCTGCGCCAGCCTGTCCCGATCGGCACGGATCAGCGGAAGTTCTCCGACAATCTCTTTGCGGATCGTCAACCCTTTTTCCCCGGCCCTCGCCTCGACAACAGCCAGGACTTGATCGAGCGCCTCTTCGATTGCTGCAGGGTTTCCGTAAATCCAATGATCGCCGTCAGAGGCGTTCGGATTTCGTGGGTGACGTTGGCCACGAAATCGGTGCGGATCCTTTCGAGCTTCTTCAGGCGCGTCACGTCGTGTAATACCAGCATGGTTTTGCGCTCCCCGCCGGTCTCACCCCGAACGGCGGATATCGTCACGTCCATCATGATCGGCCGGTCGTCCCCCAGCCCGATCTCCTCGTAGACGGTCTCTCTCCTCTCCCGGAACCGCTCCAGCGCGTCGCGGAGTTTAATATTTCTGAACGCCTCCAGAAGGGTCTTGCCGATGACCTCCCCGCGATGACGGCCAGTCATCTCCTCCATGCCCCGATTGACCGACTCAATCCGGTTTTCGGCGTCCAGGACCATGACCCCTTCGCTCATGCCGGAAAACAGTGATTCCAGCTTTCGTTTCTCCTCGTCGGCCGTTCGGATCTTTTCCTGAAGGGCCGTCACCATTTCGTTTATGTTTTTGGACAGTTGTCCGATTTCATCCCGGGATTCGATCCGCAGCGCGCCGGAGGCGTTCCCCGTGCGGACCTTCCCGGTGAACGCCGCCAGTCTGCTGATGGGGGAGAGCATCCTGAGGGAAAACAGAAGGGCAATCAACAGCAAGGCGGTAACGGTCACAAGAAGGATACCGAAAATGGCCCCTCCCATCCCGTCGATGGTCAGGGTGATTTCCGCGAGAGGACGCGAGAGGCGGACGTACCCCGTCGTCCGCGATCCCGCCCGGAGGGGGATCGCCACATAGAGCATCTCCTTCTTCAAGGTATGGCTATAGCGGACGGCCCTTCCCAGGCCCCTCAGACGGGCTTCCTGGATCTCCGAGCGGTTGAGGTGATCGTCCGTCTCTTTGTCGCCAAGTTCCGAATCTGCCGTGACCCGGCCCGCAGCGTCGATCAAGGTCAGGCGGGCGCGGGTGCGTTCCGCCAGTTCTCCGGCATGCCTGGCGATTTCTCCCGCCGGCATCAGGGCGATGATCCGTGCGTCGGCCGCCATCTCCTCCTCAATCCGGATCGTGAGATCCGTCTTGAGTTCTCTTGCGATCAGAAGACTGGCGACCGTGACGGCTGCAATGCCGATCACGAGAAAGGCGACAATAAATTTATGGAAAAGACGAATCTTCATCCGTTCTCCGCGGAGGCCGGCTTGTGCCGGACGCTCTTTCCCGTAACCATGTAGGTGACCATGTCCGCGATGCCTTCGGCATGATCCGCGATCCGCTCCAGGCTCTTGGAGATCTGCATGATGTAGAGACAGACTTGAATTTTCCGGGGATCCTCCATCATGAATGTGAGCAGCTCCCGGAAAACCTGGTCGTTCAACTGGTCGATGACGGCGTCTTCCTCCCGGACCTTCTTCGCCAGCTCGATGTCTTCACGCACCATGGCATCCAGACTCTTCCGGATCATCCCCCGGCTGATCTCCACCATCCGGGGGAGGTCGACGTAGGGCTTGATCTGTGGAAGATCATTGAGGATGATCACCTTCTCGGCGATGTTCGCCGCCATGTCCCCGATGCGCTCCAGATGGCCGGTGATCTTGATGGCCGTCGTGATGAAGCGCAGATCACGGGCAGCTGGCTGCCGCAGGGCCAGGAGACGGATGCACTTCTCCTCCAGATCGACGTCCAGACGGTCGATCTGGACGTCTTCACGGACGATCTCTCTCGCCAGAACGGAGTTCCTTTCCAGAAGCGCCTGCGACCCCCGCTCGAGCGCCCTTTCCGTCAGGGCGCCAAGGTAAAGAAGGCCGTCCCGGATCTCCTGGAGTTCCCGTTCGTATTCCCGGCTGGTGTGTCTATTGTCTTCCATGGAATTTTCTCCGTTTTCCTTCAACCGCCGCGGGTTCATCCGAAGCGTCCGGTAATGTAGTCCTCCGTCTGTTTCACGTCCGGATTGGTGAAGATCTTCTCCGTGGCGTTGAATTCGATCAGCTTTCCCAGGTAGAAGAAACCCGTGTATTCCGAGATGCGGGCCGCCTGCTGCATGTTGTGGGTCACGATGATGATGGTATAATGTTTCTTCAATGTGTCGATCAGCTCCTCGATCTTCGCGGTGGAAATCGGGTCCAGGGCCGACGTCGGTTCGTCCATCAGGATGACGTCGGGTTTCATGGCAAGCGCCCGGGCGATGCAGAGGCGCTGCTGCTGGCCGCCTGAGAGGGTCATGGCCGACTTGGTGAGGATATCCTTCACTTCGTCCCACAGAACCGCCTGCTTCAGGCTCGCCTCCACCAGGGCCTCGATCTCTCCCCTGTCCCGGATCCCTGCCAGTTTCGGCGCGTAGGTGATATTGTTGAAGATCGATTTCGGAAAGGGATTCGGTTTCTGAAATACCATTCCGATCCGCTGGCGGATCTCCACGGGGTCTACGTCGGGGGCATAGATGTTCCGGCCTTCAAAAAGGATCTCCCCCTCCACGCGGGTCCCGTCGATCAGGTCGTTCATCCGGTTGAGGAGTCGGAGCAGAGTCGACTTTCCGCAGCCGGACGGCCCGATCAGCGCGGTGACCTTGTTCTTTTCGAAATCCACCGTGACGTCCGAAAGCGCCCGGAAAGCACCGTAGAAGAAATCCACATTTTTCGTCCGGATGATGAAATCTTTTTCCACAGTTACCACCTTTTATTCCTTCGAAGTGTGCTGCGCATGATAATGGCGATCAGATCAATCCCCAGCACCAGCGCGATCAGGACCAGGACCGTTCCGTACTGCAGCGGCCTCGTCTCTTCGATATGCGTTCCCGCCGTGGCCAGGACGTAGATGTGATAGGGAAGGGCCATCACCTCGTCAAAGATCGATTTCGGCAGAACCGCGGTGAAAAAGGCCGCCGCCGTGAACATGATGGGCGCCGTCTCGCCGGCGGCGCGGCCGACCCCCAGGATGGCGCCGGTCAGGATGCCGGGCAGGGCCGAGGGGAGAACGATCCGGAAGATGGTGTTCCATTTCGAGACGCCCAGGGCGAGGGAGGCCTCGCGGAACGTCTGGGGCACCGCCTTGATGGCCTCCTCCGCGGCCCCGATGATCGTAGGCAGGATCAGGATGCCGAGCGTCAGGGCGCCGGCGAGGATGCTGGAACCGAACTTCAGAAAAACGACAAAGAAGCCGAGACCGAAGAGACCGAAAACCACGGAGGGGACGCCGGCCAGGCAGTTCACGCCGATGCGGATGATCCGGATGAGGGCGCCCTGCTTCGCGTACTCCGTCAGAAAGATCGCGGAAACGACCCCCAGCGGCATGGCGACCAGGATCGCCCCCACGGTCAGATAGAGGGTGCCGACAATGGCCGGCATGATCCCGCCCTTCGTCATGGAATCGGTGGGCGGCTGGGTGAGAAACTCCCAGGTGATGGCCCGGAAGCCGTTGGCCAGGATGTAGGCGAGAATCCCCAACAGGGCGAACGTGATCACGAATGCCGAGAGGCGCACCGCCCCGAAGAACAGCCTCTGCTTGAAGTAACGCCATTTCATGTTCATGACTGGATGGAGGATTTCTTCGTTCATAGCGTTCCCGAGCCCGTCTCTCTGAACCGGTTGGAGATATAATCGGCGATCAGATTGAACGCCAGCGTGATCATAAACAGGACGATGCCCGTGGCGAACAGGGCATGGTAATGGCCGCTCCGGAAGGGCGCCTCGCCCATCTCCGCGGCGATGCTGGCCGTCATGGGCCGGACCGCATCGAAGATGCCCTCGGGAATCGCCGCCGCCCCCCCCGCCACCATGAGAACCACCATCGTTTCGCCGATCGCCCGGGCCATTCCGAGGATCACCGCCGTGGAGACTCCCGAGAGGGCCGCCGGTATGATTACCCGGATGATCGTTTCATACTTCGTCGCACCCAGCGCGTAGGAGGCCTCCTTGAACTCGCGGGGAACGGCGTACAGCGCGTCTTCCGAGATGCTGGAAATCGTCGGAATGGCCATGATCGCAAGCATGACGGCGGCGTTTATGATGTTGAGCCCCGTCGGCAGATCGAAGGTCTCCTGCAGCCAGGGTCCTACAATGACCATGCCGAAGAAACCAAGGACGACCGAGGGCAGCCCGGCCAGCAGCTCGATGATGGACTTCAGGATCTCCTTGATGCCGGCCGGCGCGATCTCCGCGATGTAGACAGCGGAGAGAAGCCCCAGCGGAACGGCGATGAGACAGGCGAAAAACGTGATGGCCAGCGAACCGACGATCAGCGGCCAGATCCCGTATTCCGGCGGGTCGTAGGTGGGATACCAGGCCGTCCCGAACAGGAAATCGACTACCGAGATCTGTTTGAACAGCGGAAGGCCTTCCCGGAAGAGAAAGACCAGGATCAGCCCCAACAGCAGCACCGACAGGAACGCAAAAAAGCCGAACAGATTCCGGATGGCGATCTCTTTGGCGTGTTTCGTAAGGCTGTGTTTCCGGTTTTTCATAGGGTCAGGAGATTATTTCTTTCCTTTTTTATCGGCCGGCAGTGGAACGAATCCTTCCTTCGCAACCAGCTTCTGACCTTCGGAACTCAGAATAAACTTGATGAATTTCGCCGTCTCGCCCTTCGGCTCCCCGTTCGTGTACATATACAGAAACCGGGAAACCGGAAACTCCTTCGAAAGGGCCGTCTTCGCCGATGCCGCAACCCCGTTCACCGTCAGGGGTTTCACCGCCTTGTTGATGTACCCGAACCCGATGTAGCCGATAGCATACTTGTTCTTCGAAATCGCCTGCACAATCGACCCGTTGGAGGCCTGCATCTGCGCCTTCGGCGTCACCTTCGCCTTGTTCAGAACCATCTCGCCCCAAGCCTCGAACGTGCCTGAACTGCTGTCCCGGGAGATGACAACAATCTGCAGGTCGTCCCCGCCCACCTCCTTCCAGTTCTTGATCTTCCCTTGGTAGATCTGGCTCAACTGATCGATCGTCAGGTCCTTCACCCGGTTCTTCGGGTTTACGATCGGCACGATCGCGTCGATCGCCACCGCGATCTCCTTCGGCTCGACACCCTTCGACTTCGCCAGCGCCACCTCTGCACTTTTGATCTCCCGCGATGAGTTCGCGATGTCCGTCGACCCGTCGATTAGCGCCTTGATCCCCTCGCCTGATCCGCCGCCGGAAAGGGAGATCTTCGCGCCCGGATTCGCCTTCATGTAGGCCTCCAGGGTCACCTGGGCGATCGGCAGAACCGTCGTCGATCCCTTGATGACAATGTTTTCCGCAAAGGTCGTGCCCGCTCCAATCGCCAGACAAAACCCGCCCAAGATCAACTGCTGAAAAAATTTTCTCATTTTGTTTCCTCCTGTATTTTTGCGGCACACGATAACGGAGGATTGTTGCAGTTTGATGACGGCTTTGTGAAGATTCGGTGAATTCCCAAAAGAGGATTCTCTACGGCGTCATCGTTTGTTCCCCCCGCAGAAGTCCGGCGGAGGGATCTTACCACAAATTTGTAATTTCGTGAAATCGGGTGTATGATTATTTTTAACTCAGAAGGGAGGAGATCCGATGAATACGAAGGATAAATGCGATCTGGTCGATCATCAACAGGAGCTTGAGAAAACAGTGACGACCAAGGGCCGGGTGATCGCCCTCTGGTATGCTTCCTGGTGCCCTTTTTGTACAAAGTTTTTGCCCATATTCGAGAAGCACTCCAAAGGGGAGGGGCGGAATTTTCTGCTTGTCCGCGATGATCAGGAAAGCATGGGAGGGCGATATGAGGTGGAGGTGTTTCCAACCGTGCTTTTCTTTGAAAACGGAGCGGTTTCAAAACGTCTGGATGGCATCCCGGGAGTGGGACTCACCGAAAAACATTTGGTGGACTTCATTGCCGCATGCCCGTAACCGAAGCATCGCGTGGAGTCCGGAGGAGCGGATTTCGATCCGCTGCAGGCCCGACAAGGGTTCCGGGTAAAGATGGATGAAGGAGGTTTGGTAAAGATATGGCAACGCAACGCAAACAGCAGATGCAAACGAAACGGGAGCCGAGCCCCGCGACGAATGAAACGGCGGCCCGTCTATTTCTGACCGGCTTCGTCTGCCTCTGCATTGGGCTGGGAATCGGCTATCTCATCGGCAAACAATCCGCGGGGGTAAGCGCCCCCGTCGCATCGATGCCGTTCCAGGCGCAAACGTCCCCCCCATCCCAGGGTCAGCCGCCGATGCAGAATCCCGCCGTCGCCGCCCAAAACGAGGCCAGCCTAAGATCGTTGCTGATGGCCAACCCGAAAAATCTCGACGCGCTCATCCAACTCGGCAATCTTTATTACGATCAGGGACAGTACCCGCAGGCGGTTGAGTGGTACGGCAAGGCGCTGGACATCGATCCCCGGAATCCCAATGTGCGCACGGATCGCGGTACCAGCTATTGGAATCTCAACCGGCCCGACGAGGCCATAGCCGAGTTCCAGAAGTCTCTTCAGGTGGATCCGGGTCACGCACAGACCCTCTACAACCTGGGGCTGGTTTACCTGCAGGGCAAGAACAATATTGCGGAAGCAAAGAAGGCATGGCAAAAGCTGCTGGCGGCCAATCCAAATTATCCCAACCGCGCCGATATCGAGCGGCAATTGGCCTCCATGGCGGCGCCCCCTCCGGCTAGACTCCCGGCCGCGCAGAAAAACGCGGGCCCGCCCGGAGGGAAAAAATGAGGTTCATCCGGTTTAAGCGTATGTGTCTAAAATATCTTTCTTCCTGAAAGTGCTATATTGCTTTTCCACTGACCGGGGTGGCCGTCCGCAATTTGAATTGAATTTCCCCTCTATACCTATGGAGTTATAACAAACAATGAGAATCGGCGTTCTAACCGGAGGGGGCGATGTCCCTGGTCTAAATCCTTGTATTAAGGCACTCGTATATCGTACGGCTGATGCCGGACACGAAGTCCTTGGAATCCGTCGCGGTTGGGCAGGACTGCTTCACTATAATCTTGATGCGGCGGATAATGACCACTGTGTGATACCCTTAAACAAAGCCAATACGCGGACGATTGGTAGAACAGGTGGCACATTTATTCACACCTCACGCATGAATCCAGGCCGGGTTCGCTGGAGTGAAATGCCAAAATTTCTTCAAGACCCGAATCACCCACCGATGGAGAATGACCCGCCGGCAGATTTCACACCGCATGTGATCAAAGTCATCGAGCATCTTGGCATTGATGCGCTTGTAACGATCGGCGGTGATGATACGCAAAGTTATGCCGTGCGTCTTCATCAGGAAGGCATTCCTGTTGTTGCTATTCCTAAAACAATGGACAACGATGTCTATGGAACAGATTACTGCATTGGCTTTTCAACAGCAGTAACGCGTAGCGTGGATTTTATTACCGCTCTGCGAACGCCGACAGGTTCACATGAGCGCATTGCCGTTGTTGAACTCTTTGGGCGCAACTCCGGCGAAACATCTCTCATCTCTGCGTATCTTGCCAACGTTGACCGCGCAATTATTTCTGAAGTGCATTTCGATCCAGAGAAACTGGCAAGTCTTCTCATGGAGGACAAGCGCAACAATCCCAGCAACTATGCGATTATGACGATTTCCGAAGGGGCGCAAATGATTGCCGGAAAGATTGTCGAGTATGGGCAAGAGGACGCCTATGGGCACAAAAAACTTGGCGGTATTGGAGCAATCACGAGTGAGGCGCTGCAGAACTTGACAGGAATGCAAATTATTTATCAGCAGCTTGCGTATCTCATGCGCAGCGGTGAACCTGACGCGCTTGACCGCATGGTCGCAATGAGTTATGCTAATCTGGCTACTGATCTCATCATCAAACACGAATTTGGAAAGATGGTTGCGTTGCATGAAGGAAAATATACAACCGTTCCTATTGATACACTTGCAAAAGGTTTTAAACGCGT
>JAPLJX010000220.1 GCA_026388375.1 Deltaproteobacteria bacterium
AAACGGCGCAATTTCCCCCAGCAGCATATTGAATTCACGCCGAAAAAATTCCTTCTTTCCTTTCGCGCAGCCTTCCTTGCCTTGATCATGCCCCTGATCATCCTGGGGGGCATTCTCTTCGGGATCACCACCCCGACGGAAGCGGCGGCGATTGCCGCCCTGTACGCCATGATTCTCGGCGTGTTCGTCTATAAAATGCTCACCGTCCAGAAATTCCTCTATATCTTCAAGGGCGCAACCTATCAGTACGCTTCGCTTTTAGTGATCATGGGATCCGCCTCGATCCTCGGCTGGGTTCTGAGCCGGTGCCAGGCCCATACGGCGCTGCTGAAGCTGATCTTCGGCATCACGCAAAACCCGACCGGGATTCTCTTGATCGTGCTGTGCTTTTTGCTTTTCGTCGGGACATGGCTCGAGACCAACGCCACCATCGTCCTTCTGGCGCCCACTCTCGCCGCCGCAATGCAGCTCATCGGTTACCACCCGGTTCATTTCGGGATTGTCATGACCGTGACGGCCAATATCGGCCTGCTCACCCCGCCTCTCGGAGTCTGCCTGTTCGCCGCTTCTGCAACGGGTAAAATCTCGGTTGAAGCGATTGTTTCTGAAATATGGCCCTTCATCGGGTCATCGGTGGTCGTTCTCTTGATTGTTGCCTTGTTCCCGGAGATATCGCTGTTCCTTCCCCGGCTGCTGGGGTTGGTTTAGCCCAATGAAAACCAGTCTGCATCTGACGGATCTGGCTCAATGAACAGGTAAAACGAAACACCTGCCGATTTCAGGAAGATTTTATGTTTCAACTGTCCTTTAAAGAACTTGAAATCTTGAAGTCGCAATTTACGATATCAACCCCACGTTGGGGCGGCCGGCGTCCTCAACACACCCAAAGCCATCGACGTCAGCGTTTATGTCGTCCGGGCTTTTGTCAGACTTCGCGAATATCTTGCCACCCATAAGGAGCTGGCGCATAAGCTGGTTGAATTGGATTGGTTGGCCTTGGCTGGATATCATGCACATTCCTATCTGTACGCAGATCGGCTATCTTTGCAACGGGATAACCTCCTTTGGCATTACGTGACGGGTTTACGAGTCGAAAAAGCAGGTGTATCCGGTTGATCGTCCTTCCAAATTTTCCAGCTTTAACGGGATGGCATCGTAAAAAATCCGCGGGCAAGGCGCACGAGTCCCGAGGAATGAAGCGTACTTCGGCATACGCCGCAATGACGAGAGACGAAGCACAACGCAGCATCCGGGCTTTTTGCACGAATATCCCTCGTCAGCGGACGAGGTTGGAAAGGATCAGCACCGTCCCATAGGGAAACAGGGCGAGGATGATGAGCGTCACGATGTAGGCCGGGATGTAATACAGAGCCCCCCGGAAAACGGTGGAGAGCGGGATGTCCTTGGCCATCGCCGCGACGACATAGCAGCAGATCCCGATGGGAGGCATGATCGCGCCCATGGTCGTGACGATCGTGATGATCTGCCCGAACCAGATCGGGTCGTAGCCCAGTCCGACGACGAGCGGATAGAAGATCGGCAGCGAGATGAGCAGGAACGCCAGCGCGTCCATGATGCAGCCGCCGACGATGTAGCAAAGGAGGATCAGGGCCAGGAGGAGCCCCTTGGGCATGGCAAGCGAACCGATCCATCCGGCCGCCTCGAAGGGAAGGCGCGTGATGGCCAGGAACCGCCCGAAGACCACCGCCCCTGCGATGATCATGAAGACCATGCACGAGATCCGGACCGTATCCCCGACGGCGGCGAGGAATCCCTTCCAGGAGAGTTTCCGCCGGGCAAGGCAGATGGCAAGCCCCAGTGTGCAGCTCACCGCCGCCGCCTCCGTCGCCGTCACGACGCCGGTGAAGAGGGCGTACATGATGATCACAAACAGGACGATGATGTCGAGCGCCTCGGGGAGGGCCTGGAAACGCTCCTTCCAGGTGCTCCTCTCCGCCGCCGGTCCCCAGTCGGGGTGGCGCCGGCAGATCGCCCAGACCGTCGCCGCGATGAGCACGGTCGCGATGGCGCTGGGAATGACGTTCCCGAAGAAGAGCTTCCCGATCGACTGCCCCGTGTAGATCCCGTAGACGACCAGCACAATGCTGGGCGGGATGAGGACGCCGAGCGTCGACCCGGCGGCAACGGAACCGGCGTTCAGGATCGGGTGATAATGATATTTCTTCATCGCCGGGATGGCGACGGTGCTCATCGTCGCCGCGGTCGCCGTGTTCGAGCCGCTGATCGCGGAAAAGGCCGCACAGGCCATAATCGTCGTGATGGCGAGTCCCCCCCGGTAATGGCCGAACCACCGGTTCGTCGCGTGGTAGAGACTGTCGTTGTAGCCCGCATAGTGGACGAACTCCCCGACGAGGATGAACATCGGGATCACCGTGAGGCCATAGCCGGAGAAGATGTTCCACATCTCCCCGCCGATCATCCCCAGGGCGGCCGTCAATGACGTCGCATAGGCGAGGCCAAAGAAACCGACGATCGCCATCGTAAAGCCCGCCGGGATCCGCAACAGAAAGAGGGCGGCGAACATGACGGCGATCCCGGCGACGCCCAGAAGCGGTCCACTCATGGCGCCACCTCCCCATCCTTCCGGAACGCCCTCGGGATGTCCAGAAGGCAGGTCAGCGTGAGAAGGCCGAAACCCGCCGCCACGCCGAAAACGAAGGGATGGTAAATGACCTTAAGCGTCTCCGACACCTCGCCCGCGGCCATGATCCGCGCCCCCCAGACAAAAACCTGCCAGGCGACGATCCCGAAAAAGAGCGCGCTGATCCCGGAGGAGAGCGCATCGACGAAACGCTTCACCGGCAGGGGGTAGCGGGAAGAGAGGATGTCCACGACGATATGCCCTTTCCCCCGCTGCGTGGAGGCGAGCGCGAACGCGACCCCGATCGCCCCCAGGAAGGAGACGATCTCGTAGGTCCCCCCGAAAGGGACGTGGAAGATCCTGAGGACCACGTTGCCCGTGGCCAAAAGCATGAGCGCAAGAACGGCCGCACCGCTCAAGACCAGCAGGATCCGGCCCAGCAGGTTGTCGATCTTATCCAGCGTCGTCATCATTTCCCCTTCTTGTCGTACTTTTTCTTCAGCCTTTCGATTTCCGCGACGATCTCGGCGCCGGGAAGTCCCTGTGCGCTCACCTTTTTCACGTAGTCGTCGATCATCGGCTTCACGAGCTTCCGGATCTCCGCCTTGTCGGCGGCGGGGAGCTGGATCACCTCGTGGCTGTATTTCTCTTTTGACCAGGTCAGGGCCTCGGTGACATGGTTGTCCACGTATTTGCCGGTCCACTCCGCCTGCTCGACGCGCAGATCGTCCATCGCCTTCTTCACGTCGGCGGGAAGCGCGTTCCACTTCTCCCGGTTCATGACGACGGCGAAGGAGACGACGAAGAGGTTCGTGTCCGTGGCGAAGGGGCAGTAGGCGGCGTAGTTCATGTCCTTGAGGACCTCGAGCGACGAGACGACACCCGTAACGATCCCCTTCTGGATCGCCTCCGGCGTCTCGGATTGGGGCATGGCGATCGGAATGCCGCCGAGATTCTTGACCACATCGGCGCCGGTCCCCGAGACGCGCAGCTCCATACCCTTCAGATCCTTGAGCGTCCGGACGGGTTTGCTCGTCATAAAGTCCGCGGGCGGGCATGTGAACAGGGTCAGGATTTTCACCTTCTCGAACTCCTTCGGTTTGTACTTCTCGATCAGGTCGGTCAGGACAAGGCTCGCCACGCGTGCGTTCGGAAAACCTAACGGCAGATCCACCGCCTCCGAGACGGGGAAGCGACCCGGCTGGTAACTCATCGCGAAGTTCCCGATGTCGGCCGTCCCGGCGATGACGCCGTCGAAGATGTTCTTGGCCGGAAGCAGCGTCCCGCCGGGGAAGGTGTTGATCTTCACCTGGCCGTTCGTCCGTTTCTCGATCTCCTTGACCCACCGCTCCATCTGGACGCAGGGAAAGGTTGAGGCCGGCGGGAAGTTCGCGTAGGTAAGCGTCACCTGCGCGGCCTTCACGGGCGCCGGCGCCAGCGCGGCCGCAATGGCCAGACACAGAACCGTCAGGACTGTCTTGAACAAAGCATCTATTTTCATCTTTCTCCTCCTTTTTATGAATAGGGCAACGCCCTATGGTTTCGCCTCTCATGCTGGGGTCAGCTCTTTTGTTCTTTTATCAACCCAGACGGAAGCCCTCCAGGTTCAGGGCGAGCTGCTTTCCCGGCGAGATCCGCTTCAGGACCGCCTCGATGGTTGCCGCGTCGCAGAAAAGCCTTCCCTGACGGACGGCGAACCCCAGCAGCACCAGGTTTGCGATGACGAGTGACCCGTGTTCCCGGGCGATGCGTGTCGCGTCGATCACCATTGCATCCCCGCCCTCTGCCGCGTTCATGTAGACCACCCCCCCTGATTTCAGGAACCCCCGGTGGACATCCAGGTTTCCGGCGTGGAGGAAGAGGCCGACGTCGGCCTGCCCCATCCGGATGAGCGGGCTCATGAAGGGGCCGACCTTGACGTGGGAGATCACCGTCCCGCCGCGCATCGCCATCCCGTGCGTCTCCGAGGTCAGGACCTCCATCCCCATTTCGATGGCCGCCTCCGCGAGGATGCGCGTCACGAAGAGGACCCCCTGGCCGCCGATGCCGCTCACAACGATCTGCTGTTTCATGCCTTGCTCCCTTCCGCCCGGATGGCGTCCGTGGGGCAGACGTGCACGCAGACCCCGCAACCGATGCAGCGGTTTTGATCGATTTGGGCCCGGTCTTGCTCCTCGTCAAAGAGGATGGCGGGGCATTCGAACGCGTCGATGCAGACCCGGCAGCCGACGCAGTCGTCCGTGATGCTCATCGCGAATACGGCCTGCGCCTGGCGCGCCGCCCGGTTCACGATGCAGGGGTGGCCGGCGATGAGGACGGCGATGTCGCCCTCGGGCGACCGGATGAAGGAATCCGCCTCCTTGAGCGCCGCGGTGAAGGCCTCAACATCGTAGGGGTCGATTTCCCGGAGGTGACGGACGCCGCAGGCCCGGACGAGGTCGGGGATGAAGACCTTCCGTCCCTCGCTTCCGTCCGCCCGGACGCCGATCTGGGGGGTCGGCTGGTGGCCGGTCATGGCGGTTGTCGCGTTGTCGAGGATGACCAGGATGAAACGCGCCCCCTGGAAGACGGCGTTGATCAGGCCCGGGAGCCCCGCACGGAAGAACGTGGAATCCCCGATTGTGACGACGATCGTCGCGAAATCGGCCCCCCCGGCGGCATAGGCGTGGTAGAAGCCCGCCCCCTGTCCGATGCAGGCGCCCATGCAGTGGCAGGTGTCCACGGCGCCGAAGTTCATCCCCAGCGTGTAGCAGCCGATGTCGCTGGGGAGAATGCCTGCGGGAAAGGTGGCGCGAATCGCATAGAAGGCCGCCCGGTGGCCGCACCCCGCGCAGAGCGACGGGCGGATCCCCTTCTTTGCAGCCACAACGGCCGGGGCCGCGGGAAGGCCGAGGAATTTCCGGAGGATCTCCTCGATGACGTCGGGCGTCAGCTCCCCCTGCCGGGGAACATCGCCGGAACCCCGGCCGTTGACACCGCTCGGGCCGAGCTGCATCTCGATCACGGCGTCCGTCTCCTCCAGGACAAGGACCTTCTTGTAGTGTTTCCGGATCTCCTCGATGAACGGCTGGTGGAGCGGGTAGGCGAGGCGGACATGGTAGAAGTCGATCCTCCCCTCCGGCCCCAGCGTATCAAGGATCTCGGAGGTGTGGGCGAAGGCAAGACGCCGCCGGGCGCGAGGACGGGATTGAAGGCCGGTTCCTGAGCGATCCGGTCGAGCTTCCCGTTCAGAAGACGGTGGAGTTCGGTGAGGAACTGCGGCGTGGCCACCCACCGGCCGGGGTTCTTTTCAAAACAGGCCTTCTGCTCCCGGGGCACGGGGGGGCGGCAGAAAACGTTCTGGCGGGCGTGGCAGACGCGGGTCGTCGGCCGCAGCATGACGGGGATCTCGTATTTCTCCGAAAGCGCGAAGGCCTCGGCCACCATCTCCCACGCCTCCCGGGGCGAGGAGGGGTCGAAGACCGGCGCCTTGGCAAAGTGGGCGAAGAGGCGGCTGTCCTGCTCCGTCTGGGAGCTGTGGGGGCCCGGATCGTCGGCGGCGATCAGGATGAATCCTCCCTTGACGCCCAGGTAGGTCGCGCGGGTGAAGGGGTCGGCCGCGACGTTCAGCCCCACCTGCTTCATGGCCACCGCCGAACGCCGCCCCGCCATGGAGTTGGCGAGCGCCGTTTCGCAGGCGACCTTCTCGTTGACCGACCACTCCGTGTGGAGCGCAGCACCCGTCTCCTTCGCGAAGGCGACGACCGAAGAGAGGATCTCCGAGGCCGGCGTCCCCGGATAGGCGGCCGCCAGCGTGCACCCTTCCTCAACGAGGCCGCGGCCGATCGCCTCGTTTCCCATCAGGATCCTCTGTTCCGAATGATTGATCATTCCCCTGCCATTGATTCGTTTTTTAAGGTATTCTGTTCCCGTGACGGAATTTCAAATACAAAAAGGCCATGGGTTATGCGCCCATGGCCTTGATTTTTTCGTGAAACCCCGATCCGCCTTAGACCCGCACCCCGCTCCCTTTATGTGAGCTGCGCCACCACCAGAGGTTCGATGTACGGTTTATGTTGCCCATAAAAAACACCTTCCGTGGAGGTTCGTACACAATCCCGAAAAAGAATGCAAGCATTTTTTAGGGATCCGCCCGAATCCTACGTTCTGTGGTCGAAGACGCGCTTCGCCTTGCGTTCCGTCCGGGGGAGGCTCTGGTAATCCACGATCTCCACCTTTCCGCTGACGAGCGTCTCCTTCCGGAGCGCACGCTCGATCTTTGCGGCGAGAGCGGCGTCGGCCTCCGGCCTTCCCCCCTCCTCCCGCTCCACCTTGAGTACCATGTAGTCCTTACCGTCCTCGTAGTGGTCGAGGTGGATCTGGAATTCGCTCCCGACCCCCTTCTCACGGGAGAGGATCTCGTCAACGTGGCTGGGATAGATGTTCACCCCGCGGACAATGAACATGTCGTCGGAGCGACCGACGATCCGGTCGTGGCGGGGAAGCGGCGAGCCGCAGGGGCACTGGCCGGGGATTGCCCGCGTCAGGTCGCGGGAACGGTAGCGGATGAGCGGGGCGCCCTCCTTCCGGAGCGTCGTGTAGACCATCTCGCCCACCTCTCCGTCGGCGACCGGTTGCAGGGTATCCGGGTTGAGGATCTCCAGGATGTAGTAGTCCGCCCAGTAGTGGATGCCCGTATGGCAGGTGCAGTCAAGGCCGGTACCGGGGCCGTAGACCTCCGTCAGGCCGGGAATGTCGAAGATGTGGTCGACCCCGGTCAGGGTCTTCACCTTTAATCGCATCGCGTCGCTCGACCGCTCGGCGCCGAAGATCACCTTCTTCACGTGGATCCGATCACGGATGCCGCGTCTGTCGATCTCCTCGGCCAGAAGCAGGGCCATCGAGGCGGTGCAGCACAGCACGGTCGTCTGGAAATCGATAAGGAACTGGATCTGCAGGTCGATGTTTCCGGGACCGGCCGGGATCGCCAGCGCCCCGAACCGCTCGCAGCCGAGCTGAAACCCGACGCCCGCCGTCCAGACGCCGTAGCCGACGCAGATCTGAACACGGTCTTCACGGGAAAGTTCCGCCGTCTCGTAGCAGCGGGCGAACATCTCCGCCCAGTCATCGATATCCTTGGCCGTATAGACGAGGACCTTTCGTTTTCCCGTCGTTCCGGTGGAGGCGTGGAGACGGACGATCCGCGTCATCGGCACGGAGAGGAGCGGCCATGGGTAGTTTTCCCGGAGGTCCTGGGCGGTGACGAAGGGAAGCCGCTTGAGATCGTCAAGGCTTTGGATTTGATCCGGCGTAACACCGGCCTCCGTCAGCCGCTGCCGGTAGAAGGGAGATCCCTCGAAAGCGTGGCGGACGGTCCATTGCAGGCCGGCCAACTGAATGGCGGCCAGTTCCTCCTGGGTCTTGAATGCGGGCATGAAGCTTCGGTTCATGGCGTCTCCTTTTATCTCTTCCGGCCGTTGCGTTCACCGGCGCGCATTTTTCCCTGCAAGCGAGGGCCGGTTCGTTCCGGCGAGGTCGCGATAACTAACACATCCGGCCGGCAAATTCAACTCCACAGCGAGGGGCACGATAAAGACGTTGACACCAACATCTTCCCTCATATGCGATGCTCACCTTCGTTTTCGCAAGAGGTATAACAGCCGGAGAGGGGCTTGGACAGGGGAGATCAGCGATGCTTGAGGAGTTCTTCGATGGTCAAACCGATGTCGCGGGCGATCTGCCGAAGGAGAATGGGAGAGATGTCTCTACCCGGATGGCAGGGAACGGTGGTTCCCCTTCCGTCCGGATGGCGGAACTGCTTATGACTCCCCTTTTGGCGCGCCTCTATAAAACCGAGACGTTCGAGGATGGTCATGACTTCGGATGGTTTCAATACGGCACGAAACCCCATCTTCACGCCACCACAACGCTTTGGGTTCCGATAAATTCCGTCTCCAACTCCGGCTCGCCATCCTCCAGGATCAATTCAACAACCTCTTTGAGGTTGCTATTCAACTCGTCCAGAGTTTCCCCCTGAGAATGGGCGCCGCGCAATCCCGGAATATATCCGACAAAAATCCCTGTGTCAGGGCACTTTTCAATGACGGCGGTATAGGCTCTCACGTTTTCTCTCCTTTCACAAATCCGTCGGATGAAATACCCGACCGACGGGCATAAAATGGATGAAAACGCCCGGGATGTCAAGAGATAAAGGGAGAAATCCGGACATTGAATCTCCGGGACAAACAATAAAACTCGGACTTCCCTCTTGTGCACGAACGCGAACAGGGAGAAGATCGGCGCGGCATTTGCGTATCGATTCATGAACTAACGGCGCCGGTGTTTTCTGTTTCTCTCCTTTCGAGTTCCTTTCCAATTTAAAGACGGGTTTATTGCGTGGACATGGTTCAATGCAACGAATGAACGCGAAGTACAAGAAGAACGGCTGTGGCGAGGAATTAAGTAAGGTGTGCCCATAATATCTCATAATATCCATTGACAAGCAAAAACACCCCCCCTATACTTCCATCCATCGAAAGCAATGTATTATAAAAAAACGTAGATTTACTAGTTGTTGTATGCGGTTAAGTTAGTTCGGTGCACCGAACATTTCTCGAGAGGATGAGAAATGAGGGTTAGACTGATAAGTATTCGTCGCGCAAAGTTGTTTGATAAAATGTATGGTAAGCGGCGCCCTATTAGAAACATGCAAACCATGGAAACATCAGCAGAGAAGTGGCTCAGGGAGTTACGCGAACGAGAAGCTATTAAAGCAAAAAAAGAAATAAAACCTAATGGAATCGAAATACCGGATGGTAATGATCGACTTTCTGATGAAATAAAACATTCTCCTTATAAGGGGCGTGAAGACATCTACATGAAGACGTGGCAAGGACCAGTAATTAAAATCCTGATAGGTTTGTGTGTGGGATTATTTATTTTGGTATTCATATTAGATATTATGAATACCCCACCTTCAAAAACGGAAATGTCAAATTTATTACCAAAAAAAGAAACAGTAGATCCATATAGAGACCAACTTATTGAGTCAATTGTCCTAAAAGCAAATCAGTATGGGAGTTTTAAGTATAGTTTATACTGCGGAAAAGCAACCTTATGTGAGAAAGAGATAAAATTCTATTCTGAGATAGATCCGAATGGAGAAATGCATTTTTTTATGAATGAGACTGAATATAGAGTTAATTTAAAGAAAATATCAGAAGTTGTCATACGATCAGACAAATATTATCGAGTTCTAACGTTTGCTTGTTTAAACAATTCATGCATTTATCGAGATAGAAATGGCATACGATTTAATGCTATTCCTTGGAGTCAACTTGTGGATATTCCCATCGGCCATACAATAAGCTTTTTCGAGATTGAACAACTCAGAAATAATTATATGAAATTAATCGAATATTATAAACAAAAAATATAATTATCTCCAAACGTTCAACGAATTATCCGGACTCACATTTCTCGGGAGATGAATCAGGGGAATAATTATCAATATTGGAGAGCACAGAGGATGGCAATTTACGTTTACGCCTCGCAAGCTGCATCAGGTCCTCAGGCAGTAATGGTAGTGAAGGTTGGGAAATGTATAATCTCCATAAAAGACACATCAAAAAAGGAGGCGTGAAAATCATGCCAGAAATAACACTTGAAGGTGTTGTGTATCGTACTACCTATCGGAGCACAAAATATACTAAACCCGTTATATTTATTAATAAAAAAGACCATCCTAGACTAAAAATATGGTGGCTCGAAAATAAAATCGATACAAATATCGAATCCTTACCCCATCCAGTTTTACACACACTTTGTCCTCAAATTCAGGCAGAATCCACTGCTAAAGATATCGAAGATGGAACAATGGTTAAAATCATCATTGATGTTGCAAATCGCAAAAGACAAGAAAAACCTCATATAGGAATAAGAACGGTAGAAATCCAAGCAGTATGAACGTAGTTTTAATCACATCCAGTTTTTCTTCCGCTTTCTAATGGTATTTAACAAACCGGTGTATTTCGTATAGTCGGCACAGATGATTCGGCCTTCCTTTTCAAAATTCTTGTAGAATTCGGTCCCCGGATAAGGGATGAGAATTTGGTTTTTCAGCGGCCTGTCGGGTCATCCGGGAGAAGCCGGCACGAGGGCGACGTCGGGCCGGAGGTCATAGAGTTCGATGCGGCTCCGGCTGCGGAGCGAGCGCCACAGGGTCGGGTCAACGAGCCTGCCGTTCGCCCGGATCCAATCGGCGACCGGCTTTCCGGCCGCGTCGGCGCCCATCCTTCGGCTGACGAGCGCCACATCGCCGAGCATCATAAAGCGGATCTGCTTCGCCTCGACCATTCGCGCGAGCTTCTCCGGAGACACCGCGGGATCGAGGCCGTGAAATCCGCCCCTCGCTATCACCGCCTCACCGGTGCTGATGATGATTGGGGCGGCAAGCTGGGCGGTCGAGGTCGCCAGCAGATAGCGTTCGCCCATGCGGTTGGCCTTCAGGAAACCAACCAGTTTCGAGGTATTGACGGTCCGGCCGAACAGGCCGAGGAGACGCGCGTCGGCATTACGGGAAATGGAATCCAGACGGTACAGATCCGCGGACGGAAGGATCCCCTGACCCGGCAGGAGAACACTGCTCAATGTCCATGCCGCAGGGACGGCGAGCAGCGCGATGAGACCCACTGCAAGCAGAACCGCGGCCGGTGTATCGGCGGCCCGGTTTGACGCCAGTCGACGGAGGATCAAAAACAACCCGGAGGCCGCGATGAGGGTTCCGGCAACAAGCACGATCAGGAGCCAGCCCTGCCAATCGCCTGACCGTTCTCTCAGCGTGTCGAGTGTCCAGCCGAGGGCGCTCGCCTGGATATAGAGCTGCCATGCTGCGGTCAGCAGCAGCGTCACAGGCAGAAGGAGGGCGCGTAAACCTTTTTGGCGGTAATAGCCCCACAAGCCCGTGAGGCCGATGCCGGCCAATGCCGCCAGTGCCGGCGCCAGGGTCACGAGGTAATAATAATGCATGATGCCGCCCGCATAGCTGTAAACGACGGCATAGGTGAAGATCCAGCAGAACCAAAACAGCAGGTTCAGGTGCGTCATCGCAAGCGGCCTGCGGAATCGGTTTTGAAACGCGCCGATCATCAGCGCCATGACTGCCAGCGGTAACAGCCACCCCGCCTGCGCAGCCAGTTGACCGTCTATCAGCCGCAACGGCCCCGTCGGGGTTTGCACGAAGAGTCGTGACAATACGCTTCGGGGTCTGGGTTCCGCCGCGGCACTTGCGCCGGCGGCCCGTTGCACTCCCGGACTCACAGCCTGCGCAGTTCCCAGTTCGCTCCCGGCGGTCTCAGACCGCTTCACCCGCGAAACAAAGCGTCCGATGCCGTTATAGCCGACCAGGAGTTCCAGCATCGAGTTCCGACTGCTGCCGCCAATGAACGGTCGGCGTTCCGCCGGCGTCAGTTCGACCGTGAGCACCCAGGGCAGAGAGGTTGCGGCCAGGACGACGGCCGCCATCGTCAAATCGACGATCCGGCGCTGCAACCTTTGGGGTGCTCCAACAAAGTAAATCAGAAAGAAGGTCGGCAGCACGATAAATGCCGCCAGCATCTTGATATTGAACGCGAGGCCCATCAGGGCCATGGATAAAAGCAGCAGACGCCGGTTGCCCTCTTCCGCCGCCTTGATGAGCGCCCAAGTTGCCAGCAGAAGCCCCAGCACGAGGCAACTGTCGGTGTTGTTCGTGCGGTTGACTGCGACGAACACCGGTGTAATGGCGAAAAAGAGGGCCGCCGGCAGGGCCGCCAATGCATTGAAGCGGCGCCGGACGAGATGGAAGAGAAGCCACACCGAGGTCACGCCTTCCAGGACTTGGGGCAGCAGGACGCTCAGCGGATGAAAGCCGAACAGTTTGACGCCGGCAACCTGAAGCCACAGTGCAACCGGGGGCTTGTCCACGGAGATGAACCCGGTCGGATCGAAGGCGCAGTAAAGGAAATTGTGCCAGTTGATCGCCATGCTGCGTACAGCGGCCGTGTAGTACTCGGCGCCCCAGCCGTTCTGTTCCAGGCCCCACAGGCGCAGCGCCAGCGTGAGCACGAGGATCGTGAGCAACGCGATGGTTTCCCACCGGCGGCCGGCCCCTTCCCGCAATCCTCCCGTCACGTCAGTTTTATTCCCGTCCACGCATCCGTGGGCGCCGCCTCGAAAAAAACTGTCTTTCCGCTGGACCGCCTTGTTTGTGAACTCCAACATTGGCCTCCCGAATAAAAAGCAAATCAGCCGCCTTCGCGTCTCGAATCGCGAATTTCCGTTTTTGGGTCTCCCGTAGAATCCTGTTTTCAGATTTTGGCTGTCCATACCACAATGATCGAAGGAATGAAAACAAAGGCCTCTTTCTTTTTGCGCTCTCCCCCGGTTGTTTTTTCCGCCGGTATCTGTTATGAACACCTATCGCTTCAGACAAACACTTGGCAGCGGAAAAACGGGGTAAGGACATGGCGAGTCGGATCGAGATCGGGTTTAAAAAAGGGATCAGGGACGCCCTCGGCGAGAAGATCAGGAAGGGGATCGTCGAACATCTTCGAATCCATGTGGATTGGGTCAAGACCATCGAGGTCTATACCATCGACGGACCCCTCGCCCCCGAAGAGCTGGAAAAGGCGGCCCTCGGCCCCCTCTCCGACCCGATCATCCAGGAAACCGCCATCAACCGCGGACTCGCCCAGGGGTTCGATTGGCTCATCGAGGTGGGATTTCGCCCCGGTGTCACGGACAACGTCGGCAAGACCGCCGGCGAGGCCGTCACGCTCCTCACCGGAAAGCCTGTCCAGGTTTACACGTCCCGGCAGTATGCGATCAACGGCATCCGGGACCGGTGCGCGCTGGACACCCTGACCCGGATGGATACGGAACGGATCGCCTCCGAACTCCTCGCCAACGACCTGATCCAGCGTTATGATATCATCGACGGGAAAACCTGGGACCCGGACGCCGGTATTAAACCCTACATCCCGCGCGTCATCGGAGAAGACCGTCCGCGGACGGAGGTGATCGACCTCGACGTTCCCGACGCGGAACTTGTCCGGATCAGCCAGGAGCGGGTCCTCGCCCTCGCTCTGGAGGAGATGCGGATTCTCCGGGACTACCTGAAGGACGAAACCATTCTCGCCCGGAGAAGGGAGGCCGGTCTGGGGCCGCAGATGACCGACGCGGAGATCGAGTGCCTCGCCCAGACATGGTCCGAACACTGCAAGCACAAGATCTTCAACGCCCGGATCGCCTATGACGAAGGAGAGGGATCTATTCGGGAGATCGACTCCCTTTTCGACACCTGCATCAAGCAATCGACCCGCGAGATCCGGAAAAAGATGGGGACGGACGACTGGTGTCTCTCCGTCTTTTCCGACAACGCAGGGATCATCCGCTTCAACGACGACTGGAACCTCGTCTTCAAGGTGGAGACCCACAACTCCCCCTCGGCGCTCGACCCCTACGGCGGGGCGCTTACCGGCATCGTAGGCGTAAACCGCGACCCCTTCGGCTGCGGAAACTCATCTTCAATACGGACGTCTTCTGTTTCGCGCCGCCCGACTACGCAAAGCCGCTGCCGAAGCGGATCCTCCACCCGCGGCGGATCTACGAGGGGGTCCGCGAGGGGGTGGAGCACGGCGGCAACAAAAGCGGCATCCCGACCGTGAACGGCTGCCTCGTCTTCGATGAGCGCTATCTCGGAAAACCCCTTGTCTACTGCGGGACGGGAGGGATCATGCCCGCCCGGATCGCCGGGACGCCGACCCATACGAAAGAGATCCTTCCGGGCGACCTGATCGTGATGACCGGCGGGCGGATCGGGAAGGACGGGATCCACGGGGCGACC
>JAPLJX010000370.1 GCA_026388375.1 Deltaproteobacteria bacterium
GCTATTTACGGAAAAGCGCTGACAGGAGGATTTTCCCTGGCAGCGATCTGTGGAAAGAGAGAGATTCTGGACACCACGAATCCAGGCAGAAATGGAACCCCGGAACATTCCTATTTCAGCGGGACTCTCAACGGAAACCCTTTGGCTGCTGCAGCCGGGCTGGTCTGTCTTGAGGAACTTGAAAAAGAAGGGATACTGAAACGCCTGCATGACCGGGGAGAACGATTTATGCAAGAGATCAGGGATATAGGTCGATCCCGCGGGATTCCGGTAGAGGTCTCAGGAGACGGACCGGTGCTGCAGATATTCTTTACCGACAAGCCGGTCATTAACTATCCGGATACCTTGACCCAGGACAAAATCATGGGCCAGAAAGTGGCCAAGATAATGTGGGAGAGGGGAATTCTCGTGGTACCCAATGGGAAGATCTATCTGAGTCTTGCCCATTCAGAAAGCGATTACGAACAATTTTTAGATACTCTGGAAGGCACCTTTAAGTCTATGAGTTGAAACATAGGAGGCCCCATGAAACAGGAGAACACCGATCACGTATTCTATCGAAGCCAGGTCAAGGTGCTACCCGAGATCGACTACGGGAAAGGAATCTATTTCTACGACACCTTGGGAAGACGTTACATCGATGGGACTTCGGGCGCTCTCATCTCCAACTTAGGACATGGCGATGTTCGAATCGCAGAGGCCTACTTTGAACAGGCCAAGAAGGTCGAATTCGTGCATGGCACCCAGTTCTCGAGCAGGGGCGTCAAAGAGACTGCTGAGTTTATTTCGGATTTCGCTCCGGGAGACCTCAATCGAGTCTATTTCGTTTCCGGAGGATCAGAGGCGATTGAGACCGCCATCAAGTTGGCTCGAGGCTACCATCTCAGCCAGGGCAATGTTCAAAAACATAAAATCATTTCACGATGGCAGAGTTACCACGGCGCAACCCTGGGGGCTTTATCCTGTGGGGGGCGATCGGGAGACCGCCACCCCTATACTCCTCTGCTTTTGAATTTTCCGCATATCGTTCCCTGCTACTGTTACCGGTGCCCCTTCGGTTTGAATCCGAAACAGTGTAACCTTGAGTGTGCCTGGGATCTTGAGCGAGTGATTTTGCAAGAGAATCCGGATCACATTTCTGCCTTTATGGCCGAGCCGATTGTTGGAGCCACGCTGGGAGCCGTCCCTGCCCACGACCAGTATTTCAAGATCATCAGGAAGATCTGTGATCAGTATAATGTGCTTCTGATTGCCGATGAAGTGATGACTTCTCTGGGAAGGACAGGAAGATGGTTCGGAATGGAGCACTACGACGCTGTACCCGATCTGCTCGTGGGGTCGAAGGGAGTTGGGGCAGGCTACTATCCGACGGGCTTTGTCGTTGCGAAGGAAAATATCTTCCAATCCTTCAAAAAAGGCCCCGGCAAATTTTCCCATGGTTTTACCTACCAGGGGAATCCCCTTATGGGCGCGGTTTGTCTCAAGGTATTAACGATTATTAAAGAAGAAGGACTGGTCCAGCATGTCCATGAGCTCGGGACTTACCTGATGACCCGCCTGGAGGAATTGAAACAAAACCACCCCATCATTGGAGATTGCCGCGGCAAGGGCCTCATGACGGGTATCGAGTTTGTCAAGAACAGAGAAACGAAGGAACCCTTTAACGAAAGCGTCAACTTAAACAAGCGGCTCGTAGACGAGGCCTTTTCTCGCCGACTGATCCTCTATCCGGGTTCATCAGGAGGGATGATCAATGGCAAAGGGGGTAATGCCATTATGGTTGCGCCACCCTTCATCATCACAAAGGACCAACTGGACGAGCTCCTTTCGATCTTGGATGGAACCATCACAACCATTGAGAAACAGGTGATGGCATAGCCGTCTCCCCGGAGGTCGGCGGCTTGGCTCCCTTCACCCGCCTTCTCTTTGGCGTAGATCAAAACCCTCTGTCAAAATGGATTTGTCCAAGCAGCGGTTCCTTATGGACATATCTCCTGAAATTCTCTTTGAAAACCTCAACCATGTCCTCGGGCAGGCTGGGTCCGGAGAGATGGGGGGATAGGATTAAATTCGGACAATCCCATAATTCACTCTGAGGGGGCAGGGGCTCCTCTTTCACCACATCGAGGATGGCTCCCGCAATCTCCTTTCCTTTCAACGCCTCCACCAGGGCTGGCTCGTCGACGACCGCTCCCCTGCAGATATTGATGAGGTAGGCTGTTTTCCTCATCGCCTTAAAAACAGATTGATCGATCATATTCGTGGTCTGAGGCGTTGCCGGGAGTGTCAGCAGGACATAATCCGCCTCCCCCAGAAACTCCTTCATCTGATCCGCTTTGTATTGATGGTCTACAACCGGAATCTCCCTGTGAACCATATCCCAGGTGATCACTCGTAAGCCCATCCCCTTCGCCTTCTCTGCCACAAAGCTGCCGATGGTTCCCAATCCCATGATTCCTATCGTCTTTTTGTGAATGAACTCCACGAGGAAAGGGTCCCATCTCTTCTCACCCTGAGCCTTCAGAACGCGCGTTATATCCTGGTTCAGGTAGAGGATGTATGCAAGCACATATTCAACCATGTACTTCCCGAAGGTTCCGACAATCCGACAGACAGGGATATTCTTGAACTGCCCCGCATTCTCGATGAAATTCTCAACCCCCGCTGCCATGACCTGGACCCATTTCAGCCTTGGCATTTTCTTAAACAGGCCTTGAGGAAAATTCCTGGGGACAAAGGCTATCTCAACATCAGGACTCCATTTCTCCACTTCCTCTGGGTTTCGACAAACGAACAACGCGGCTTCCGGCACACCATTTTCCAATAATTCCCTATAAAGATCAGCATATTGCGAGTGAAAAACCAAAACCTTCTTTTTGACCATCTTAATCTCCTATGGCCATTTTCCCTAAGATATAAATTTCTCATGAGAACCCCCCCGGCTCCGAGGGGAGCCCTGAGATTCCCATTTTGACACCTGTTACAATTTACAGTGTTTTTACAAAATCCTGTATTTTAACTACTGCTTTTTTAATATTCTCCCGTGAGTTGGCAAAGCAAAACCTTACATAGCCCTCGCCGCTTGCGCCGAAGGAAGAACCGTTGATTGCGGAAACCCCCGCTTCCTTTATCATCTTCAGCACAAACTCCTCTGACTTCATATTAAGTTGAGAGATGTTCGCGAATACATAGAACGCGCCTTCCGGCACAATGCAGGAGATCTTCCCTGTTGCGTTGAGGCCGTCGGCAAGGATCTTGCTCCTGACCTTAAATTCCTCCACCATCTCTTTCACGCAGTCCTGCGGTCCGGTTATGGCCGCAACAGCCGCTTTCTGTACTATTGAGCTCACATGCGTGATCGAATAGAGGCTTACCTTCCTTATCGGCGCCATGATATCCTTCTGCGCTGCGCAGTAACCTAACCTCCAGCCGGTCATCGCGTAGGTCTTTGAGAGAGTGAACTGGTTGATGGTCAGATCCCTCATGCCGGGGAGCGAGCCGATGCTTACATGCTTCGTCCCACCGAGGATGAGCTTCTCGTAAGCTTCATCCGAAAACACAAATATTTCATGTCTTTTGGCAATTTCCGATATACCGCGGAGATTCTCTTCGGACATAACGCCACCGGTAGGGTTGCCTGGGGAATTGACAACGATGCATTTCGTCTTGGGTGTGATCTTTTTCTCTACTTCCGAAGGGAGCATATTGAATTTATCTTTTTCTTTTATAGTCACAAACACCGGTTTGGCTTCAAGTATC
This sequence comes from Deltaproteobacteria bacterium, assembly GCA_026388375.1. Lineage (GTDB taxonomy): Bacteria > Desulfobacterota > Syntrophia > Syntrophales > UBA5619 > UBA5619. The sequence goes on from JAPLJX010000370.1 coordinate 3,760, forward strand.
GCAAGGATTCCGAGGTAAATCGGCCAGGCCGGGTCGGGAATGATAACCTCGTCGCCCGGGTTGACGATGGATTGCAGCCCGCAATAAATAGCCCCCGCGCCTCCCGCTGTAACGCAGATCTCTGTCTCAGGATCATATTCCATACGGTTGTCATTTTTTAGTTTTTCTGCTATCGCCTTTCTTAATTCCATTATGCCTGGGGCGACCGTATAATGGCTGAATCCATCCTGAATGGCTTTTATGGCGGCTTCCCTGATATGTTTCGGTGTGTCAAAATCCGGTTCGCCGATATCAAACCTGATGATGCCTTTCATCTGTGCTACCGAGTCGGCGATTTTTCTTATGCCGGACATCGGGGTGTTGACCACGTTCATGTTCAATTTCGATTTCATGTCCATATGCAAAGAAGCTCCTTTTCCTTCCCACACCAACCCATCTTCCACAGTTTGCTTTCAGATCTTGTGCCGCCTCGTTGCGCACCCACAGATTGACGTTTGTTTTCTCCGTTCTTCGAAAACTCCGAGAAGCGATTATTCTTCGAGACCGGGTAAAATTGGGGCTTTTCTTGCTATATATTGCGTTTTAATGGCATGCCCAAGAGAAAGAAGGCACAGAATGACTAAAATTAGAGCGATAGGGTGCGTCACCGCCTGGATTAACAGTTGGGACACGTCGCCGTGGACGAGTAAAATGGCGCGCGCCAGCTCGCTTTCAGCCATAGAACCCAAAACCAAGCCCAAAACCAAGCCTTCCCGCGGCACGCCGCAACGGTTCAGGATATAGCCCACCAGCCCCATGATCATCATGAGCCACGTATCCTCGATGGAGCCGTTGATCGCGAATGTTCCGATAACCGCCAGGGTGACAATGGTTGGCGCCAATATGACAGCGGGCAGTTCGATCAGCCTTGAACCATAGCGAGCCGTCAGCAGGCCCAGCGGAACGAAGAACAGATTTGACAGGAACATGCTGAATATAAAACCGTAGATCACCTCAGGGTTTTGTGTAAACAGCTGCGGCCCGGGACGCAACCCGTGTATCATCAGGCCTCCCAGAAACACCGCGCAGACCGCGCTCCCCGGGACTCCCAGAGTCAGGGTTGGAATCAGAGCCCCTCCCATTTCGGCATTGTTTGCTGTTTCGCAGGAGAGGACCCCCTCAGGCGTTCCCTTGCCGAAACGCTCCGGGTGCTTTGACGTCCTCTTGGCGTCATAATAGGCGACGAAGCCCGCAAGGCTGCCGCCGGCGCCGGGGGCGATGCCTATTATGACGCCGATGACCAATGATCGAAAAACAATGTATTTGTAATTAAAGTACTCAAACATCTGGCGGAACAATCCGCCCTGAACCCTCACCTTCACGCGTTTCTCTGCCCCTTGCTTTTGAAGCATATCGATGACCTCGGGAAGCGAGTACAAGCCGATCATGACCACAACAATGTTTATGCCGTCATAAAGCGCCGGGATGCCGAAAGTAAATCTCTGCAAACCGGTCTGCTGATGGGTCCCGATCATACTCACGAAAAGGCCGAGTATTCCTGACATCAGCCCTTTGACCAGGTCTTTTTCCGAAATGGAGGCGATGATGGTGATCCCGAACATAGCAACAAGGAAGTATTCCAATGCCCCAAATTTAAGGGCCAGGAGGGCCAGGGGAGGGGCCATAAACAAAAGGCACAGGTTGCTTACGTTCCCGCCGACCGAAGAGGCGATTGTTGCCAGGGCTATGGCGCGGCCGGCCTCGCCTTTGAGGGCCATCGGATGGCCATCGATCATCGTCGCGCAGGCCGAGGACGTTCCCGGGATGTTCAACAGGATGGCGGAGATCGATCCGCTATAGACGGAAGCGGCGTACATCCCCCCGAGCATCGCCAGACCGACGGCAGGGGTCATGCCGAAGGTGATGGGGATTAGAAGCGCGACCCCCATGGTGGTGCTCAAGCCGGGAAGAACGCCCACGACGATCCCGCCCACAACGCCGGTAAAAACTGCGAGCAGCATGTCCCAGCGAAACGTGTATATCAGCCCTGTCAGCATATTTTCGAGCATACGGTCTTTTCCTCCCTATCCATCAGATGCCTGTAAACAGTCCTGCTTTCACAGCAGCCACCCGCGGGGCAGCGTGACCCCGAGGACGGCGTGAAAAACAAAATAAAGAGCTGCGGAAAAGCAAATGCCATAAATTGCCGCAACGATGAGTTTTCGACGATCGCGGAACAGAATGCTCCCAAATATGAAAAGCGCCGTGCTGACGAGGAATCCCAGAACGGGGATCATCACGACATAGAGCACTGTTGACCCGAATACGAGCACAGGCTGGTTCTTCATCAGGCTGAAAGCATTCCCGCGGATACCGCCGGTGCGGTCCTCTTTGGGAGGCCGCCGGAAGGCGCGGAAGAGAAGCAGCAATGAGAGCAACAGCAGCAATACGGACAATACCCTCGGGAAAAAAGCGGAATCGGCCGGGTAGCGAAAGGATTGGACGGCAAGGACAATGCTCAACACCACCATACAAATACTGAATGCAAGATCTTTCCGGGCTGCCATGAACTCCCCCTATCGATCAAGAAACGACGGATACCCCCGTTGAAACTGAACCGCCGCACCCTCGTCTCATGCGGGGGGTGCGGCGGTTCTCGAAGCCGTCTACTTTTTCAGAAGATTGATATAATTGGCCAGTTCCTTCTCGTCGCTCAAAAGGGCCTCGGAGAACTGCTTGGCATTCATGTATTTCAGCGGGACGCCCATCTCATTTGCTTTCGCTATGAATTTGGGATCTTTCATCAGCTTTGCAAAGGCGCCCTCCAGCACTTTAACTTTATCCGCGGAGACGCCTTTGGGAACGATAATTCCCCTCATGGAGGCCCCGATTGGCGAAACATCCACGCCCGTAGCCGCTTTGATCAATGGGATGCCGGGCAGCAATGCGAATTTTTCCGTGTCAATCAAGGCCAAAGCGCGCAGTCCTTTTGCCTCGATCTGGGGAACTGCTGAGCTGATGCCCGGAATGCCCGCATCGAGCTGCTTACCCAAAAGGGCCGGAATGACCGGTCCGGAACCGCTGTAGCTCACAAAATTCATCTTGATCCCCAGTTGCTTTTCGATGACAACTGCCTGAAGATGGTAGTTGCTTTGCGGCCCATCACCACCGATATTTAATTTGCCGGGATTCTTTTTCGCGTATTCCACCAAATCGTTCATCGTTTTAAATGGGCTGTCGGGAGGAACCACAATCACCGCAGGATCAAGCTGGATGTTGGCAATGTATATAAAGTCCGACATCTGAAAGGGGACATTTTCCCGCAGCCCCTTTATCAGGAGGATAGAGGGAGAACTGACATAGCCGAGGGTATAACCGTCGGGCTGAGCTTTGGCTACTGCACTCCAGCCGACTTGACCGGCGGCGCCGGGCTTGTTTTCCACAACAATCGCCTGACCCAGGTGGGGTTGCACAAAATGTGCGATAAGCCTGGCGGCAATGTCAGAGCCGCCGCGCGGGGAGAATGGGACGATCAGGACAATGGGTTTTGTGGGATAGTTTTGAGCGGATGCCGGCGAGACCAAAAAGGCCATCACCGTTCCGATGACCATCAAAGCAATCACCCATCGTAAAAAACCTGTATTGCGCTTTTTCTTGTTCTCCATCATGGCTTGACTACCTCCTTTGTTAACAGTGTTTGAATGACCGGAAACTGATTGCTTACCCTCGCATTACACCTTTAACGCCTTACCCTCGATAATCACTTTTCCATCAACCTCGACACGCGGGTTCCACATCAGCAGATCGTAATGGCAGGGGGCCTTTATTTTACCGCCCAGCGTAATGTTGGTCCCGATACCGATATGCGCTGTCCCCAGAACGCCTTCATCCTCCAGCATGATTCCCAGCATGCGGCATTGGGGATTCAGGCCAAGGCCGAGTTCTGCTATATTGAAACTGTTCGGATCGCCCTGGCTTTCCAAATCCTCGCGAAGTATCCGCGCCTGCCTTCCCCCTTCAATCCGTGTGATAAACCCCGCTTCGACATCGACAACAAGGGGCTCTTCGATGACTCCAATGCCGAGATAGGGGATGCTGGCGTCCACGACGATCCGACCGTTAGCGGTCCCCTCGAGCGGAGAAACATTGGCTTCCACAGTAGGGACGGGCGAAAATTGGCCCGGTTCTACGATGCAATACAGGGCATTGCCGGGGCGTCCCTCGATGTCCATGAGGAGGTCGGTTCCGGCCGGTGTGGTCAGGCGCGCCTTTTTCCCCTGCTGGAAACAGCCGGCGACCTTGAGACAAATGGGTTTGAGTTTGGAGAAATCAGCCTCCAGACCGCCGTGAATCATCATCTCCTCGGTGAATTCGGTCATGGCGATGAGGCGTGCCCCGGCAGCCGCGGCGTCTTTCACCGCATGGGTGTGCGTGATGGATCGGCTGACAGGCAGGTAGATTACGTCCGCTCGTTTCATGGCCTCGGCCACGGCTTTCGGCGGTTCCTGCCCAGCTCGAGCCCGAGGTTGCATGATCATCAGAATCGTTTCGGCGCCTCTTTCGATCGAGGCTGCGGCCAGAACTCGAGCAATCTCATACTTGAGCATATCCGTGACAATCAGTACGGATTCTCCCGGCTTCACTGCTGCACAGCCATCCAGCAAAGTAGCCACTCCCCGCATCATCAGAAGATCTTTCATCATTAACCTCTTCCCATTTGAATGTTGGTCATTGATACCGCTGGCCTTCACTCCACGCAAAATAACCTTTCAGTGCAAGGGCTTCGCTCGGTAGTTCCATTGTTCCAATCAATGAATGTGAAACTACCCTGTGCTGTGAATCTGCCAACGGCTCAAGCCGCGAATCGCCAGTTCTTCACGGGACCCTGCGATGTCGCGGCGATTCACGCACTATCCAACCGTTCCATACTTCAGCAAGACCATGCCGTCTCGAATCAGCGTCTCGCCGTCCACCATCAAGGTCGGATGGCGCATCACGGCATCGAAATGCGTGGATGCCTTTATGGTGCCTCCGAGGTTGGTGCTGGTACCAATTCCAATGTGCATCGTTCCAAAGGCGCCTTCATCATAGTTGCACCCGAGCGTCCCGATGGCCTCTGGCACTTCCGGGTTCAATCCCACGGAAACCTGGGCGATATTGTACACATTGGGATCGTTCTGCTCTTGCCAGATTCTTTTGATCTTCTCCGCCTCGCGCCCGCCTCGTACTTCGACCACGGCTCCGTCCTTAATGACGAACGTGACCGGAGAGGAGAGCGCCCCTATTCCCAGATAGGGGATGGAGGCGTCCGCCACGAAGACTCCGCTGCTCGTATTTTCGACCGGAGAAAAGCTCGCCTCAATATTGGGGGCCGCGGAGAATTGCCCCGCCTTTTCGACGAGACATTTATGGGCGTTCCCCTTACGCCCTTTGAGGCTCGTCGTGAAATTTGTCCCCTCTTTCGAGGTGATGGTGAGCAAGTCGCCGTTCGTGAAGATCTCGGCGAACTTCTCACACAACGGCGCCGCTTTCTTGAAATCGGCCTTGAAGGCTGACGAGGCCAAGAGGTCCATGGATATGGCGGTCAGCGATAGCACCCGCGCACCCGACGCCAAGGCCGCTTTGGAGGCGTTGGTATGGGCCAAGGACTTTCGCACCGCCATGAGCACAACCGCTGCCTCCTTCATAGCGCTTGCCACCGTTTTCTCAGGCTCCTGCCCGTCCAGTTCCCGCATCGACATCACGCCCATCGTGAGATTGGCACCGGCAGCGACGGCGGTTTCGGCAATCAGTGCTGCTTCGGGAAAACTCTCAAAATCAGTGACAACGAATACCGACTCCCCCTCTTTCACAAACGCACATTTCTCGATGATGGTTCTTGCGCCTCGCGCTGCATGGATATGTATCACGTCAGTGCTCTCCTCTCTTTTTTGCTCACATAGAGCACCTTTGCAGAAGCTGCGTATTCAAGGTAACATCCTCGCTTCTATGAGAATTGCCTCTTCTGCGGGTTGCAGCGCATGATTCTAACAGTTATCCTGGCAAGAAACATAGTAATGATATGCGTTCTGGACATGGAGCCGCATCTCTTTTTCTGCCTGAGCCGCATCCTGTTGCTCCAAAGCGTTCACGATATCCTCATGCTCCTTACACATCTGTTTCCGCCGCTCATCCATGTAAGCAGTCACATGCCGGTGATGCATAACCATGTTCCGAAACAAACCCAACATCCCCGTCAGCTTTTCGTTGCGCGCATATTCCAGGATCACATTATGGAGCGCCAAATTGATTTCCACTACCTCGTTGGCGCTTTTGATATTCTTAGAACGCGCAAGCAGGGATCGCAGCCTCTTGATCCCTTCCGCATCCATGTTTGTCGCGGCAAGACGACAGGCATAGCCCTCCAGCGCCTCCCGGCATTGATAGGTCTCGATTACCTCCCTCTCAGCCAGATCCTGCACCTTCACACCTTTCCAAGGTTCAATCTTTATAAAACCCTCCGTCGCCAACCGGCGAAACGCCTCCCTTACTGGCGTAGCGCTGACATTGATCCGTTTGGCCACTTCCGTTTCGGTCAATCTGGTACCAGGCGCCAAGTCTCCCTTGACAATGACTTCTTTGAGCTTTTCATACACCTGATGACTCAAGGGCTGTCGTCCCGAGGATTTAATGTCGATTTCTATAAAGTTATTGGAGAACTCAGTGTTCTTCTTGTGATTTGCCATGGATCCCACTTCCTAATGCAGGGAAGAAACCCTGCACGTTTCAATTCTATAGAATATAGAATACAGAAACTCCATCGGCATTTCAAGACTTTTTTGCAACAAACAATAAGTATCCTCCGGCAGAGCCGGAGGTATTACAATTCATCGTCGGTCTGAAGCAGGACACTTGCCGCCGTCTCGTCCGATGCCTGCGCCATCCCGAGGCGGCCCTGATAGGCCCAGGCGCCGCGACATTGGCGGAGCGAGCGGAAGCGGGGCTGTGAAGCGCCTGCTTCTTGCCTTTGAGAAATCACTGCAAAGACCTATATCGGATTCAGATTTGTCGATGGGGTTTTGCTATTATGCATATTACAGCAGGCTCAGGCACTTGTGGTTCTTATTGCGACAAAGCTGATAAAGGAGCACGCCGCCAAGGACCAGAAAGGCTCCGACTGACTCGCTACCGTTCAATGTCTCTCGGAGAATCAGGAAGCCGAAAATGGCGGCGAAGACCGGTTCTAGTGAAAAGATAAGGACCACGAGCATGGAGGAAACGTATTGCTGCACCCATACGGTGATGAAATAACAGAAAAGGGTTCCCAGGAAACCCAGATAGATGATGGCACTCGTGGATTTGACCGTCAGGGATACGCCTGAAGCGCCCGAAGCGAGAAAGCCCAGGAAGCTTACCAGCCCTGCACCTACGAATTGCCACGTAATGATGCTGGCAGCGTCAGTTGTCTTTACGAAGCGGCCCGAAATCACGATGTGGACCGCGCAGGATACTGCTGTGATGAGCGTGATGAGATCGCCGATGTTGATCTGAGTCTTGACATCATAAGTGAGGAGAAACAGACCGATTAAGATGATAAAAATGGATATGATGTCCGACAGGATAAGGTGCTCTCTCAAAACCAGCAGAAGTATAATGGGCACGAGAACCACGGAGGATCCTGTAATGAAGGCGCTGTGGCCGGCACTGGTATATTGGAGTCCGATGGTCTGGGTGATATAGGTAGCGGCCAACAAAATACCAAGGATGCCTCCCCGTATCATGACCGCTTTGCTGTACAGGCTTTTAGGTTTTTTGATCGTCTGCAAGATAAAAATCGGCAGTGCGGCCAAAAAGCAGCGGGTGAAAACAATGAAGAACGGATTGACGGACGAAACCGTGTCCTTGATGATAACGAAGGTTGAGCCCCAGACTACTGTGACTAAAATGAGCAAGAAGGTGTGCATTAATCCTCGAAATATTTCCGGACCGCGATTAGGGAGGGGTCGCGCGTGATCGATGTTAAAATATTATTGAAATCAGAGACGATATTCCGATTTATATGAAGACCATTCGCTAGAGACACATCACACTTTCAGCAGTCAATGCGAAGTAAAGGCATTTGCAATGTCTGTCCTTCTGCGCAAACACTATAGAGCATAAAGCCTGGACCCCGGTAGAACGGTCAGGCCGTTTTTCTGGAGTACCTTGATGGCCGCCTCCGGTGCGTCGAACCGGAAGATGATCACGGCGTTCTGACCGCTTCTTTCCACAAAGGCGTAGAGATACTCCACATTAATTCCGTTTTTCGTGAGGACTGCGAGTATCTCATGGAGGCCGCCGGGACGGTCCGGGACTTCAACGGCCACGACGGTCGTCCGGCTGAAGCGTAAACCATTTTCCTTGAGGACCCGGCTCGCCTTTTCCACATCGTTCAAGATCAGGCGAAGGACGCCGAAGTCGGTGGTGTCCGCCATCGACAGGGTTCTGATGTTGATGCCCGCATCTTTAAGGAGCCGGGTCACCTTCTCCAGTCCCCCCGGTTTATTCTCTAAAAATATGGAAATCTGTTCCACCTTCATCGTCGAACCTCCTCTCTTTACATTCCCCTCCGGCTGCGCCGAGGGGAAAAGCTGCGATGCCCTGAATTCTTTTTTGAGGGTATCTCCAAAATCAGAGCTTTCGTCTGTCCAGCACCCGGCTCGCCTTCCCTTCAAACCGTTGGAGGGTCTTGGGTTCCACCAGCTTGACCTTGGCGGACACTCCGAGGTAATCC
>JAPLJX010000329.1 GCA_026388375.1 Deltaproteobacteria bacterium
GACGATTCCAGCCGTCTGGGCGGAACGGATCCGCCTGGCCAAGGAGGCGGGAATGCAGATCATGGAGCTGGTGGCCCGGAACCTCAAACCCTCCGATATCCTGACGGTCGAAGCCTTTGAAAACGCCCTCACCGTGGATCTGGCCTTCGGCGGGTCGACCAACACCTCGCTTCACCTGCCGGCGATCGCCAAGGAGGCGGGGGTGCCGCTGACGCTGAAAACCTTCAACGCCTTCAGCGACAAAACCCCGCACCTCTGCTTCATGTCGCCCGGCGGCCCACACGACCTCTTGGAACTCAACCAGGCCGGCGGCATCCCCGCGCTCATGCAGGAGCTCTCCCGCGGCGGCATGATCCGCACCGGAGCGATGACCGTCACCGGAAAGACGGTCGGCGAGAACCTGACGAGGAAAAAGGTCTTCAACCCCGAGGTGATCCGCCCCCTGGAAAATCCCTACCATAAAACGGGCGGCCTCACCGTCCTGTTCGGAAACCTCGCCCCGGAGGGGGCCGTCGTCAAAAGCTCCGCCGTCGACGATACGATGCTCCGGCACACCGGACCCGCCCGCGTCTTCGACGCGGAGGAGCCGGCGATGCAGGCGATCCTGGACGGCAAGATTCAAAAGGGGGACGTCATCGTGATCCGTTATGAGGGACCGAAGGGCGGCCCCGGTATGCGGGAGATGCTCTCGCCGACCTCCGCCATCGTCGGGATCGGTCGGGACCGGGACGTCGCGCTCCTCACGGACGGCCGCTTCTCGGGCGGCAGCAAGGGCGCGGCCATCGGCCACATCTCGCCGGAGGCGGCCGAGGGAGGGCCCATCGCCGCCGTGCAGGAGGGCGACCGGATCGAGATCGACATCCCCGGGAAAAAACTCAGTCTGTTGATTTCCGATGAGGAGCTCAAGGCGCGCCTCGGCCGCTGGAAGCCGGTCCAAAAGGAGCTGAAGGGTTACCTGAAGCGCTACGCGGCCCTCGTCCGCTCCGCCCACACCGGTGCCACGTTCGAGTAGGGTTTGTTGCCCGTCAGCGGCGGCAGGAATGCCCAACGGAAACATCCACACGAGAATCCTCCCGTGCCGGTCACGGGGGCTTCTCGTTTTTTATCCGCGACAATATTTCTTCAGACAGCCTGACCAATCGGCAAATCGGGTAGGAGGCGGGGTAACTCATCGAAAGCGACAGCGTCAAGGCGCAGGTGTAGCAGGTCCTCAGCACCCTGAGATTGGATAAAATCCGCTACCGCTATATAAGTCGTATCAGCGCGTCGATATGACTTCGAGATAGGTGCGGTTCTGGTGGCCCGGCCGGGTGGTTCACGGAGAAGGAATTTTTGGACTCCTTCCTGAAAGCAGTAAGCAGCATAAGTCAGGAAAAATTGCTGATATCAACTGGTAAGTGCGCCACGCATCTGACCCCTAAAAATGTTGACATTATGATGTTTTAGAGTAAAGTGTAGGCGGAAGAGAAAACGAACCGACCTGATTATCATAAATTTTCATAGACTTTAGTTATCATACGGGTGGGTCAATGTTTAATGGAATCCATGATAAGCCCAGTTGCTTAGATAGACCCATTCCGCACAGCGGCAGGAATTACCCCCCCCCCCCCCCCCCCCCCCCC
>JAPLJX010000098.1 GCA_026388375.1 Deltaproteobacteria bacterium
AGCCCCCGGTGAAGAGGCCGTAGGTCATCATGTTCTGGAAGACGTCGGAGCGCCGCATGCCGGCCATGTACATGGAGCGGGCGAGAAGATTCGTCCATGCCGCGATGTCGTTCGCCGTGTGAAAGATCACCGTGGCCCGGCCGGTTGTCCCGGAAGAGGAGTGCATCCGGATCAGATCGTCGCGGGAGCACGCGAGAAAACCGTAGGGCCAGCTTTCCCGGAGATCCTCTTTGTTGGTCAGCGGCAGCTTCTCCACATCGGCCACCGTCCGGATCCCGTCGACATCCAGACCCATTTCCACAAAACGCTTCCCGTAGTGGACGGATTTCTTCGCCCGTTGCAGGGTTTCCCGGAGCCTTGCCGCCTGCATCCGTTCGAGCGGTTCCCGGTCCATCGTCTCGATCTCTTTTTCCCAGTACATGCCGCGCCTCCGCTGTTTATTCACTGAGTGGTTTATACATCGCTTCATAGCCTCTGCGCCAGATAAATAAAGACCGGAAGCGGGGAACTCATCTTGATCTCCCTGAACTCTTTCAATATCTCTCTTCTCCGCGAGGTTCCAATCAACGGAGAAAGGTAGACGGTGCCTCTGTCCCTTGCCGTCGTCTCTGCCGCAAGGACTGTTTTGATCGCCTCCAGATGCCGGGAAGGGAGATCCCCGCCCAACACAAAATTACAGCTTACCGCAATGTTGGACCGGCAACGGTTTACGGCCTGCATTTTCCGGAATGCCTCGCGCACCTGTTCCGCCTGTAGCGGCTTGCCCAATCGGTCGAGCGTTTCCTGATCGAAAGATTCCATGCCCACATTGATCAACGTACGGTAAGGCAAACGTTCCAGACGATCCAGCAGGGAATCATCCGCCTCCAGAAAAGAATCCACACTCCCGAACATGAAGAGATTGGGTCGTCCCCGATGATAAGAGGCGGACAGGTTCAGGAGTTCATAGGCCATCTCGGCGGCGCCGGCCAGGAGGTCTTCCCCTGCCGCCAGCGCATTGTTCTGCCCCAACATCAAAGAATTGTAATTGATGAGATCGGCGCCATAAAAATCTTTCAGGGAGCGGATCTGTGCGGCAATGTTCTGCGGGCTTCTCACCCGAAAACCGCCTGTCGTTTTAAAAAGGCAAAACCGGCAGTTATACGTGCAACCTTCGGTAAGAATCAGCGGAATGACTTCGTAATCAACGTCGATGGTCTCGGGCGGCAGCACCGGCAGGTTCGCACCCATAATGCGGTGCAGCGTCATGGCCTCTTCCACCAGTCTCTCCCGGTTCCGGACGGCAACCCTCTGCAGGAATTCCCGCGGTCGGTCGCAGACAGCCGCTGCTGCCAGTCTGCCGGCTTCGATGGTCAGTTTGTCGAAACTGTCCAGGGCCTGCCGCACCGGACGGCCTTCCAATGGCTTTTCCACGAAAAGATCACAGTCATAGATGCCGTTGAAAGGCACATAATAATTCTTGATCAGATCATAGCTGGATTCGTAACCGTGCGTTCCGTAATAAATGAGGTCGTTTCCATCCGTTCTTTTCAGCACCTCCTGGGGATCGGGCCATACGCGCGGCGCGCCTGAAACCTTCTTCAATCCTCCGCGCAGATTAAAATCATACCGGTATTCCCGCCAGTTCATCTTGACGGGGATGCCGTACCACACGGGAAAGCTGAACTTCCCCCAGTCATCCCGACCGGCGCAGTCGAAAATGATCTCCAGCTCTTCCAATTGATAACGTTCCATAGCCCAAGCGCCCCTTAACGCGCCGTCATCATTAACCCTTCCCCGGCAAACTTTCAAGGGAATTCAAAGGGGATCCTGTTTTCAATCGGAAAAAATTTCGACTCGAAAAAACATTGCGAAATCGCTGCGGGCAAGATAATAATCTTCCCCGATTCAAGCCCACTGAAAGAGGCAGAAAAGATGCTGCAACCTTACCACGGGACGATCCGGAACATCGCCTGCCTTTTCGCCCACGGCGGTCATGCGGAGGAGGAAGGCAACCAGATCTACGAGATCGCCGCGGCGGTGATCGCCCCGGACCGGCCGGAGGAAACCTTCTCTTCTTTGGTCCGTTACGGAAAGACGACGGAGCGCGACCGTCATGCCTCCGGCATCTCCCGGGAGGTGTTGCGAACTGCCCCGCCTTTGCCGGACGTCACGGCCTTTCTCTCGTCCCTGCTCCGGGAGACGGACGTCCTGGTAACACTCAATCCCCGCGAACAGATCGAAACCCTGCTTGCCGGCTTGGGAAACCCGCGGGTCGTCGATCTCCGCTTCTCCGCCGAATTCTTCCTTCCCCAGGCGGACAGCTCCGCACTCAAACCGCTCTGGGAACACCTCCACGGAAAACCGCGGGAGAAATTTTCCTTCACCGCCCGGGAGGCGGTGGGTCTCTCCCTCGACCTTGTCCGTCACATTTGCGGCAGCGTCC
>JAPLJX010000459.1 GCA_026388375.1 Deltaproteobacteria bacterium
TCTCTACCTGGTCCACGTGGATGTCGGTTTCCGCGGCCTTCTGCGGCGCGTCGGTCTGGAGAAGCCGATCGGTTTCATCCTTCGCAAACTCTTTGACTACGTCATGACGGATCAACTGATTTCCTGGAAATTTGTCCAGCCCGTCTCCTCGCCGGATCTGCTGCGGCTGACCATCGCCCAGAACCGCCTTGCCCAACTCCACCCGGCGGATCTTGCCGATATCATCGAGGAGCTCAATATCCATCAGCGCTCCGCCGTTTTCCGTTCGCTCGACGTCGAAACGGCCGCGGAAACCCTGGAAGAGACCGATCCGAAAATCCAGGTGAGTCTGATTGAGGGCCTGTCAACGGCGAACGCCTCCGATATCATCGAAGAGATGTCCCTCTCCGAGGCGGCTGACCTCCTGGGGGATCTCCCCAGGGAGAGGGTGGAAGGAATTCTCAAGGAGATGGAAAGGGAAGTAGCGGAGGACATGAAGGAGCTCCTTGCGCATCCGGAAGAGAAGGCGGGAGGGCTGATGACCACCTCGTATCTCAGCTTTGCACCTGCGGTGACAGCCGGCGAGGCCATGGACAAGATCCGTCGTGAAGCCGAAGACATGGATCTGATCTATTACCTCTACGTCGTGGACGGCCAGGAGCATCTCCTCGGCGTGCTGAGCCTCCGGGATCTCCTGGTGGCGCCGCCCGCGACCATCCTGTCCGATCTGATGGATACGCGGGTGGTTGCGGTGCACATCGAGGAGAAGAAGGAGCAGATCGCCGACGATTTTGCCAAGTACGGCATCCTGGCCATGCCGGTCGTTGATGACAACAACTCCCTGAAGGGCGTTATTTTGTTCAAGAACCTCCTTGAAGTGGTGGCGCCGAAGTTGGGCCGGTAGGAAGACGATGGATGAGGAAGGCGGCATAAGACCATGGTTGATTCCCTTTCCGGAGGCATCCGCAGATTCTGGCAATCCCCGTCCGTCCGAAAATACTGGCGGTCGATCGGACTCTTCTTCGCGCTGATCGGACCGGGGATCATCACCTCGAACGTGGACAACGATGCTGGCGGCATCACGACCTACTCCCTGGCCGGCGCCGAATACGGTCTCACGCTTCTGTGGACCCTCATCCCGATTACCGCGGCCCTGATCATTATCCAGGAGATGTGCGCCCGGATGGGCGTGATTTCGGGCAAGGGGCTCTCCGACCTGATTCGCGAACGATTCGGGGCGCGGATCACCTTCTACCTGATGATCGTCCTGTTTCTGGCCAATCTCGGGAACACGGTTTCCGAATTTGCCGGCGTTGCGGCGAGCCTGGAGATCTTCGGCATCAGCCGATACATCTCCGTGCCGTTCAGCGCCGCCTTTGTCTGGTGGCTGGTGGTCAAGGGGAATTACAAATCCGTGGAGAAGGTGTTTCTGTTCGCCTGCGTCTTCTATCTTTCCTACATCGTCTCGGGTTTCATGGGAAAACCGGACTGGAACGCCGTCGGGTCTTCCCTGCTGAAGCCGACCTTCCGTATGGACACGGGCTTCCTGACGATGGCCGTGGCTTTGATCGGAACCACGATCGCCCCCTGGATGCAGTTCTACCTTCAGTCATCCGTGGTCGATAAAGGGCTCAAGGCAGACGATTACCCGTACATCCGGATGGACGTCATCTTCGGGTCGGTCATGGTCAATGTGATTGCCTTTTTCATCATCATGCTCTGCGCCGTGACGCTCTTCCAGAACGGCGTCCGGATCGAGAGCGCCAAGGACGCCGCCCAGGCGCTGGCGCCGCTTGCGGGGGAATACTGTTCCTGGCTGTTCGCCTTCGGCCTCCTGAACGCCTCGCTTTTCGCCGCCTCGATCCTGCCGATCTCGACCGCCTACACGATCTGCGAGGCCTTCGGATGGGAGTCCAGCCTGAACTGCAAGTTCCTGGAGGCCCCTCAGTTCTATGGTCTATACTCCCTGATGGTTCTCCTCGGCGCAGGGATCATCCTCCTGCCTGACATGCCGCTGATCCGGATCATGTTCTACTCCCAGGTCATCAACGGGGCGATCCTCCCCGTGATCCTCGTCTTCATGCTGCTGCTGGTGAACGACCGGCGGATCATGGGGAAATATACGAACGGCCCCGTCATGAACATCCTCTCCTGGCTGACCGTCGCGGTTCTCACTTTCCTTTCGCTGGCGATGCTGGTCTTCGCGCTGATTTGAACGAAAAAGGCCGCGCCCACAACGCGGCCTTTTTCGTTCAACAGGAAATCTGCACCGGGTCAATGCAGGATCGATCCGATCCGACCCAGGCGGACGCCGTGATCCTCCTGGTTCCAGGACCAGTAGATGATCAGCGCTTTGCCCAGGACGTCCTTCATCGGGACGAATCCCCAGAAACGGCTGTCGTAACTCTCATCCCGGTTGTCTCCCATGACGAAGAGGGAACCTTCCGGTACCGTGACCGGTCCGAAGTTGTCTCGGGGCTGGACGGAGCCCGGGATGATCAGGTTGTCCACATAGACCCCGTGGGTGTCGCTCCACGGGAGGCCGTTCAGAAGGATATTTTTATTCCGGATCTCGATTCTGTCTCCCGGCACGCCGATCAGGCGCTTGATGAAATCCTTTGAGCGGTCTTCGGGATAGATAAAGACCACGATGTCCCCCCGCTTGGGCGTCCCGACTGGGATCAGCGAGGAACGGATCAGCGGGAGTCGGATCCCGTAGTTGAATTTGCTCACCAGGATGTGATCGCCGATCAGGAGCGTCGGCTTCATCGAACCGGAGGGAATCTTGTAGGCCTGAATTACGAAGGTTCGGACGAAAAAAGCGATTACGATGGCAAGAAGAATCGCCTCGATATATTCACGCAGTTTCGATTTCGGTTTGCTCATTCGGTTTCCTTAGTTATAAACGCTGGACAATGTAATGACGATCATGATCAGCGCAAAGCCACCCTTCACGCAGATCCCCGCGGCCCGTCCAAGGACCGCCCCCCAGGCCGCCCGGAGCGACGGTTTCAGTCTGTTTCGGCGGAAAAGCTCGACGGTCAGCACGCCGGCGAACCCGCCGAAGAACCCCCCTGCGACGGCGCCCAGGCCGAGAAGAAACGGCGCCATCATCGAGGCCCCGATCAGACCGCCGATGATGGAGGCCCAGAACGCCTTCCGGGAGGCGCCGAACTTGACGGCGCCCGCCATCCCCACGGCGAAATCCGCGAGTTCCGCAAGGATCGAGAGAATCAGCAGCGTAATGAGGACCTTAAACCCGATCCTTTCAAACCCGGTCACGGTTGCATAGACGACCACATCGATCAGGATGATGATGGTGCCCGGAAGACCGAAGAGGATGGAGAAGGCGCCGAACAGCAGCACCAGGATGAACAGGGTCACTCCTCCGATCTCCAGGGGGGTCAATGTTATTTTTTCCTCTTCAATCCGGTCGGCTTGATCTTTTCGAACAGAAGCACGATCGGGCTCGCGATGAAGATGGACGAATAGGTGCCGGTGATGATCCCGACGAGGAGCGCGAAGGCGAAATCGTGGATCACGGCCCCCCCGAAAAAGAAGAGGACGATCAGAACGATGATGACCGTCAGGGAGGTCAGAATGGTCCGGCTGAGAGTCTGGTTCACGCTCGCATTGATGACCTCATCGAGCGATTGTCGGATATTCTTGCGCGCATTTTCACGAATCCGGTCGAAGATGACGATCGTGTCGTTGATCGAGTACCCGATGATCGCCAGCAGCGCCGCCACGATGTTCAGGTCGAATTCCTTGTTGAAGAGGGAGAGAAAGGTGATCGTCACCAGCACGTCGTGGACCAGTGCGATGATCCCTCCCAGCGCATAGCGGAACTCGAACCGCACCCCGACATAGATCAGGATTCCGATCCAGGAGAAGATGATCGCCAGGATCGCCTTCCGCGTCAGGTCTTTGCCGACCTTTGGGCCGACCATTTCGATCCGCCGGATTTCATAGGTCCCTTTGCCAAAAGCGGCGCCGAGCCCCTCATCGACGCGCGAGGTGAGCCCCTTGGCATCGGTTCCGGATTCGGCCGTCCGGACGATGAACTCCTTCGGACCGTAATTCTGGATGATGCTTCCCTCGAAGCCGATCGAGCTGAATGTGGCCCGGATCTTGTCGGCATGGGTCTCGTTCTGGAATTTGATCTGGATCAGCGTGCCGCCCGCGAAATCGATGCCGTAATTGGGTCCCCCGTGCCAGATCAGCGAGGCGATGCCGATGATGATGACGGCGAGCGACAGGATGAAGGCGGGCTTCATCATCCTGACGAAATTATAGTGGGTGTCCGTTTTGATGATTTCCATTGAATTCTCCTCATATCCCCTAAATGCTGAGTCTTTCGATCTTGCGATTCCAGACGAAAAAGTCGAAGATGATCCGCGTGACGAAGATGGCGGTGAACATGCTGACCACGATGCCGATTGTCAGCGTCACGGCGAACCCCTTGACCGGTCCGGTCCCGAAGCCGAAGAGGAAGAGCGCCGCCACCAGGGTGGTCACGTTGGAGTCGAAGATGGTCAGAAAGGCCTTCGTATAACCGGCCTCGATCGCGGCCCGCGGCGTCTTCCCCAGACGGAGCTCCTCCCGGATCCTCTCATTGATCAGCACGTTGGCGTCCACCGCCATGCCGATGGTGAGCGCGATGCCGGCGATGCCGGGCAATGTCAGCGTCGCCTTGAAGGCGACCATGACGCCCAGCAGGAGCAGCATGTTCATCGCGAGGGCCACGTCGGCAATCATACCGGTCAGCCGATAGTAGAAGACCATGAAGAGGATGACCAGAATCCCCGCGAGGATGCTGGCCCATGTCCCCTTGTCGATCGAATCCTGTCCGAGGGAAGGACCGACCGTCCGCTCCTCGAGAATGATCACCGGCGCGGGCAGCGCGCCGGCGCGCAGAACGATGGCCAGGTCGGTTGCCTCCTCCATCGTGAAAGAGCCGGTGATCTGGGCCTGACCGCCGGAGATCCTCTCCTGGATGACCGGGGCGGAATGGACAACGCCGTCCAGGACGATCGCCAGCCGTTTCTTGACGTTTTCCCCGGTGATCCGGTCGAAGTCCTTCGCCCCCTGGGCGTTGAATTTGAGGGAGACGTGGGGTTCGCCGAAACGGTCGCCGATCTGGACCTTCGCGCTCTCCAGCGCCTCTCCGGTCATCAGCGTTCGGTTCTTGAGAAGAAGCGGAATCTCGGACCGCCTCCCGGAGGCCCGATCCAGCCGGGACTCATTGGCGACGACGTCTCCCTCGGGGACGTTCCCTTTGAGGGCCTCGTCGAGGCTGTGCTCCTCATCGACGAGTTTGAACTCCAGCAGGGCCGTCCGGCCGATCAGATTCTTGGCCCGCGTCGTATCCTGGACGCCGGGGAGTTGGACGATGATCCGGTCCACCCCCTGCGGGATGATCTCCGGTTCGGAGATGCCGAACTGATCGACCCGGTTCCGGATGGTCTCCAGGCTCTGTTCCACCGCCATCTTCTTGATTTCCGCGGCGCGTTTGTCCTTGATCTTCAGGGTGGCCGTCCCCTTTCCTTCCACCGTCTGCGAGGAGGCGACCTCCAGATCCGGATACTGGTTCTTCAGGATCTTGTCGAAGGCCTCCCGCGAGGCCGTGTCGGGAAACTCGAAGGTCGCACCCTTCTGCTGGGTCCGTTCCTGGAGCTTGAAACGGACCCGGTTCTCCATCAGGTTCTCCTTGAGGTCATTGGTGGTCCTCTCCAGCGTGCTTTCCACCGCCTTGGCGGTCTCCACCTCCAGAACCAGATGCATCCCTCCCTGCAGATCGAGTCCGAGGTGGATTCGGTCCGTCGGGAGGTACTTCTTCCAGGTCTCGGGAAGATCGGAGGTCAGGGAAGGCGCCAGATAGACAAGCGCGGCCAGACAGAGGAGGATGGTAATGGCGGCCCTGATTTTGATGCTTTTAAACATGGTTTACCCCTTTCAAACTTGACGCTTCAGCGCATGCAGTTCATAAGACTTATTCCTTATGGCGCCTTCTGTAGGACGGCGCCGATGAAGTTCCGGCCGACCTTGATCTTGACCTTGTCGGCGATCTCGATCGTCACGACCGTATCCGTCAGTGCCACAACCTTCCCCTGGATCCCGCCGGAGGTCATCACCAGATCTCCGTGCGCAAGATTGGCTATCATATCTTTGACTGCCTTCTGTTTCTTCTGCTGCGGACGGATCAGAAGAAAGTAAAAGATGCCGAAAAGAACCGCCATCATGATGATGAAACTGAAATCACCGCCGGCGGCGCCTCCGCCTCCGCCTCCCGGAAGACCCATCGCGTAAGCTGAATTCATCAACGTAAAATCCTCCCTTATGCTTGTTTAAAATGTTTTTGTTTCATTACCCCCGGTCTTAAGTTTCGGGGCAACCGTCGGCATGGATGGCCGTCCGCTCCCGGATAAAACAGTCCCGGAACTCCGGATACCGGCCCTCCCGGATCGCCTCCCGGATCCGCTCCATCAGATGCAGATAATACCGGAGGTTATGGATCGTATTGAGCACCATCGCCAGGATCTCCCCGGCCACAAACAGGTGCCGCAGGTAGGCCCGCGAGTAATTTTGACAGGTATAACAATCACATTCGCTGTCAAGGGGCGAGGCATCCTCCCGGTAACGGGCGTTTTTTATAACAACCTTTTCTCCATTTGTAAACAACAATCCGTTCCGGGCGCTTCGGGTCGGCATCACGCAGTCAAACATGTCGATTCCGTAGAAGACCCCATCGACGAGATCCTCGGGTGTTCCGACGCCCATCAGATAGCGCGGCCGGTCTTCCGGGAGGAGCGGGGCGGTCGCGGCCAGGTTTTCCAGCATCAGCCCCTTGGGTTCCCCGACGCTGAGCCCGCCGATCGCGTAACCGTCAAAACCGATTGCCGTCATCTCCTCCACGCCCCGCCGGCGGAGATCGGGATAGACGCCGCCCTGGACGATCCCGAAGAGGGCCTGCGCCCGATTCTTCCGGCTCTGCTTGCAGCGCTCCGCCCAGCGGGTCGTTCGCGCGAGCGCCCGTTCGACCTCTTCCCGGGTGGCGGGATAGGCGATGCACTCGTCGAGGCACATCATGATGTCGCTGCCGAGCGCCTCCTGGATCTCCACGGCCGTCTCCGGGCTGAGGAAATGTTTCGAACCGTCGATATGGGACTGAAAAGTCGCCCCCTCCTCCGCCATCCGCCGGAGGTTGCCGAGGCTGTAGATCTGAAATCCCCCGCTGTCGGTCAGGATGGGGCCTGGCCAGTTCATGAATCGGTGCATGCCTCCCAAATCGGCGATCAGGCGGTGGCCCGGCCTCAGATAGAGATGGTAGGTGTTGCCGAGGATGATGTCCGCCCCGAGGCCGCGGACCTGCTCCGGCGTTAGCGCTTTCACGGCGCCCTGCGTGCCGACCGGCATGAAGGCCGGCGTCCGCACATCGCCGTGCGGCGTCCCGATTGTCCCCACCCTGGCTGCGCAGCCGGGGTCCTTTGCGATCCTCGTAAATTCCATGTCTGTTTTCCTACAGGATCAACATGCAATCCCCGTAACTGTAGAAACGGAACCGGTTCTCGATGGCAATCCGGTATGTCTCCTGCATTCGTTCCCTGCCGGCAAAGGCGCACACCAACAGAAACAGGGACGATTTCGGGAGGTGGAAGTTCGTCAGCAGCGCATCGACCCGCCTGAAACGGCCGCCGGGATAGAGGTAGAGGCGCGTCGAACCGGAAACTGGCCGGATCTTTCCCTCGTCATCGGCGACGGATTCGAGGACGCGGGTCGAGGTCGTCCCCACGGCGATGACCCGTTTCGCCCCGTTGACCAGCCGGGCCGTCTCCCCGTCGATGGTGAAATGCTCCTCTTCCATGATGTGGTCCTCCACATTCTCCGCCTCGATCGGGAGGAAGGTGCCGTAGCCAACATGGAGCGTGACGGGGGCGATCCCCACCGCCCGGCCTCTTAAAAGATCGAACACCTCGTCGGTAAAATGAAGTCCCGCGGTCGGCGCCGCTACGGAGCCCTTAACCCGCGCATAGATGGTCTGGTACCGCTCCAGATCCTGCTGCGACCGAGCCCGGTCCTTCTTCCGCTTAATGTAGGGGGGCAGCGGCGCCCTACCGAACCGGGCGAGAAAATCATCGAACGGGATCCCCGTCCGGAAATCGAGGAGCCACTGCTTCTCCGACAGCCGCCGGACGATCCGGGCCTCGCAGCCGGGGGCAAACGTGACCGTCATCCCGGTCTCAACCCGTTTGGCAGGACGGAGCAGGACCTCCCAGGTCTCTCCCGGAGGGTCTCCCGGTTGTCGCGTCAGCAGGAGGATCTCGATCAAGCCGCCCGTCTCCTTCCGGCCGATCAGGCGCGCCGGAAAGACGCGGGAGTCGTTGACGACAACAACATCCCCTTCGCCGAAGTACTCCGGAAGATCTCGGAATGTCCGGATCTCGATCTCCCCTGTCTTCCGGTGCACCACCATCATCCGGGAGCGATCGCGCACCGCCGCCGGTTCCTGGGCGATCAGCTCTTCCGGCAGGTTGTATGCGAATTCTTCCAGCCTCATCTCAAGACAAAACCCCATCTCCGCGAAATCTGCGGCACATAATCAGAATCGGGATGGAAAGTCAACCATTCTTGCAATTCACCTCATCTGCTTTTATTTAAAACCTTTTTTAGAAAAACGGCTCTCCTTGAATAAGAAAATCCATTTTGAAACAAGGCAGGCTGCACCCCACAACACCTGCCACTTGCCAAAACCTCCAGGTACATCTGCATACCAGCGCTCGCCACGCAATATCTTAACAAAAGCCCGCCAGGCCCGATCGCTGTCACGCACAAAGTGGTGAATTTTCAGCGGGACCATGTTGAATAAATATTTGATCCGGTTTGCCTCCAGCAGTTCCTCCATAAGTTCATCATTCACCGCTTTTGTGTATGATTCCAGTGAGGGAGATCCGACCTGAAGATATTCATGACAGCACTTTGCAGCAAGAATGCCGCTCCGAACTGCATAATAGATGCCCTCGCCTGTAAGCGGATCCGTAAGCCCGGCCGCATCACCGGCAACAAGAACGCGACCGTTGTGATACTGACTCTTTTTAACCCGCACAGGGATCGGCCAGGATTTGAGGGAGATTGTTTCAAGAACACGGATGCCAGATGCCGGATGCACACTACCCGGATCTCGAATCCCGGATCTCGTATCCCGTATCCCGCATCCCACATCAAGATACTCCAGCAACTTCTGATAATAGGACATCATCCATTTCGACAGGCTTGCCGGGCCGCCAACGCCAATGGAGAAATGATCTCCCTTTGGAAACACCCAGCCATATCCGCCCGGAAAAGAGCCCCAATCCAGAAATACTGTTTGAGAAAAGGCTTTGACGGTTGCAGGATCAGCCCTGACTTCGGCTTCCCAGGCGAGACCCGGTAAAATATTGTCACGCAATCACTTGAAGCTCCGTCGGCGCCTATTACCAGTTTTGAACGAAATGTTCCAGCGCGGGTCACGACAGTTACAAACTCCTTTTCCTGGGTTACCTCCATCACCTTTGCCCCGTGAATTACCCGCGCTCCTTCTTTAACAGCTTTTTTCAGGAGAAAATCATCGAGTTTATCCCGGTTGGTGCAATACAGTATCGGTTCGGCGGAGGTTCGCGTAAAACCCTCCCTGAATCCGCTTGAAAAAATAATGTTATGAATCTGAGTTTCAAGAACAGGCGAAACATCAAAAGGGATCTCGCGCAGGATTTTATACGTCAGTCCTGCACCGCAGACCTTATCGCGGGGGAATGGTGATTTTTCAAGAATCAGTACGGGAACACCAAGGATGGCGAGTTCATAAGCAGCCAGTGAACCGGCTGGGCCTGCGCCAGCTATGATTACATCGGTATCTGTCATCATCGGTTATAATAGGCCCATTACTTCCTTCGGTTACAGCATCAAAGAGTAGTTTTTATATTGATAATGGCGCAATATGCTCAACTCTCAATTCATCTGTTGCTGATGGGTGGGAGAGAACGGTCGTTTGTTGGAGGCAGCTCAGGTGCCGGCGCCGGTGATGCGGGCGCAAGGTCGGGTGGTCCCCCGTGGTCCGGGCAGTACACGGTCGGCTGGGTCCCCGTGACGTAGAATTCCTCCCGTTTTTTCGGACAGTCCGGAGTGGCCAGATCGCCCGTCGTAGGATCGATCAGGACGGATACGACCGAATCGGGCTTCGGAAAATCGACGGCCGTTTTGTCGGCCAGGGCCGAGCGCATGAACCGTCCCCAGATGGGTGCGCAGATCGCCCCACCGGTGAAACCTCTCCCCATGGGTTTCGGTTTGTCGTAACCGGCCCAGACGCCGGTGATCAACTGGGGCGTGTAGCCGATGAACCAGGCGTCCCGGTAATCATCGGTGGTCCCGGTCTTCCCGGCGGACGGGTATTCCCGACTGAAGCCGCGAAGCGATTTGGCAGTGCCGTAGACCAGGACGTCCTTGAGCATCGAGGTTATGACATAGGCGATGGCCGGGGAAAGGACCGGGTTGACCGCGGGGGGAATCTCCGTCCAGTTGTTTTGGTACCGCTCAAAAATGCGGACGATGGTCCTGGCTTCGGGCCGCGCGCCGCCGTTGGCCAAGGGAGCGTACGCAAGCATCAGTTCGCTCAGAGTGACCTCATCGGTTCCCAGGGCCAGGGAGAGGTCGTTCGGTGAGCGCAGGGAGAGCCCCAGCGTTCCGGCAAACCGAACGAAATCGGGGACCCCGATGGCCTCCAGCAATTTGACCGTGATGATGTTGTCCGAGTAAGCCAAGGCCTGCCGGAGAGGTAGATTCCCGTAATGCTCATTCCCGTAGTTCCTGGGTTTCCAGGCTTCATGCTCGTTTCGGGGGTAGGCGACCGGGTCGTCATTCCAAATGCTGCCGGCGGTAAACCCTTTTTCCAGGGCGGCGGCATAAATCAGGGGCTTGATGGTCGAGCCGGGCTGTCGCTTGGCAAAAAAAGCACGGTTATAGGGATTCCGCTTGAAATCGGTTCCCCCCGCCACCGCCAGAACATCCCCGGTATGAGGATCCAAAGATAACAGGGCGCCCTGAAGCTGGGAGGAAATCCGTCTGACGCCCTCGCGCAGGACCCGCTCGGCGAGCCTCTGCAGATTCAGATCCATGGCCGCGATGACGTCCAGTCCCCCCTGTTCGATGATTTCTCCTCCATACCGTTCGATCAATTTCCTGCGGATATGGGCCAGGTAATACGGGGCTTCGGCGGGCTTCACCACGGCTATGGGCTGGGCCCGAATCTGTTTTTCCCGGCCAGGGGTGATCATCTTGAGCTCCGCCATGCGTTTGAGGATGAGGTTCTTCCGATCGCGGGTGATTGTGGGTTTCCCCAGAGGGTTGTAGCGAGCCGGGGCTTTGGGAACCCCCGCCAGGAGGGCGCACTCTGCCTCGGTCAATTCCTGCGGATACTTGTCAAAATAAAGGCGGGCGGCCTGGACGATGCCCCAGACCCCGCTCCCGAAGTAGACTTCGTTGAAATACATCTCCAGAATTTGCTTCTTGGTGTATTTGCGTTCATATTCCAGAGCCAGGAAGCCTTCCTTGAACTTCCGTTGAATGGTTTTTTTGCCGGAAAAATATTTATTCTTGATCAACTGCTGGGTGATCGTTGAGCCCCCTTCGGCCATTCTCCTTTTGATCACGTCTTTGACCAGGGCGCGGGTTATGCCGCGCAAGTCGATTGCGCCGTGTTCGTAAAAACGGGAGTCTTCGATGGCCAACAGGGCATTCTGCAGAAAAATGGGAATTTGGTCGATGGAAACCCAATATCTTCTCTCGGGCAGAAGCCGACCCACGAAACGCGACTGGTTGTCAAAGACCTTGATGGAGATGTATCCGGGCGCAAAGGGAGGATACGTGGCTATTTTTTCCTGGGCATGAACCGCCATACCGGGCCATAAGAAAAGGAAAAGTCCCAAGGTAGCCAACGCCTGTTTTACAGCGCCCATATATTCCCCTTCATTCCTTCATCCGCGCGGGAGAGAATGGGAACTTACCGCGGAGGGCGGTCACCACCTCCCGGACCTCGTCCACCTTAACGAAGCCATTTTCATTGCACTCAACCTCATTTAGCATCAATAACCTTGATGCTGGCCTCATAAACCTTTGTAACTTCAATCAACGCCTCCAAAAGGTATCCCACCAGTAAACCGGTGTTCGGTTTTCAGGATATGCCTTCATTTTTCTTGGCTTCCTCCCAGATCCGGTCCATCTCGGCCGGCGAGGAGCCTTTGGGGGTCTTTCCGCGTGCGGCCAGTTCCCGTTCGATATGGGAAAAGCGGTCGATGAATTTCCGCAGCGAAGCGCGGAGCGCCGTTTCCGCATCCACTTCGACGAAACGGCAGAGGTTGACCAGCGTGAACAGCAGGTCGCCCGCCTCGTCCTGTATCCGTTCCGGGTCTTTCATTTCCAGCGCGGCGCGGAATTCGGCCAGTTCCTCCTCGACCTTGTCCAGCACCCCGGCGGTATCGGGCCAGTCGAATCCGGCCTCCGCGGCCCGGGCGGTGATCCGCTGCGCCTTGGCCAGTGAGGAGAGGGAGCGGGGGATGCCTGCGGTCAAAGAATTCCCCTTATCTCCCTTGTGTTCCACCTCCGTCTTGATCCGCTCCCAGTTGGTGCGGACCTCCTCGACGCTATCGACCGTGGCGCCGCCGAAGACATGCGGATGACGCCGGATCATCTTGGCGCTGATCTCCGCGAGGACGTCGGCGATGTTGAATTCACCCGCCTCCTCCGCGATCCGGGCGAGGAAGAGGATCTGGAAGAGGAGATCGCCGAGCTCCTCCTGTACGTTATCCGGTGAGGAGCCCTCCAGGGCCTCGAGAACCTCATACGCCTCTTCAATCAGATAGCGGCCGATATCTCCCTTCTTCTGCACCCGGTCCCAGGGGCAGCCGTCGGGGGAACGGAGCTTTTCGACAAGATCGAGCAGTTCCCGGAATTTCTCTTCAGCGTGTGCGGTTGGTTTCAAGAGGTAGGTCCTTTCCGGGTTCAGATCGGTCCTGCGGGTAGGGAGCGTCCGAGGAGCTCCACGATGTGAAGAACGGGCTGTTTCATCCCGAGTTCGCGGATGCCCCAGGCGAGCTGGAGGTGGCAGCCGGGGTTGGCCGTCACGAGGGCGTCGGCGCCGGTGGCCCGGACATGGGCGAGTTTCCGTTCAAGAATCCGGCGGCTCGTCTCCAACTCCTTGAGCGCGAAGGAGCCCGCCATGCCGCAGCACCAGTTCGATTCTTTCATCTCCCGCAGTTCGACCCCAGGGATTGCCCGGATCACCTGGCGCGGCGGGCCGGAAAGGCCCTGGCCGTGCACGAGGTGGCAGGGCT
Source organism: Deltaproteobacteria bacterium (assembly GCA_026388375.1). GTDB lineage: Bacteria > Desulfobacterota > Syntrophia > Syntrophales > UBA5619 > UBA5619. Next base: position 13,341 of record JAPLJX010000459.1, read on the forward strand.
CGTGGTAGGTGACGCTCATCGGCACCGGACGGAGCTCCTCGGTCCGGATGCCCGCCTCCGCAAGGAATTCGGAGATGTCGCGGATCTTCGCCCGGAAACGGCCGACCCGTTCACGATCGTCCAGCCCTTCCAACAGCTCCTCGTATTCCTTGAGCGCACAGCCGCAACCTGCGCAATCGGTCACGATGAAATCGACGTCCAGGGAGAGGAAAAGGTCGATGTTGATCCGGGCGAGACGCCGGGCGGTTTCGCGGTCTCCTTCGGCCAGATGGGGCGCCCCGCAGCACTTGACCTCCCTCGGCGTGACGACATCGAAACCCTGCTGGGAGAGGATGCGGGCCGTCTGGCGGGACACCTCCGGGAAGACCAGGCTCATCGCGCAGCCGAGGAAGAAGCCGACGCGGCCCCGTTTTTTGCCCAGCGCGGGGATCATCTCCGGGATCTCCGGGCGGAGCGGTGGGGCAAGTGTCGGGAGGATGCCCGAGGCGGACGGGAAGCATGGAGGTTTCCATCAGTTCGGGCGAGGGGAGCATCCGTTTCAGGATAAAATCCCGCAGCATCCCGACGGGGAGGGAAGGGGGTTGGAAAACCTGCGCCTGGCTCCGACAGAACTCCATGATCGTTCCGACGCGGACCCCCGACGGGCAGGCGGTGGAGCACGCCTTGCAGTCAAGGCAGAAAAAGGACTCGTCCCGGACGGCGGGGGTGAATTCCAGCTTCCCCTCCGCGACGGCGCGGGCAAGGGCCGCCCGGCCCCGGGGGCTCGATCTTTCGCGGTTCGTCAGCGCGTAGGTAGGGCAGACCGCAAGGCAGAAGCCGCAGCGCATGCACTGGAGAATGGATTCGTAACCCGGGGCGTCCTTGGGATGAAAGTTACCCGCCGGGCATTGCTCAGTCATGGGTTCCTCCCGGAATCGGCGATCCCGCCGGAACTTCTTCATCGAGGAAGATCTTTCCCGGATTGAGGCGGCCGTCCGGGTCGAAGCCTTTCTTGATCCGGCGCATGACCTCCATTCCCCCTTTGCCGAACTGACGCAAAAGGTAGCCCTTCTTGGCGATTCCGATCCCATGCTCGCCGGATACCGTGCCTCCCATCGAAAGCACCTTTTCGTAGAGATCGGAAAAGAAGGCGTGGACCCGGGCGACCTCCTCCCGGTTCCGTTCGTCGGTCACCGCCGTGGGGTGGAGGTTGCCGTCGCCGGCGTGGCCGAAGGTGGCCACACGGATACCGTATTTCGTCTTGAGCTGTTCGATTTCGGCGAAGGTCTCGGCGAGGCGGCTCCGGGGAACGGTGGCATCTTCGAGAATGGTGGTCGGCGACATGCGGGCGACGGCGGAAAGGGCGGTTCGCCGCGCGGCGGCGAGCTGCGAGGCCTCCTCGGCGTTTGCGGCCTGGCGTATCACGTCCGCCCGGACCTCCTCTAGGATCTTCCGGACCCCTTCCGCCTCCTCGGCGACGACCGCGGGGTGGCCGTCCACTTCGATCAGCAGCAGC
>JAPLJX010000073.1 GCA_026388375.1 Deltaproteobacteria bacterium
CATCAAGAGGCTTCTCTGTTGCCATCAAACGTTGCCTTCATGAAACATTCATGCCGGTTTGACCGGCAAGGTGAAGCAATGGAGATCCGGAATCAGGATCCTGTTATTTTAAACGGTTCTTCCCGACGAATCCGGCCAGGGCGCGGACGGAGGCAAAGGCCTCCATGCCCATCTCCTTGCTTTCGATCTTCACGCCGTAATCCTTCTCCAGCATGAGGACCAGTTCCAGCACATCGATGGAATCGATCCCCAGATCCCCCCCGACAAGCCGGTCATCGTCGCCGATATCCTCCGGCGTAACGTCCAGCAAGGAGAGGACGCCGATGATCTTGACCTTCAGTTCCGCAATGAGTGCTTCCATTTCTTCCCTCTTCTAAGATGATGCTCGTTTCGACCGTTTGACGATCACAGGTCCCTATCGTCGGTCGTCTCTTTGGTGAAACCTTTCAGGTATTCTCTTCCGGGCGAAAAGCCTGGATGCTGACGACGGCCACCACCTCCGTCCCCACGCGGACGGTTCCTTCGAAAACGGCATAGCTTTCCATGGCATAATCCTTCCGGGTCTCGGTGATCAGCTTGGCGTGCAGCGGAATGCGCGGCAGACGGAAATCGGCCGTCTTGATCCCCACCAGCCAGCCTGAAGTCCCTCCCCGTCCGGACTTCAACCGTTTCCACCCCTCCATAAGGGCCGCCGTCTGGGCGACGAGTTCGATCGTCACCAGCGCATCGACAGACCCGTCGCGGTAGAGCGGCCACTCCTCCGTAACGGCGGACAACGTGATGGCCCTGTCGTCGTCGACGGCCATGACCTCGCCGATCAGCCGCATCCGGTCCCGGTGGGGAATCAGCCCCTCAATATCCATATCCATCCTTTCCTTGCGGTTCTCATAACAGAAATCTTACCCTTCGGCAAGACTGTGTTGGAAATATCATCGCAACAAAATCCTGTTGACATTTTGGAATAAACAGGAGATTGATAGCACGATTCGAACGGTTCTTTTCTTCAAAGCACGATTCAGACAGATAAACGATAAACTAACGCAAAGGAAGGAAGGAGAAAGCAGATGAAGCTATCAAAGTTATGGTTGTTGGTTATGGCTGTTGTCGTTGCGTTGTCCGGAGTCGCTTTTGCCGGACCGACCTTGGACAATGTCAAAGCGAAAGGTTTTGTTCAGGTGGGTGTCAACGGAGAACTGTTCGGCTTTGGAAAGCCGGATGAAAAAGGCGTATGGCGGGGACTGGATGTCGATACAGGGCGTGCGATTGCGGCAGCAGTTTTTGGCGATGCCAGCAAGATAAAATTCATTCCTTTGACGGCGGTTCAGCGTTTTACCGGGCTTCAATCCGGAGAAGTTGACGTTCTGTGCCGCAATGCCACGCAGACCCTCGGGCGTGACACAGAGCTTGGCCTTGATTTTGCCCAGGTCAACTATTATGACGGTCAGGGCTTTCTGGTTTCCAAGAAAAACAAGAAAATCAAAAAGGCGAAAGATTTGAACGGCGCAACGGTTTGCGTTCTGCCCGGCACGACCACAGAACTCAATGTCGCCGATTATTTCAGGGAAAACAAGATGAAAATGAAGCCGGTCGTCATTGAAAGCAATGCGGAACTGGCGAAGGCCTTTTTTGCCGGAAGATGCGACGTCTTGACGTCCGATGCATCCCAGCTTGCCGGAACCCGCGCCGTGGCCCCGAAACCGGATGACTATATCATCCTTCCCGATATCATTTCCAAGGAGCCCCTTGCCCCGGCGGTGCGTCATGGCGACAATCAGTGGAAGGACATCGTAAATTATGCCGTCCTGGCAATGATTGAAGCGGAAGACCTTGGCATCAATTCGAAAAATGTGGACGAGATGTTAAAAAGCGCCACTCCTGCCGTTCAGCGTTTTCTGGGCGTGACTCCCGGACAACATCGTTAAGCAGGTCGGCAACTATGGGGAAATTTTTGAGCGAAATGTAGGCAAAGATACCCCTCTGAAACTGGAACGCGGCTTGAATGCCCTTTGGAACAAAGGCGGCCTCATGTATTCCCCGCCTTTCCGGTAATAGACATTGACGGCCACGTAGTTTTTCTTCGATAGCTGATGGCAACGGAGAATGGTCTCCGCTGCCGTCAGCTGTTTTCATGAGCAGTCACGATTGCTCTCAAGCATGCGATGGTCTTTTTTGAATTCCGGCCAGAGAAAAATGAAAAAGGGCAATCCCGTCATTTCAGCAGAACATACCGCGCAGCGGGCTGCTTGGTTCAATGATCCGAAAATACGCGCGATCCTTTACCAGATCGCGGTGCTCGGAATCGTCGGACTTCTCGGGTACTATCTGTTCCACAATACGGTAGAAAATCTCAAGAGGCAATCCATTGCGACCGGCTTTGGATTTTTGAACAAGGAGGCCTCTTTTGAAGTCGGCGAATCCCTGATTTCCTATTCTGCCGCCGATCCGTATATCCGAGCGTTGCTGGTCGGTGTGTTGAACACCATCAAGGTTGCATTCATCGGCGTTGTCCTCACCATCATTTTAGGAACCTTTCTGGGCATTGCGAGGCTTTCAAAAAACTGGCTTGTTTCAAAACTTGCGGCTGTCTATATTGAGGTGATGCAGGACATTCCGATTTTGCTCCAACTGTTTTTTTGGTACTCCTTTTTTTATGATATCCTGCCTTCGCCGGGGGAGGCCCTGGAACCGCTGAACGGTGTGTTTATGAGCAACCGGGGGCTGGTTTTTGCAGTCCCTGAATGGCACCCTGCATACGCAACCATGGCGATGGCCTTTGTTGCGGGTTGTATCGCCGTTTATTTCATGCGCCGCTGGGCAAGAAAACGCCAGGAGAGGACCGGCCAGATTTTCCCCGTTTTTACGTTATCGCTCGGGATCATGATCGGGTTGCCCCTGGCAGCCTGGCTGCTTGCCGGGGCGCCTCTCAAGATGAGCTTCCCGGAACTGGAGGGATTTAATTTCAAGGGCGGTTTGAACATGAGCCCGGAATTCGCAGCGCTGCTGCTCGGGCTTGTTCTTTACACCGCCGCTTTTGTGGCGGAAATTGTCCGGGCAGGCATTCAGGCGATCGGCAAAGGGCAAACGGAAGCGGCCATGGCCATAGGGTTGAAACCAGGCCAAGTCCTCAGCCTTGTCATACTGCCCCAGGCTTTGAGGGTCATTATCCCCCCGCTTACCAGCCAGATGTTAAACCTGACCAAGAACAGCTCTCTTGCCGTTGCGATCGGATTTCCCGACTTTGTTTCCGTTGCCAGCACGACCATCAATCAGACCGGGCAGGCCATCGAGGGAATTTCCCTGATCATGGTTGTGTATCTCTGCTTCAGCTTGCTGACGTCGCTTTTCATGAACTGGTATAATAAGAAAATGGCTCTTGTGGAAAGATAGATCGCGCCATGACCAAATCGGGAAAAAACAATATTCAAACGGAAGGATTAAGAGCGCCGGTCATCCGCATCGGGGTGGTGCAGTGGACAAAAGCGAACCTGTTTAACGGTGTTTTTAATTCCATCCTGACCATCGTGACGCTCTTTTTTTTGTATAAGGTTATTCCGCCCTTTGTAAAATGGGCATTCATCGACAGCCTCTGGTTCTCTTCGGCAGAGCAGTGCCGTGCCGGAGCCGGCGCATGCTGGTCGATCATTCCTGCCAACATACGGTTTATCATTTTTGGTTTCTACCCCCACGAGCTGCACTGGCGGCCGTTTGTCGCAATGATCATGCTGGTCGGCCTTCTCTTTTACAGCAAAAACAGGGATCATTGGAACAAATCCCTCGGTTACATCTGGATTGCGGGCCTGTTGACCATGGGTATTCTGATGAGAGGAGGGCTTTTCGGATTGACCCCCGTCGAGAGCGATCAATGGGGCGGTTTGCCTCTTACACTGATGCTCTCTTTTTTCGGGATGTTTTCGGCATATCCGCTTGGAGTTCTTCTTGCGCTGGGGCGGAGGTCCAGGATGCCGGCCGTCAAGACGGTCTGCATTCTTTATATCGAGCTGATACGAGGGGTTCCGCTGATCAGCCTGTTGTTCATGTCCGCGGTCCTGTTTCCGCTGTTCTTTCCGGAAGGATTAACGGTAAACAAAATTATTCGCGCCCAGGCCGCGATCATCATGTTTACGGCGGCATACATCGCCGAGGTCGTGAGGGGAGGCCTCCAGGCCATTACAAGAGGTCAGTATGAAGCCGCAGAATCTCTGGGGCTGAATTATGTTCAGAAAATGCGGCTCATTATTCTGCCGCAGGCGCTTAAAATCGTGATCCCGCCAACGGTCGGAATCCTGATTTCAGCTTTCAAGGATACATCCCTCGTTGTGATCATCGCTCTCTATGATGTTCTCAAAACAACAAAGTCCGTGCTGGCCAACCCGTCATGGATGGGGTTCAGTCCCGAAGCCTATCTCTTCGTAGCATTGATCTATTTTGTCTGCTGTTTTTCGATGTCGAATTACAGCCGCCGCCTTGAAAAAGAGCTGCATACCTAAAGGCGGCCAGCCACTTCAACAGAG
>JAPLJX010000085.1:0-626 GCA_026388375.1 Deltaproteobacteria bacterium
TTTTAAGGATTTTTCCTTCAAGATCGATCTCATTTCGGTTCCGTTCGGTTCCGTATCGGATCTCATAGACCCGCGGACGCCCGGCTGCATACCGGGGGATCCACGAGCCAGGTGGTGCTCCATACACCATCTGCCTTCCCTGATGCGAGTAAAATCGCCCCGGCGCCGGTCGGAAAGTCCGATCTAAAATCCTCACCCGCTCGCTCAACAGTGTGTATCACTCCCCGGTCATGTTGTTCCTGATCGCGATCACCATTTGGGTCTCGATGATGACGAGCTTCTTCCCCCGCATGACACAGGTGTACCGGTGCATAGGATGTTTCGCTGGAGGAGGATGTAGTGTAGGGTCAGGGGCAGGATCACCACTGCCGGGTGATGGCTAATTTTCCGTTCATTCAGATCAGTGCGAAGACGAGCATCGCCAGCGAAAGGAAGGTGAGAACCGCGACGGTCAGCCAGGAGAGGATGTTCATGATGGGACCGTTCTTGTATTTCCCCATGATCCGCCGGTCATTGACCAGCAGAAGCATGAAGACAAGGATGACGGGGAGGATCGCCCCGTTGACGACCTGGGAGTAGAACATGATCCGAATCAGCGGCATGTCGGGCAGGAGGATGATGCCGGC
>JAPLJX010000085.1:640-12154 GCA_026388375.1 Deltaproteobacteria bacterium
TCAGCGAGTATAGGCCGTAGAACTGGGGGGCCTCCAGGAACTTGCAGTTCAGGCTGGATTCCCACCCGAAGGCCTCGCAAATCGTGTAAGAGGTCGAAATCGGCAGGATGGAGGCGGCAAACAGCGAGGCGTTCAGGAGGCCGAAGGCGAACAGCCAGGAGCAGTATTCCCCCGCGAGCGGCGCCAGCGCCTGGGCGGCGTCCTTGGCGCCTTCGATCTTTACGCCGTTCTGGAACAGGGTCACCGCGCAGAGCATGATGATGAAGAAGGCGACCACATTGACCATGACCGACCCGAAGATCACATCCATCCTGGTGTACGGGTAATCCTCCGCCTTGAGACCCTTGTCCACCACGGAAGACTGGAGGTAGAACTGCATCCAGGGGGCGATCGTCGTCCCGATCACACCGACGGCCATCGTCAGGAATCCCGTGTCCATCCGGAAGGTCGGCTTCAGGAGGGACGACCCAACGGCGTTCCAGTCCGGCTTCCCCATGAAGCCGGAGACGATGTATGAAATGTAAAAGACGCACGCAAACAGAAATACCTTCTCCACGGACTTGTAATTCCCCTTGACTACGAGCCACCAGACGAAAGCGGCACTGAACGGCACGGAGATGTAGCGGCTGATGCCGAAAATCTCCAGGCTCGCCGCGACGCCGGCAAACTCGGAAATCGTGTTCCCCAGATTGGCCAGAAACAGAACGATCATCAGGTAGAAGGTGATGCGCGCCCCGAAACGCTCGCGGATCAGGTCGGAGAGCCCCTTGCCAGAAACCACCCCCATCCGGGCGCACATCTCCTGGATGATGATCAAGGCCGCCGTGATCGGGATGAGGGTCCACAGGAGGGTGAGGCCATATTCGGCACCGGCCAGGGAATAGGTCGTGATGCCGCCGGCGTCGTTGTCGACGTTGGAGGTGATGATCCCCGGTCCGATCAGCGCGAAGAAGAGCCCGAGCGAGCGCCAGTACTTCCTGACGGCCAGGGATTGCCAGAATCTGCGGATGCCTCCGGAAAGGGAATCAACCACGACCTTATGCCTTCCTCATCCATCGTCGTCCTACCGGCCCAACTTCGGCGCCACCACCTCGAGAAGGTTCTTGAAGAGGATGACCCCCTTCAGGCGGCTTTCGTCATCAACGACCGGCATGGCCATGATGCCGTACTTGGCAAAATCGTCGGCGATCCGGTCCTTCTTCTCCTCGATGTTCACCGAAATCACCCGCGTATCCATGAGCCCCGAGAGAACCGTCGCCGGAGGCGCCACGAGGAGATCCCGCAGGGTAAGGACCCCGAGGATATGCTCCTCGCCGTCCAGCACATAGAGGTAATAGATCAGATCCATATCCTCGGCTTCAAGCCGGATCTTCTCCATCGACTCCCCCGCCGTCACGGCGGGTCCGAAACTGAGGAAAGAGGTGGTCATCAGCCCTCCGGCATTTTCCTCCGGATGGGCGAGGAGTTCCTTCATATCATCCGCCGCGTCCTTCTCCATCTCCTTGAGGATGCCTTCCGCCCTTTCCTTGGTAAGATCGCCCAGCAGGTCGGCCGCCTCGGAGAGTGACATCTCCTCGATGATGTCGGAGGCGTTCGCCGTCGAGAGCCCCTCGATCAGGCTCACCTGGATCTTCGGATCCGTCTCTTCCAGCGTCTCAGCCGCCGTTTCCACATCGAGCGAACGGAAGACGGCGGAGCGCTGGTGGATATCGAGATCCTCGATGATGTCCGCCAGATCCGCCGGGTGGAGCTGGGCGAGACGGTTCTGGGCGATGGTCAGCCGCAGCAGATCCGGCGAGGAAAGGGGCTGCACGAACTTCCATGCAATCAACTGATCCGCCATCGCGTAGTCGAAGAGTTTGCGGAGAAGAAAGCCGATCGGCCTCATCAGGCCGACGCGCCGCAAGAGACCGTGGAAACCAACATCCACATGGACCAGGTAGAGGATCTTTTTTGCCTGGAGAAACTGCAGGTCGTTGACCCGCCGGATCTTCGCCCCGTCGGTGTCCACGACCTGCTTGTCCAGCAGGGTCTCTTTGAGGAGGAGTTCACCGGATCGGGGCGCCGGTTCCCGGAAATCCTCCGGCAGGAGGGGTTGGGCGGTCAACGTCCCGTTGACCGCCGCGATGCCTTGCCAGGAAAGCATAACCATTCTCCGATCCTTTTCCAGTCGCACGAGGATATCAGCGACCGGAGGGTACATCCCGCCGATATTTCCGGTCAAATCGAGGACCCTGCCAATGAGGCGGCCTTCCGAATCAACAATTTTTTTCCCCAGGCGTTCGCTTAAAAACAAAAAAACCTGAGGTTCATGGCCCACCACCATGTTCGCCGACATGTTGTAGGGCTGCCTATAACACCAAACCCGATATTTCAACAGTTTTTCGATATTTTGTGACTCTTGATAAAAATCACCGTCAACGTTCCTCGGGGAAACCTGCTATCGATATCTGTCTGGCCAGGACCTCGATATCGGCGTCCATGGGCCGGTCTTCGTACGTCGGCGCGGCCAGTCGGCGGAGACTCCCTATCAGCAGGGCGAGAGAGGGTCGGTCGTCCACGCGCCCACGAATCTCGCAGGCCTGGGAGGCCGCCAGGAGGTGGATGGCCACAACCCGCTCCGTCAGGGTGCAGATACGGGCAGCATCCCGGGCGGCAATAGTCCCCATGCTGACCTTGTCCTGGTTGTGGGATTCTGTAGAGCGGGAAAAGGAAGCTGCCGGCATGGTCGCTTTGAGAGCTTCCGCCGTCAGGGCGGAGGCAGAGATGGACATGGCCTTGAATCCATGGTGGTAGACCCGCGCCTCTCCGGTCATGCGGACGAGATCGGCTGGGAGTCCCCGGTTCACATTGGGATTGACGAGGAGCGCCACCTGCCGGTCCGCCATGTCGGCCACCGATGCGATGGCCGACTTCAAGGCATCCATGGCAAAGGCGATGTGCCCTCCATAGAAATTTCCCCCCATCAGAGGGTGGTCCATCTCCGCAGCAAAGAGGGGGTTGTCGTTGGCGCTGTTCGCCTCGATCTCGACCCACGGTCGTATCCACGCCAGGGCGTCGTGCAGGACACCCATGATCTGGGGAGCGCAGCGCAAGGAATATGGATCTTGAAGGGTCTCCGGACCTTCCGCTTGGAGATCAGCCCCGGATGCCCCGGCCGTCAGGAGTTCCCGTATCCTCGCGGCAACGTAGATCTGCCCTGGGAAGGGTTTGGCTTCCCCAATGACGGGATGATAATGGTGGGCCTTGCCCTGAAGGGCATGGACGCTCAGGGCGGAAGCGCCGATTGCCGCTTCCAGGATATGGTACGCCCGGTCGAGGACGACGGCGGCAATCCCGGTCATGACGGAGGTCCCGTTGACCATGGCCAGAGGCTCCTTATCTTTGAAGACATAAGGAGCCAGCTTCGCCTTCCGCAACGCCTTCCCTGCCGGCATGCGCTCCCCCCGGTAATCGACCTCCCGTTCGCCCGCCAGAGCGGCCAGAACATAGGAGAGGGGCGTGAGATCGCCTGAGGCGCCGACCGAGCCCTCGGAAGGGATGACCGGGGTGATCCCCAGGTTGAGGAAGGCGGCCAGATGCTCCAGCAGAGACGGGGAGACCCCCGAATACCCCCGACCCAGGCAGAGCAGCCGGCAAAGCATCGCCGCGCGCGTCTCTTCGCAAGCAAGGGGTTCCCCCGTCCCGCAGCCATGGAAACGCATGAGATTTTCCCCCTGCTTTAGAACGGTTTTCTTATTCAGGCGGTTCCCGCACGATTTCCCGAACCCGGTTGTAACCCCGTAGACCGGAATATCGGCCTCCATGGCCGTATGAAGGAGCTGCAGGGACGTCTCCATCCGCTTGCGGAACGCGGCCCCTTTGCTCACGACGACCGGTACGCCCCGCCGGGCCACAGCGATGATTCCGGGCAGGAGAACCGGGCCATCGCCTATCATCACTTTATGAATCTCTCTGCTTTTTCCTGACATTTTCATTTTTTCCTCCGCGCCGCGGTGTGTCATTTCAGTCGAAAGGGGATTTTTGTCAAGATTTTTTTTCACAGCGGGCAGCACGAATGATTTTCGTCAACCGCTCCGCCCTCATTGAAGAAAAAGCTCCCACAGCGGGCCCGGATGACCGTGAGCATGCAAGCGGGCCAAGATCCGTTCACTTTTTTCGCCCCCGTCCCCATAGACCCAGTTCATCCTGCCCCGTGCCCGTTTTTGTATCCCAGCGATGATCTCCTCCTTTCCGATACCCTTGGAACGATAGAAAACAGGCGCCAGCAGGTCCTGATCCGGCAAGAGCTGCCCCTCTTCCAGGGCAAGCGTACACAGACGGGTGTGGGGAAAAATCCGGATACCGCAAAAAATGAAAAATACGGCCTTCTCGATTTCTTCCATGTGGTTCAAGGTTTCCTCCAGGGTCTGTGCATCTTCTCCAGGCCCACCCAGGAGAAGATAGTGTGCGATATGCACCCCCGCCCGGTGGGCGCTTCCCTGGGCCGCAAGGACATCTTCCCTATCAAACGGCTTGCCGTACTTTTTCAACTGGGAATTGCAAAAGGTCTCCGTCCCGAATTCGACGTGGGTCAATCCGGCCTCGGCCAGAGCCTTGTAATAGCCGTCCGGGGATCGTGTGGGAGCGAAAAAAGCCCCCCACGGAATGCTCAGACCCTGGCGGCGAAATGCATTGGCAACGGCCAGACTGTGGGTATAGTCGGCATTGAACACGGAATCCGTGATAAAAAGGTACCGGGCGCCCATCTCTTGCAGCTCTCTGGCTTCTTTGGCGACATCATCCGGGGAGTTCAAGCGCAACCGGTTACCATCGATATGGGGATAAGTGCAGTAAATACAGCGGAAGGGGCACCCCCGTTTCGTCTGGAGATTCAGCATGCCTCCCCGTTCGAGATAGAAACGGAGCTGGGCATCCGCCGGCCGTATCTGCCGCTTGACAGTCTCCGACCAGGGAACGGGAAACCGGACAATCCCCCCTCTGCTGATGATCCCCGGCAGATCGGCGACAACCGCTCCCTTCTCCAGGATATCGAGGAGCGGACCCAGGTATTCTCCTTCCCCGACGACGCCGAAATCGGCATCCAGCAGGTCCATCAATTCACCGGGGAAAATGGAAAAACCGCTGCCCCCGAGGACAATAGGGGCCTTCGTGCAACCTCTGATGACCCGGATGATCCGCTCATATCCCTGAACAAAACTTTTCGTGGCGACGGTATCCACATTATCGATATTCCGGATCGACAGACCGATCACATCCGGATCAAAATCCCGGATTGCAACCTCCAGACGCTCCGGCCCCCCGACCACATTCATATCCAGAACAGTAACCTCATGTCGAGGTTTCATTGTTCCAGCAATATAATCGAGCCCCAGGGGATAAACCGGATAGGGGGATTGTGTGGTATTGGCGGAGATGAGCAGCAGCTTCATCGGATGCCCCCAATAACCGTGAACAATTCACTAAAACTCATTAGCAGGACTCCTTTTCCATTCAAGTCAGATTTTTCCTTGCTGGTCCGTGTTCATCGAAATGATGACATTCACCTAATAGTATTGCAGAAGTGATCATTCGCAATAACCGCGGACATCCGGTCCCACAAATCCATTATCTTTCTTGTTTCTTGCTTATATCCGGGCGTCATTTCAATGGAAATAAATGACGCCGATGTATATCCCAAAAGGAATTTAAGGGCAACGAAATTCAGGTTAACAATGGGAAACAAGTTCCAGATCCCCGCTTGTATTTTCCGGTGACTGACGCTATAGTCCCGCCATCGCCGCCTGCAAGCCGCCAGTCGGTCTTGTAGCCGAGCGTCCTTGGCGCGGCTGGTGAAATGAGATTGTTGGTTTCCGGTTTGTCCGGATCAGGGTAAACAATGTACGAAACGATCACTGCTCTTCTGGAAAACAGGGCCTGCCGTTTTACGCCTTCAGGGCCGAGCGTCGGGGAGATCGAAACCTTGGCGGCGGGAATCAGGAACGCCTTCATAAGGCGGGGCGTCCCTGTCGATGAACCGGTCTGCCTTTGTATCGAGGAAAAGCATCTCCTTCTGGCCGCCCTGCTCGCATCCATGGCGGGCGCCCCGCCTTTCATCCTCCCCCACTCCTTTCACCCACAGGTTCTGAAGGAGATTTATGAGACGAGGCCTTTTCGGTTGATCCTCGCGGATACCGCCGTCGATCCTCCCGAAGGAGCGGAGGTGATCCGGGTGCAAGAATGCCGCCCGAGCAATCGTCCCTTGAAATTTGTCCGCACCCCGGACCGGGCGTTTGTCTCCCTCTTCACGGGAGGCTCCACGGGGAAACCTCGGATATGGTCCAAGACCCCCGCAAACCTGTTCGGCGAAGCGATTAACCTCGCTCGAACCTTCGGCATCCGGCAGACCGATCTCCTGCTGTCCACCGTTCCGCCACAGCACATTTACGGTCTTCTCGGTTCGGTCCTCCTCCCCTTTGTCGCCTCGGCCCAGGTCCTTAGCCGCACCTGCACGTTTCCCCGGGAAACCTTATCCGCTCTGCAAAACGAAGGGGCTACCGTTCTGGTCGGCGTACCGATCCACTACCGGGCACTAAGGTCCGGCGACCTCCAGCGCTTTTCCCTGCGGCTGGCCCTCTCCTCTGCAGCTCTCCTCGAGAGTGAGGACGCCGCCTTCTTCCTGCAAAAGACGGGGCTGGCAATCACCGAAATCTATGGCTCAACGGAGACCGGGGGCATGGCGATCCGTTCCTATGGATCGGATCACGGTTCTTGGGAACCTTTCTCCTGCATCGACTGGAAGATTCTCTCGGACCGTCTCTGTGTCCGCTCGGATTTCATCTCTCCGGATCTGCCGTGCGATGCGGAAGGCTTCTTCATGACAGCGGACCGCGTCGCCGAGGCCGGGGAAAACCGGTTCAAGTTCCTGGGGCGGGCGGATCATATCGTCAAAATTGCCGGTAAGCGGGTGGATTTGGAGGAGATTCGCGAGAAGATCAGGCGGATCCCCGGTGTGAATGACGCGTATGTCACGGCTGCGCCTCTGACCGGAGCGCGGCAGGCGGAGATCGCAACGCTGGTGGCAAGCGACCTGTCCACCCGCGAACTCAGGGCGGCCATCCGATCGATGGACGAACACTACGGTCGTCCGCGAAGGATCAGGATCGTCAAGGCCATCCCCGTCCTGCCGAACGGGAAGATCGACCGGCAACGGGTCGATCAGCTTCTTTTTGCCCCACGCCTTTCCCGTACGGAGGGTGAGTATTTTGGGGCTTGACACCTCCTGTTTTTCTGTTGTATGTTCACGCCGAAAAATTGGCGGCTCTCAAACCCTTTTAATTGAATCCCGCGAGATTGAAAAGGGACGACTCGTGCGAAAAGTTTCATGCCTTCAAAAATCGGTATGCTGGCCTTCACCCATCAGGGGAAGGCTTTTTTTTTGAATCACGGTATTGAATGAGGGGAACCATGGAGCAGAAAAAGGTCGTTATGGATGCGGAAGGAATTGACCGTTCTCTGACGCGCATAGCCTATGAGATCCTGGAAAAGAACAAGGGGGTCGAGGAGCTGGTCCTGGTTGGAATCCGGACCAGAGGGGTTTTTCTCGCGGAGCGTCTCCGCCGGAAGATCTCCGGCATCGAAGGCAAAGAGGTCCCTCTCGGGATCCTCGACATCACCCTCTACCGGGACGACCTGCAGACCTCCCACCGAAAACCACGATTGGGAAAGACGGATGTCCCCTTCTCGCTGGACGGGAAAAAGGTTGTCCTCATCGACGATGTCCTTTTTACCGGGCGCACGATCCGTGCCGCCATGGACTGCCTGATCGACTTCGGCCGACCGAAACGGATCCAGCTTGCCGTCCTGATCGACCGTGGGCACCGCGAATTGCCCATCCGGGCGGACTTCGTCGGCAAGAACCTCCCCTCTTCGCTCTGGGAAGCGGTGAGCGTGACGCTGACGGAGAAGGACGGCATGGACGAGGTGGTCATCGGGGAGCATCCATAGGAAGACATCTCGGATCGGACTTTCCTAAGAAACTTGACGCACGGGTGGTCGTTCCGCGAGGACGCCCCCAATCATGCGAGGCATAACCATGAAACTGAACCGGAAAGACATCCTCGGCATCCAGGAACTCTCCGTGGAGGAGATCGACCTGATTCTCGAAACGGCGGATTCCTTCATCGAGGTGTCCACGCGTGAGATCAAGAAGGTCCCCACACTCCGCGGAAAGACCGTTATCAACCTTTTCTACGAGGCCAGTACCCGGACGAGGACCTCCTTCGAGATCGCCGCTAAGCGCCTGAGCGCGGATACGATCAACATCTCGGCTTCGACCAGCAGCGTAGTGAAGGGAGAAACCTTGATCGATACGGCGAAAAACCTGGAGGCGATGAACCCGGACGTTATCGTGATCCGCCACAGCGCCGCCGGGGCGCCCCACATGCTGGCCGGCATCCTCCGCCAGTCGATCATCAACGCCGGTGACGGGGCGCATGAACACCCGACCCAGGCGCTCTTGGACATAATGACGATCCGGGCGAAGAAAGGGGGAATCGCCGGGCTGAAGGTGGCGATCGTCGGCGACATCGCCCACAGCCGCGTCGCCCGCTCCAACATCCACGGTCTGACGAAGATGGGGGCCCGGGTCTGCGTGTCCGGTCCGGCCACGATGATCCCCCGCGGCATCGAGAAGATGGGGGTCGTCGTCCATATGCGCATCGAGGAGGCGATCCGCGATGCGGACATCGTCATGATGCTCCGTATCCAGACGGAGCGGGAAAAGCAGAACATCTTTCCGTCGCTGCGGGAATACGCGCAGTATTTCTCCCTCAACCGCAAGAACATCGGCCTCGCCCGAAAGGACGTTCTCATCATGCATCCGGGACCGATCAACCGCGGGGTGGAGATCTCTCCGGATCTCGCCGACGGCCCCCATTCGATCATCCTCGAACAGGTCACGAACGGCGTGGCCGTCCGGATGGCCCTTCTCTATCTGTTGACGGGAGGAACCTCATGACTCTCTTACTGAAAGGCGGTAGGGTGGTGGACCCCTCCCGGAAAGCGGACGGAACGGGGGACCTGCTGATCGAAAACGGGAAAATCGCCGGAAGCGGCGGGGAGCTGCACCAGGCCGGCAAGAGCAGAGGAAAAGGGGGTTCCCCCGGCATGGAGATCCTCGATCTCCGCGGAAAGATCGTCGTCCCCGGCCTGATCGACATGCACACCCACCTGCGGGAGCCCGGTTTCGAGTACCGGGAGACGATCGCCTCCGGAAGCGAGGCGGCCGTGGCGGGCGGCTTCACCTCTGTCGCCTGCATGCCCAACACGAACCCCGTGAACGACAACCGGTCCGTCACCGAATTCATCCGGAGAAAGGCGGCGGAATGCGGCCTGGCGAACGTCTATCCGATCGCGGCGATCAGCCTGAAATCGGAAGGCGCGCTCCTCTGTGAGTATTGGGACCTCAAGGATGCCGGCGCCGTCGGTTTTTCCGATGACGGCAGGTCGGTCATGAACGCCGCCCTGATGCGCCGGGCGCTCGAATACGCCTCCTCGCTGGACATGCCGGTCATCGCGCACTGCGAGGACCGGAACCTCTCCGCGGGCGGGATGATGCACGAGGGCTTCGTCTCCACCGAAATCGGTCTCCCTGGCATCCCCGGGATCGCGGAAGAGGTCATGGTCGCCCGGGATCTCCTCCTCGCCGAATACACCGGGGCGCATCTGCACATTGCCCACGTCAGCACCGCCGGCGCGGTCCGCCTGATCCGCGAGGCCAAAGCCCGAGGAGTCCGTGTCACCGCAGAGACGGCGCCTCATTACTTCACGCTGACCGATGAGGCCCTTCGGACCTTCGATACCGCCACGAAGGTCTACCCCCCCCTGCGCGGCGCGGAGGATCGCGACGCCGTCCGGGAAGGACTCCGCGACGGCACGATCGATGTGATCGCAAGCGACCATGCACCCCACGCCCGGACGGACAAGGAGGTTGAATTCGATTACGCGGCAAGCGGCATCACGGGCCTGGAAACCTCTCTGGCCCTCTCGCTTGGCCTGGTGGAAGAGGGTCTTCTCACGCTTCCGGAACTGATTGAAAAGATGACCGTCAACGCCGCCCGGATCCTCCACATCCCGAAGGGGACCCTCGCCGACGGCGCCGCCGCCGATATCACGGTCATCGACCCGCAGAGGGAATGGACCGTGGATCGCGGACTTTTCCGTTCCCGGGGAAAGAACACCCCCTTTCACAACTGGACCCTGAAGGGAAAGGCGGTCCTGACAATCGTCGGCGGCGAGATCCGCTGTCGCGACTGCTGACATGATCCCGTCAAGGACAGAGCTGCGGACGGAGGCCATCGTTCTGCGGGCAATCGACTACGGCGAATCGGACCGGATCGTGACCTTCTGTACCGCGGACTTCGGGAAGATCCGCGGAATCGCCAAAGGGGCCCGACGAAGCCGGAAACGTTTTGCAAACGCGATCGAGCCCTTTTGCTGCTCCCGGATTCTCTTTTCGCGGAGAAGTCCGGACAGCCTGGCCCTGATCGAAGGGTGCGATGTCCTCTCGCATTTTCCCGGCATCCGCTCCGATCTTGAAAAAACACTGGCCGCCTCCTGCCTGATCGATCTCACGGATCAGTTCACGCCGGAAGACAAGAAGAGCGAGGCTTCATTTTGCCTTCTGCTCGATTTTCTCCGACTGCTGGAGGGAACCGCCCTGACGGAGTCGCTGCTCCGTTTTTTCGAAATCCGTCTGCTCCGGATCTCCGGATATGACCCGGTTCTGGACCGCTGCATTTCCTGCAAGACGCCGATCGTAAAAGAGGCGGCCTACCGTTTTGACGCCGCCAAAGGCGGTCTGACCTGCAACATCTGCGCACCCGGCAGCCGGGACGCCATTCCCGTATCTCTCGGAACGATCCGGACGCTGCTGCTCGGACGCGAAATGGAGATCGACCGTCTGGGCCGCCTGCTCCTCTCGGATCAGTCCGCAGATGAAAGCCGCCGCCTTCTCGCCCATTTCATCCGGCACCTCCTCGGACGGGAGCTGAAATCAGTTCACGTCCTGAATGAAATCAGGCGACTGTACGTCTGAAGCAGTGCCTTTTGCTCACAGTCTGTCATGGTGGGTCAGGCGAAGTGATGATTCTCAAAAAACATGGCTGTTTGAGATGCATTGTTCATATACTAGGCAAGCACCCTCATCCATTCATGAAGTGAGGTGATTCCTGCGGTAACTTTGTTGAAACCCTGGGTCTGCAATGAAGTAAATCCATGTTCTTCTGCCTTGGTCCTTATCTCACCGGCTGAATTTCCTCTTATTATTGCTTCTTGAACTTCGTCACACAACGGCATGAGCTCATAAATGGCAATTCTGCCTTTGTAACCGGTATTACCGCACGCTTCACATCCTTCTCCCATGGCATATTGCCGGCCGTCAAGGTTGAACCCGTAACTCCTGAAAATATTTGCTTGTATTTCTGTCGGGATAACTTCAACCTTGCACTTTTCACAAACCTTTCTAATCAACCG
>JAPLJX010000085.1:12195-13434 GCA_026388375.1 Deltaproteobacteria bacterium
ACCGTTGAGCGACAATAAGGATGACGGAAGAGGTAATCATGTACGGCTCGATGCCGATATTGAGCAGTCGCGTAATGGTTTCGGGGGCATTATTTGTATGGAGCGTACTTAATACAAGATGCCCTGTGAGAGCGGCCTTGAAAGCAATTTCCGCAGTTTCAAAATCCCTGATTTCTCCCACCATGATAATATCGGGATCCTGTCTCAAAAATGTTCTCAGGGCACGAGCAAAGTTTAACCCTATCTTCGTGTTCATTTGAAACTGGTTAACTCCCTTCAAATTATATTCTACGGGATCTTCAGCAGTCGAAATATTGAGGGTCCCGTCATTCAAACCGCGAAGCATCGAGTAGATAGTTGTTGTCTTCCCGCTTCCGGTGGGACCGGTAACCAGTATCATCCCTTTGGATTTATACATGGCGGATAAAAGGATCGTTAAGTCATTTTCATTCAAGCCTAACTTATTTATTTCCAATACAAGATCAGTATTATCCAGAAGACGCAGGACAATCTTTTCTCCATAGATTCCGGGAAAGGTTGAGACACGAAAATCCACAACTTTCCCGTTCTTGCGGACCTTGAATCTGCCATCCTGGGGGAGACGTCTTTCGGAAATGTCCAACCCTGACATTATTTTGATCCGTGAGACCAAACCATTGGCATAACTCTTCGAAGGGTCTAAAACCGTCATCAGAGTACCATCGATCCTGAGACGCACTCTCAATTCATATTCATAAGGTTCGATATGGATATCACTGGCTCTTTGTTTTATGGCCTCCTCTATAATCACATTTGCCAGCTTGATAATCGGAGCGTCTGAGTCTTTCAGCTCCTCGGTGTAGGAGGGGACTTCCTTCTTTTCTTCAACAATTTCTAAATCACTATTCCAATCGTCCTGTTGCATCTTACTCATGGCTTGGTGGTTGCCGGACTTGTTGGTCTTGATGTTATAAAATTTTTCGATTGCATTAAGAAGGTAATATTCTGCGGCAAGATGGGGTATGACCGGACAACCGGTTATGAATCGAATATCTTTTAATAATTGCCAGTCGTTCGGATTCATCGTGGCGGTATACAGACTTCCGGACTCGGATTTGAAGGGAAGAACCTGGTAACGCCCGACAAACTTTTCCGGTATGGTTTTCAGGATACTCTCAGGGATATGATTTATTGTTGACAGGATAACAATCCGACAGTTCTTGTATTGCTGGGCCAAATGATTAGTGAGAATGGTTTCAT
>JAPLJX010000058.1 GCA_026388375.1 Deltaproteobacteria bacterium
AGATGATATTGCCGATCTTGACAGTCTTGGTGGCTGTTCTTGGTTTAGGTGTCGCATATCAGACATATCGGCTTAACTATGCACAATCGAACCCCGAACGACGAGCCTGCGCCAAGGCTTTGGACGTTGAAAACTCATTTTATGCAGTAGGTGAGCAACATGTAGCGGAAGTATTTGGGGTACCGAATCTTCCCGTGAGATTGGAGCCGCATGAAGCCTTCGCAACATCAAAGCTGCAAAAAGAAATTGAAGAATTCGGTGAGTTAGCAAACATGTCGATGAACAAGAATCTGCAAGATGCAGCCCGAAAAATGCGTATAGGGTGGACCCGATTCAAATCAATTGATCCTCCCAGCAAAAAAGACAGCGGTGATGTTTATAAACAAAAAGCATTAGCACGAATAGCTTCAATCGTGGAGTTTTACACCGGTGTAAAACAGGCTAAAATTGAGTGCGGCTTACAGCATGAGTAAGCGTAAAAGCATGGCGTTACTTTTTAATCTCAGCATCAAGGATTTTCAAAATCATTGACAATGTGAAGTCAATGTAATCACTATCGAAGAGTGGAGTTTGATCTCCCTCTATACCCTCGCACCAGAGCCGGTTTTTAGCCTACCCTCCCCCCATCGCCTGTTTCACCTTGCGGCGTAGCGCGAGCGGAGACGCGGTCCTGTCTGAAAAGGGAGCGGAGCGCGTCGGCGCGGATGCGGACGTCAAACGGGGGCGGGGCGGAGCTGTTGGCGTGCTGCCTGCGGTCTTTTCTTGCAGGCTGCATGACAATAGCGAGCACGCGCCGCGCTGCCCGCACCTGCGCCCAATTCGGGCGCCTGGGTTGGTGCGGACAGGAGCTCTGATCAGTATCCCGCGAGTGCATGAACGAAGCGCCGCGCGGAGCGCAATTTTAAGCGTAGTGAATTCCAGAGCGGGGAAGCGGAGCCCGACAGGGCGGAGCGGATAGGCTGGACGGAGCCTGGCCCTGGTCGTTTCGGTCAGGGAATGGCTCTGCATCCGAAAGGTTAATCGAAGTGAGCAGAAGGGAAGCCTTGACAGATATGGCGTTCGTGATAAGTGTTACGGGCGATGAGAGAGAGGAAAACTATGAACGTAAAATATAATGAGAAATCCATGAAACATTTTAGAAAATGGGCTGAGGATAAGAACCCTTTTCTCGCAGCAACATCCTTGATGATCGCCGGTTTTTCTCAAGAATGTTTTAAATTATTTGAATCAGTGCGAAAAGGAAAAAGAATAGAAGGTGATATTCCTCTTCCTTCGCTGAAGACATGGTTCAAGCTGTATCATAACCCCAACAGGATCGGTAAAGCTTTACTTAATGCTATAGGGAACATTAATGATGATATGGCCAAAGAGGCAGATATCTTTGAAAATCTACTTAAAGGAGCTAAGCAATTACAAAAAATGACCGGCGAACAGTTCCAGACTGAATGGGGAAAGATACTTCCCGATGACAAGGAAAAAATAATCGAAGATGGCCATCGGACAATTGAAGAATATATGGAATATGTTATCAATGATTTTGCAGGTGAAACAAATGAAGACGAGGGAAAGGAGTTTTTAAAGAACCTAACAAAACCAGAGTTCATCTTTTTTATCCGCGTGATGGTTCCCTGCTTCAGTCTTTACGGGATGTATCCGATTGAGCTTCTCAGGCGAGCACAAAATGGTGATGATGATGCACTCGAAAAACTTATCAGACTGGATAAATCCATTATTTTTGAACCAAAAATCAGCGAAATCATCCATCAAGCGCAGGCAATGAAAAAGCGGGGGAAAATGTCCTTGATAAAAAAGGCCTTTAGCAATTCGCCAAGAGTAAAAATGGAAATGAAGACAATAAAATGTCATCTTGGGGGTCTTATCTCACATTTATCCATAGGTATGAAACAAAAAATCACCGCAGCGGATATAAGCCGTTTATATGACGCTCTCGCCCGTGATATGGGGATTGACGAAGTTGACCCGGATATTGGCGACATGGCCTCCGAAGTTTTTGAAAAAGCAATTCAGAGAGCTCGTGTCATGTGGAATATCATTCCAATTCAGGATAAAAAATAATTTAATTTCTGTCCGATTCCTTCATTTCTTTCTTCCTTTAGTAAAATTCATTTCCCCTGTGGTAGATGATCCCCCTCAAGGCGGACAAAAAATAGTTGAATTTCTGTCCGGTTGTTCCTTCCATCTTTGAGCTATATCTTTCCCCCATGAAGGGGAAATCATCACATACAGACGAATACCGGCAAGATAAAAGCAATCTTCTTGATGCGTGCTTAGCGCAACAAGAGGTAAAGCTGATCTTTAACAGTTGCCAAAAAATAGTTACACTATTTTAAATAGATGGGTGCCTTGAAAAAGTTCTTGGCACCACAGATTGCTCTTTGACAACGTTTAGAAGTCATGCCATCTCCCGGATTGTCGGCGGGATGGCCACCCCGACCGCCTGGAAAATCTTCCCGCAGGTCCCGAGGCATTCGCTCCTTATGGCGAGCGTCTTGCCCCTGTCTTCAATCGTGATCTCCTGCAGGGCCTTGAGATCCTGCTTGATGTCGGCCCATTCGAAACAATGGCCGGCCTTCTCTAACCTGCGATCCAACTCCTTCCGGATGACCAGGGCCAGGAAGCTGCAGAAGACGTGACCCCGGATGGTCTCATCCAATTGATGGAAGATGGGTCGGGTGTCCAGAACCGACTTCATGTCCCGGAAGACCTGTTCGACCTGCCAGAGTTCCTTGTACTTGAGGGCCACCTGCTCCACCGTCAGCGTGGTGTTCGTTTTGAGAACCCACTTCCCGTCGTACCGCGCCTCTTCCTCTATCTTCTCCTGATTGACGGCGACGGTCTCCCGATCCAGTTTCAGATACTTCCGGTAGCCCTTGTTTCCCACGAGAGACTTCGGATTGGTCTTGAGTTTCTCCTCCAGGGAGGCAATAATCGCCTGCCGGTCCGCAGCATCCTTCCGGGCCTGCTTTTCATTCAGGCACACGATGTAGCGGCGGCCATCCACCATCACCTCCTTGACCTTCAGGGGGGAAGGGTCTTTGGCGGAGACACCCTCCGGATGAACCTCCCGGTAACGGCCGGCACGGGAGAGGACCTCCTCCTTCACCTCTTTGCTTCTCCTCATCCGGGCGCCCAGGATGTAGGGGATCTTCTCCTCTTCCAGGTAGGCCATCGTCGCGGCGCTGATCATCCCCCGATCCGAAACGACGCAGATCCGTCCGATGGCAAACCGGCTCCGCAGTCTCTTGATCACCGGAACGAGCGTCGTCACATCCGTTGTGTTCCCGGGCCACATCTCGCAGCAGACCGGTTGACCGTGATCGTCCAGGATGACCCCCACTACCATCTGATTGAGGTCGGGACGGTGATCCTTGGTGTGGCCCAGCTCGCCGATGGTCTCGCCTCCTTCCCCCTCGAAGTAGATGGAGGTCGTGTCGAAGAAGACGCAATCCAAACCGCTGAAAAGATCACGGCGAGCCAGGAACAGATCCTCTTCGATGACATCCTTCGTACAGCGCGGGGCGAAAGGGGTGCAGGAACAGGTCCTCTTCGATCACGTCCTTCGTGCAACGCGGGGCGAAAGGGGTGCAGTCCTTCTGGTCCTCTATCTCTTCTCCCAGGAAGGCCATCGCCCGGTAGAGATGATGCAGGGACAGGGTGTCGACGCCGTCGATCACGTAATCACGATGCCAGCGGTCACAGGAGCGGTCCGAACCGGAGACGAAGAGCCGATGCAAAAC
>JAPLJX010000282.1 GCA_026388375.1 Deltaproteobacteria bacterium
GCATACGGGGAGGTCTCCTCTCATGACCCGCTCGAATTCGGCGGCCGCGTCCGGACATGCGGCGCCGTAGCGCCGGAAGGTCTCCTTCCAGGTTTCCTGTTTTTTCGCGCTTTCTGCCGCGGCCTCACGGAAAAAACGGGGGGCCTCCTCCGGAACGAAGAACGGGGGATCGACCGGCCAGCCGAGGTTCTCCTTGGCCGCTTTCAGCTCCTCCGCCCCGAGCGGCGAACCGTGCGCCGCGCTGGTATTCTGCTTCTCCGGGGCGCCGAAGCCGATTGTCGTATGGAGACGGATGAGCGAGGGCCTCATCGTCTCGGCCTCCGCCGCCGCGAGCGCCCGGTCGACCGCCGCCGTGTCGTTCCCGTCTTCGACGGCGATCACCTGCCAGCCGGAGGCGGCGAACCGCTTGTCGATATCTTCGGTAAAACAAAGCAACGTGGTCCCCGAAAGGGAGATCCGGTTGTCATCGTACAGAAGGGTCAGCTTCCCCAGGCCGAGGTGTCCGGCGAGCGCACAGGCCTCCGCGGAGAGCCCCTCCATCAGATCGCCGTCGCTGGCAAAAACGTAGGTTCGGTGATCCACGACCGTATGTCCGGGCCGGTTGAACCGGGCCGCGAGGTGGGCCTCCGCGATCGCCATTCCGACCGCCGCGCCCAGCCCCTGTCCGAGGGGACCCGTCGTCATCTCCGTCCCGGCGGGATGCCGGCGCTCCGGATGGCCGGGTGTTTTGCTCCCCCACTGGCGGAAGGCCTTCAGGTCGTCGAGGGAGAGGTCGTACCCGGAGAGATAAAGGAGGGCATAGAGGAGCATCGAGGCATGCCCGGCCGACAGAACAAAGCGGTCCCGGTCGGGCCACAGCGGATCGGCCGGGTTGTGCTTCAGATGCCGCGTCCAGAGGGTGAAGGCCGCAGCCGCAGCCCCCATCGGCATGCCGGGGTGGCCGGATTTCGCCTTTTCGATGGCGTCCGCCGCCAGAAAACGGATCGTGTTGATGCACTGCTGTTCTGCTATCCCTTGTTCGCTCATCTTTGCGCCTCCTCATCTGTGACCGATTGATAAACTCCTCTTTATAACAACCGGCCTGTTTAGACAAGGGGCGATCGCTGCCGGCAAGAGGCGCCTTGTCCCCGCATCTTTCCAGTGAATATTTCGATTTTTTAAGATAATGTGAACATCATCTACGTTCAGGCGGTAAGCGCCGAGGCGATCGACCCGCTGCGGAAGGAGATCGGCATCCGGCGGGCCGTCGGCTCGCGCAAGCGGGACATCATCCTCCAGTTCCTGATGGAGTCCTCTCTCATCTCCGTCAGCGGCGGGATCATCGGCATGGCGGCCGGCTTCCTGATGAGCCTTGCCATTGCGAAAGTTTTGGGCTATCCTGTCAGTGTTTCTATCCCGGGGCTCCTGCTCGCATTCGCCGCCTCCGCCCTCTCCGGTATTGTGGCGGGGATCTACCCCTCGTTCAAGGCGACGCAGATCCACCCCGTGGACATCATCCGCTCCTGAAACATGGGGCAACAGGTGAATAGGGGGACTTAAGCCCCTATTTCGGTATTTGCATATTCACAGGAGGTATCATGAGCAAGCACAAGAAGATCGAACGGACGAAAGAATTGGACCGCAAGCGCCGAAGGCGAAAGAAAAATCTGAAGCTCCGGGCGAAGGAAGCGAAAGGGAAAACCAAATAGGATAGAATGGGGGAGGCCACGAAGGCCTCCCCAAAAAGATCGGCAATTGGGATTTTCCTCCCTTCTCCACGGGGGATGGAAGATGGTCAGAAAAGCCTTGACCTCTCTGAAGAACACCCTGGACAAGGCCCTCGACTGGGCGGTCCAAGGCGGTAAAGTTCTGGCGTGAAAATGATCGGGGGCTTCGCTATAGCATTAATAATATTATGGCACTTTTGATAGAGATCCACCCTTTCAATCGAAAATCAATGACGATCATCTTTATCGGGACCCTAAATATATCATTGAGAAACTTCTTTGAAGTTAATCAGAAGTGATCGTCAGTAGAAGAATTATTATGTATCTTTTCGACCGTGACATTGTCATGAAATATAGCGGGGAATGTGATTTTGAAGGAATTGTCGCCCATATCCGAGCAAAAAGGCTGGATAAAATTTAGGGATGACAGACCCTGCGATGCCCTATCGCTTCTTTTAACAGCCGATTCATTTCCGCCGCCCATTCTCGCCAGCCAAGGTGCGGTGGCGTGGGTTCCCACCATCGAATACTCGGTCAGCGTCAGAGCTCTTACGGATACACCGTGGATCAAAGCGGTCTTCCGCTCACACTACCTGACCTGTGATATTGTCGAAGAAGACGGTGAACTCTGGGATGAAAACGGAAAGCTCCTGGCAATATCGCGCCAGATTGCCCAGTTCAGAAAATAAATGATATTCCGCACAGGAAGATGCAGGGTAGTCCATTGGGACTTTATTATGGACAGCTTCCTGCTAGACAGCGATTCCGGCGGATGGCAATCTTGAAAATTTTTAATGGGACTTTTTTTATTGACAACTTCAAGGAGGAAACAATGCTGAAAAAGATTCTGGTCATCCTGGCCTGCGGTCTGCCGATTCTCTGCGCCGGCGTCGCGGGCGCCGCCGAACCGACCGCCAGGAACCCTGTCGTACTCATGGAAACCAGCCTGGGGAATGTGAAACTTGAACTCTTCGCCAAGGAGGCGCCGATCTCGGTAAAGAACTTCCTGGACTATGTCAACAGCGGCTTCTATGACGGCACCGTCTACCATCGGGTCATCCCCAACTTCATGATTCAGGGCGGAGGATTCACGGCCGACCTGAAGCAGAAACAGACCAACCCGCCGATCAAGAACGAAGCGGACAATGGTCTGAAGAACCGGCCGGGGACGCTCGCCATGGCCCGCACCATGGTGGTCGATTCCGCCACGGCCCAGTTCTTCATCAATGTGGCCGACAATGGTTCTCTGAACCATCGTGACAAGACGCAGCAGGGGTATGGATATGCGGTCTTCGGCAAAGTCAGTGATGGGATGGACGTAGTGGACAAGATCGCCACCGTCAAGACCGGCACGCAGAAGGGTTTCCGGGACGTCCCGGAAACATCGGTCGTCATCAAGTCGATGAAGGTTCTCCCGTAACCGAACGGGCGCCCCGCGGCGCTCCGCGAAAAAGCTGCCTAAAATCACCTTGACGGATGCAGGAATTATTGGGGAGGCCGCGAAGGCCTCCCCAAACCCTCCCCTGCTCTGCTCAGCCGAGGATCGCCTTCAGATCCTCATCCGGCGTCGTAATCGGTTTGATCCCGAATTTCTCGACGAGAACGCCCAGCACATTCGGTGTAACGAAGGCCGGCAACGTCGGTCCCAGGCGGATGTTCTTGATCCCCAGCGACAACAGCGTCAGCAGGATCACCACCGCCTTCTGCTCATACCAGGAGAGGACCATCGACAGCGGCAGGTCGTTCACGCCGACACCGAAGGCCTTCGACAGGGCGACCGCCACTTGGATCGCCGAGTAGGCGTCGTTGCATTGACCCATGTCGAGGAGGCGCGGGATCCCGCCGATGGCGCCCAGCTCCTTGTCGAAGAAGCGGAATTTTCCGCAGGCGAGCGTCAGGACGACGCAGTCCGCGGGGACCTTTTCCACAAACTCGGTGTAGTAATTCCGGCCCGGTTTTGCCCCGTCACAGCCCGCGACCAGGAAGAAATGGCGGATCTTCTTCTCCTTCACCGCCGCGATGATCTGGTCCGCCACCCCGAGGACCGCGTTGCGGGCAAACCCCGTCATCACGCTTTTCCCCTCCGTATCCGCCTCGAATCCGGAGAGCGCCAGCGCCTTTTCGATCACCGGCGCGAAATTTCCATCGGCGATATGCGTCACACCCGGCCAGGCGACGAGACCCGATGTGAAGATCCGGTCATTGTAGCCCTGCGGCCTCTGGATGCAGTTCGTCGTCATCAGGATCGCCCCGGGGAAGGCGGTGAACTCCTTCGCCTGGTTCTGCCAGGCCGTCCCGTAGTGACCGTAAAAGTGGGCATATTTCTTGAGCCCCGGATAGCCGTGGGCGGGAAGCATCTCGCCGTGGGTATAGACGTTGATCCCCTTCCCTTCGGTCTGTTTCAGCACCCCTTCGAGATCCTTGAGGTCGTGCCCGGAGACAAGAATCGCCTTCCCCTTCTTCGCGCCGAGCGGAACCTTTACGGGCGTCGGATGGCCGTAGGCCCCGGTGTTCGCTGCATCCAGGAGCTCCATCGCCCGGAGATTCGTCTGGCCGCATTTCATGACGAGCCCCAGCGCCGCGCCCAGATCCAGCTTCTCGTCAAGGAGAGAAGCGAGCGCTTCATGAAGGAAGGCGAAGATCGCCTCGTCCTCCTGGCCGAGGATCAGGGCGTGGTCCGCATAGGCGGCGAGCCCCTTGATCCCGTAGAGAAGGGTGTGTTTCAGCGAGAGGATATCGGCGTTGGCGGCGGGATAGGAGCGGATGCCGTGCGCCTCGCCC
>JAPLJX010000414.1 GCA_026388375.1 Deltaproteobacteria bacterium
GACACCGGCATCGTCGGCTATCTCCAGTCCGGCTGGGATTCGTTCAAGGGCCTCTTTTCAACCGCCGGGTCCGGCATCTGGGACACCCTCAAAAGCGGCTATTCCGGCGCGATCGACCTCATGGGAGATACCGGCATCGTCGGCTATCTTCAGACCGGATGGGATTCCTTCAAGGGCCTCTTCACGACCGCGGGAACCGGCATCTGGGACACCCTCAAGAGCGGCTACTCCGGCGTAATCTCGACGCTCGGAAGCACCAGTATCGTCTCCAGCACATGGCAAAGCTGGAAAGATTTTGCAGGCGATGCGGGTAAATGGATTGGCAATATCTGGACTTCCTTTACCGGTCTTCTGAGCAGCATGGCCGGAGTCGATATCAAGGGGTGGCTTCGTCCCGCGTGGGATGCGTTCAGCGGCTTCTTTTCCAATGGAGCGTCGGGCATCTGGGATGTGATCAAGAGCGGCTATAGCACAGTTGTCAAGGCTCTCTCAGAGAGTGACCTCACGATGAATTTCGTGGCGACGGTGAGCGGCGCTTGGAACTCCATCCTAGCCCTCATCAATAAGGGTTGGGATCTGGCAAGCGGTCTGGATTGGTCTTTCTCTCAGGGCGGCATGGTTCCGGGGTACGCCTCCGGCGGTGACTCTCCGACGAACGATACTGTTTTGGCCCGTGTCTCCCCCCGAGAATATATTGAACCTCGGTCAGCGGTGAATTCCGAAACAATCGGGATGCTTGAATATATCCGGCAAAATAAAGCACTTCCATATGGTTATTTTGAGGGTGGCTATATTCCCGGATATGCTGATGGCGGTTTGGTTGACACATGGAAGGGGATGTTGGGAGACTACCGCATGCCCTTCAAGCCGACATCACGACTGGATGAGGTTTTCGCCTCGCAAAATGTTTCCACGAATGACAGTGGCATGTCATCCATCGGTGGATGGAATTTGTATGATGGGACGAACGGACGGAAAGGACAACTCTATCTGGATAAACAGGAGGCGGAAGCGGGAATCATCAGCCCTAAATATCCTGTCTGGTCGGAACAAATAGGCGATAATCTTAAAAGGATTTACTATTATGATGGGTCAACCGAAGAAAGCGAAATGTCTGTTGGGATGGGGTGGTGGCAAGAGTTCTTAGAGCGATGGGGAGCGAAACTAACAATGACCCTTGCTGCCGCCGCGATCACATACGGAGTTGGGTCTGGTGTTGGGGCTGCCCTCGGCGCAACGGCCGGGGGCGTCGCTGGCGCTGGCGCTGGCGGCCTGATGGGCTATATGTCCGGAAAAGGAGAAGGCGGTTGGTTATCTGCCATTATTGGGGCTGTTGGGGGCGCAGTTGGCGGGTATTATTCAGGTGGCGGGGGAGATTTAGGCGAGATCGTATCAGACATGGCGGGCGCCGCAAAGTATAACGCAGTCATCGGCGCGGGGGGAACGCTTGCAGATGCGGGCGCGGCTTATGATGTAGCTTTCAAGGCCGCCATGCTCTCACAGGGAATTGATAGCGTCCTTAATTTCGCCGAAAGTGGGCGATTGGCGAAGTAGTGAACGCTATGGAAGGAGGCGGGAAAGGCGGTTCGGCATCCCTGAATTTTGATGGTGAAAGCGGCGGTTTCTCTTCGGCGTCCGCTGGCATGGGGCAGATCGCCCCGAAAGATTCATCCTTCTCCTTCTCCGCCTTGAACGGCCTTGACTACGTTCCCCGCGACAATTTCCGGATCAACGCCCACGAGGGCGAGGCGGTGTTGACGAAGCCGCAGGCGGAGGACTGGCGCGGGGGCAAGGGCGGCGAGAATACCTATATTTTCAACCTGTATTCTACGGTTACGGACACGAAAACCTTTAAAGGGTTTGCCAAGGATATCATGCACGAGATCTCGCGCATCGAGTCCCGGCAAATCACGGTTGGGGCAAACTGATGGGCAAGGCCCGGTTTCTCTACAATAATTTGATCACTTCGGAATCCATGATCACGGTGTCGTCGCTGCGCTCCGGCGTCGTTACGCAGGCGAAAAAGGAGGGGGCCGGGTCGGCGACGTTGACGCCCTCCGGGGCGTATTCCGGCGCGACCGACAAAGGATACATCCTGGAGGTTGATTCCGTAGCGGCAGGCAAGGAGATCGGCCAGGCGACCTTCCGCTGGAGCAACGGCGGCGGGTCCTGGAATGCATCGGCCGTGGCTACCTCGGCGGCCAACGTCCTTCTGGAATCCGGCATTTATGTGAAATGGGTTCTGGGGGCGGGCGATGACTTTGAACTGGGCGATCAGTGGACCTTGAAGGGCGTCAATCTGTACAACGCCAACGCGCTGATCGACCGGGATCGCGATCATCGCTACCGATCGGCGGCGCTGGGCGCGCCCAATACGGTCACCCTTGATTTAGGGTCGGCGCAGGCGTTCGATTCCCTGATTATTTACGATCACAACATGACCTCCGCCGCAACGATCGTGATCGAGGCCGACGCCGCGGCGACGTTCGACAGCGGCGCGGGCGGCAGCCCCCAGGTATCGGAAGCGGTCACCTGGGCCGCGGCCAAAATTCTGCATTACCTGGCGGCGTCGCAAACGAAGCGCTATGCCCGCCTGAAAATAACCGACGCGGCAAATCCGGACGGCTTTATCGAGATCGGCGACCTCTTCCTCGGCCCATACCTGCAATTAACGAGGAATTATGTCGAGGGATTTTCAGCGAATATCGATTTCGTCCTGGATGCGAACAAGACAAAATTCCGGGTTGGCAAAGACCGTTTCTATAATTTTCAGCAGCTTTTTACGCTTAATTTTAACCGGTTGCCCGCCGCGGATATTGCGTTGATGAAAGCCATGATCGCCGCCCTCGGCAACCGCGACACGGGCAGGCTTGATCCGTTCTGGTTTAATCTCGATTCCGCGACGCCGGCGGACACCTGGCTGATGAAA
>JAPLJX010000005.1 GCA_026388375.1 Deltaproteobacteria bacterium
CCGCGGAGGCGGCCACGGTCGCAGCGGAGCTGGGGATCGACGCCACCTGTTTCGATGTGAATTCGGCCTGTACGAGCTTCGGGATGCAGATCGATCTCCTCAACCGGATGGCGGCGGACCGACTTCCCCCCTATGTACTGATCGTCCAGCCGGAGAACATTACCCGCGCCATCGACTTCAGTGACCGCTCCACAGCCGTCCTGTTCGGCGACGGAAGCGCCGCCGCCGTTCTGTCGGCATCGGTGCCGTCGCGGGCGGCGTTTGTGGAATCCAGTTGCGGGACGAACGCCTCGGCCTGGGAGAAGGTGCATATCCCGCCGATGGGTCACTTCCATCAGGAGGGCCATGCCGTTCAGGGATTTGCGATCCGCCGTATGACGGAATCCGTCCGCAGCCTCATGTCCGTTCTGGACCATGGCCATGGCGCGCGGTTCCGTTTCATCGGCCACCAGGCGAATCTGGGCGCCCTGCGGACGGTCTGCGAACGGGCGGAGATTCCGGGGGAGGAACACTGGTTCAATGTGGACTCCTTCGGAAACACGGGTTGCGCGGGCGGGCCTTCCGTGTTGAGCGAACACTGGGAGGAGCTCCGATCCGGCGACCGCGTGGCGATCTGCCTCGTCGGTTCAGGTCTGACCTGGGTCAACCTTCTTCTCGCCGTCGAAGAAAACCGGGAGGCGACATGACCTACGAAGAGTTTCAGAAGAGCTCCCATTTTGGATTGGAAGAACTCATCGCCTTTGCCTATGGGACCCTGGTGGACGACCCTCCGGAAGGATTTGCGGCCCGGTTGCCGGCGCCGCCTTTCCTGATGGTGGACCGGATCCTCGAAATCCGGTCGGACGGTCGTCAGGGGAGGATCGTGGCGGAACAGGATATTCGCCTGGACGCCTGGTACTTCCAGTGCCACATGCCCGCCGATCCGGTCCAGCCAGGCTGCCTCGGCGTGGACGCCATCTGGCAGCTCCTGGGTTTCTTCTGCATCTGGCGGGGGGCGCTCGGGTCGGGACGTGCGCTGGGCTGTGGGGAAGTGGTCTTCAGCGGCCAGATCCGTCCCTTCAACCGCTGCGTGCGTTACGAGGTCGACGTGCGGCGTTTTACCAACCTCAAGGAATCGGGTGCGAGCATCGTCATCGGGGAAGGGATGGTCTCGGTAGACGGCGAGACGGTTGCCGAGATCCATGGGGCGCGGACAGGCGTCTTCAAGGGGATCGCCTATCCGGATTACCCCCGTCGGTCGGCGAACGCCGTCGGCGGCCGGATAAATGGATAGGAGCTGTCCTGTAGGGATAGCTTTGATTTAAGTGGGGGACAGATTTGAAATCTGTTCCCGGGTGAAAAATGGAAAAGGGTGCAAAAAAGGTAGCGGTGGTGACGGGGGGCGCAACGGGAATCGGGGCGGCCTGCGTTCGGGAGCTGGCGGCGAAGGGTTTTCGTGTGGGGATCCATTACCGATCGAGCGCGGCGGCCGCGCGTTCCCTGCTTGCGGAGATCGGTGACGGATTCCTGCTGCCGGCGGACCTGGCCGACATCGCCCAGATCGATGCAATGGTGGAGACGCTGAAGGGGCAGACGGACCGTTGCGATCTCCTCGTGAACAACGCCGGGGTCTCCCTCGACGCCGACATGCAGCGGATGCGGATCGAACAGTTCGATGCACAGCGTGCGGTTGTACGCGGCGCCTGGTACCTGACGAAGCGCGTCCTGCGCCAATATATGCTCCGCGCGAACAGCGGCCGGATCATCAACATATCGAGCGTTGTCGGCCACACGGGGAACGGCGGCCAGATTCCCTACACGATGGAGAAGGCGGCCATGGACGCCCTGACAAAGTCGCTCGCCCGGGAGCTTCGGGGGCGCGATATCCTGGTTAATTCCGTCGCTCCCGGATTCATCGCGACGGAGATGACCGCCCGCCTGCCCGAAGAGGTCCGGACGGAGATTCTTGCCGGGATTCCCCTCAATCGGATGGGGCGGCCGGAGGAGGTCGCGGAGGTGGTGGGTTTTCTGGCCACGGCGGGTTCATACATTACTGGGACGGTGATTCATGTGAATGGAGGGCTGTATGGAGGCTGATCCTATCCTCCGGGGTCGGATTCTGGAGATGGTACCCCAGCGGCACCCCTTCCGTTTTATCGAGGAGATCCTGGAATTGGACGAGGAACACATCGTCGGCGTCTATAGATTCCGCAGCGATGAATACTTCTACCCGGGCCATTTCCCGGGCTTTCCCGTCACGCCGGGGGTTATCCTCATCGAGACCATGGCCCAGACGGGTGTGGTGGCCTTCGGTCTTTACCTGAATTGGCTTCGGGGGAAGGGAGAAAGGCCAATCGAGGATCCCGTTACATTGTTTACGCTTGCGGAACAGGTGGAGTTCAGCGGTGTGGTCCACCCCGGCGAGCTTGTCCGGGTTGCGGGGAAGAAGGTTTATTTCCGCGGAAATCAGCTCAAGGTCGACTGCGTTATGACGCGATCGGACGGCGATGAGGTCTGCTCAGGGACCCTTGCGGGGAAAGGGGTTCCACGGGATAAATTCACCGGAGAGAAGGGACGGGGTCACGCGCCGCTCGTTGAGGATGGGTCGCTTCAGGAGGAAGGGTTATGAAACGCAGGGTGGTCGTTACGGGGATGGGGGTGGTCGCACCGAATGGTTACGGACTGGATGTATTCGCACAGGCCCTTCGGGAAGGGCGTTCGGGCATCCGTCATATTCCGGAATTGGCGGAGTTGAACTTCGCCTGCCAGGTCGGGGGCGTCCCGGAGGGATTCGATGCGATACGGCAGCGCTATTTCGATCATGAAAAGCTCCTGTCGATCAACGACAACATCGGCTACGCCTCCGTGGCGGCCATGGACGCCTGGACCGATGCGGGTTTTGCCGTGCCCGAAGCCGAAGACGACCGTGTGGACTGGGAAACGGGGGTGATCGCCGGATCGGGGATCGGCGGGATGGACACGATCGCCCGGACGGTGGTTCCGATGGTGAACGAAGGAAAGGTCCGGCGGATGGGGAGCCGGATCGTCGAGCAGGTGATGAACAGCGGGACCAGTGCACGGATCGCGGGGTTGTTGGCCTTGGGAAACCAGGTGACTTCGAATTCTTCGGCGTGCAGTACCGGAAACGAGGCGGTCATTGAGGCGACGGCGCGCATCCGGCTCGGACTGGCTACCCGGATGCTGGCGGGCGGCTCGGAAGGGGCCTCACCTTACATCTGGGCCGGTTTTGATGCGATGCGGGTGATCTGCCGGAAGTTCAACGACCGGCCGGAAGAGGCCTCCCGGCCGATGAGCGCAAGCGCTGCCGGTTTTGTCCCTGGTGCGGGCGGGGCGTTCCTTCTGCTGGAGGATTTGGAATCGGCCCTGGCGCGGGGGGTGCGGATCTACGCCGAGGTGCTGGGCGGGATGGTTAACTGCGGCGGCCACCGGATGGGGGGCACCATCACCGCGCCGAACCCGGAGGGGGCGAGGCGGTGTGTCCGCGGGGCCTTGGCCGACGCGGGGATTTCGCCTCGCGAGATCGACGCGATCAACGGCCATCTGACGGCAACCTACGCCGATCCGATGGAGGTGAAAAACTGGTCGGCCGCCCTGGAGCGGGGTCCGGAAGATTTCCCGTGGATCAACTCGACCAAGTCGATGATCGGGCATTGCCTGGGGGCGGCCGGCGCAATCGAATGCGTGGCCGTCGTTTTGCAGCTCCGGGACGGATTTGTACATCCGTCGCTGAACTGCGGGGACCTCCATCCGGAGATCGCCCCCTACGAAGAGAAGATCCCGCATTCGGCCGTAGCATGTCCGGATCTCAAAGTCGTGGCCAAGGCCGGATTCGGCTTTGGCGATGTGAATAGTTGTCTGATTTTTAGAAAATGGGAACAATGAACGGGACTTTTTCAACAAACGCAAGCAAGGAGGAAAGACAATGAGTGTAGAACAGATTACAAAGAAGGTCATCGACATCCTGCGGGGATACGTCAAGGATTCGGCCCTGCTGGAGAAGGCGACGCAGGAAACCCACATCCTCAAAGATCTGAAGGTCAATTCGGCGAGGCTGGTGGACATCATCATCAAGTGCGAGGACGTGTTCGGGACCTCCATCGACGATGACGAGGCCGACCGGATTGCGACAATCGGGGATGCCGTGCTGCTGATCCAGCAGAAGGCGGCCTAAAGCCGGTCATGGAAAGGCGGGATCGGCTTCTCCTCGGTTTACAGTACGTTCTGGGACGAATCGCCGTCGTTTTGACGGCGCCGCTTTGCTTCCTCTTCGTTCGCCTGATGGGCTATCGCATCCGCGACCTCAAGCGGATCCGGAGCGAGGTCAAGCGCATGTACCGGGCATACGATGGGCCTTGGATTGTCTGTCCAAACCACCTGACCATGATTGATTCGCTCGTGATCAGCTATGGGATGTTTTCCCTTGCGGATCATATCCTCCATTTCCGGCGGGTCCTCTGGAACCTGCCGGAGCGGAAGAATTTTCAGCGGAACTTCTTCCTCGCCCTGATATGCTATCTGGCCAAGTGCCTGCCCGTCGACCGGGGCGGGAGCCGCGAAGGGCTCCAGCGGCTCCTCGAAAAGTGCTACCGCGTTCTGGATTGGGGGCAGGGGCTGATGATTTTTCCGGAAGGGGGGCGGTCGCGGACGGGGCGGGTAGACCGGGAAAACTTCTCCTATGGCGTCGGCCGATTTCTCGATGAGAAAAGCCGCTGCCGGGTGATGCTCGTCTATCTTCGGGGGGACGGTCAGGCGGCCTTCGGGTCGATCCCTGGACGTCGGCGGATTGAGACGCCAGCGCGAGTATGCGCGGCGGATCGTCGAGCGGCTGGCCGGCATGGAGGATGAATACTTTGCCGGGCGTGGGTAACGATGTCGTCGATCTGAAAGATCCGGGAAATATCGGGAAAAGCAGGGATGATCGGTTCATCGGCCGCGTCTTCACTGCCGGGGAGCGGGAGCTGATCGCCTCGGTCCCGTCTCCCGATACGCTCCTCTGGTCACTTTGGGCGGCGAAAGAGGCGGCCTACAAGGCCGTCAGCAGCGCTGATCCGGCGGTCTGTTCGATTCCCCATCGATACCGGGTGGTTCTCGATGCGGAGGATGCGACGCGAAAGATCGTCCGTCGGACCGGGAAAGTGATCACCCCTCGGGGAGAGCTCGTTCTCGAAGTCACCGTGTCGGCGGACTGGGTCCATGCGCTGGCGGCCGGAACGGGGGAAGCGCTCCATAGACTCTGCCGGCGCGTCAAGCGGCTGGAAGGGGGGAAGGACGCCGTAAATCCCTCGGCCTTCGTCCGGGGGGCGCTCCTCCGGGAGATCGCGCGCCGTCTCGATTGTTCGGTTGGCGACTTATCCGTCGTCAAAGACCCCGGCGGCCCCGGCGCTCCCCGCGTCCTTTTCCGCGGAGACCTGCTCGCCGCAGAGATCAGCCTCAGCCACGATGGCCGATTTGCGGCCTTCGCCTTCGATCCCGCTGCCCTCATTCCCGCCGACTGCACCGGATAAAAACGAAAATCCTCGCGGACGGAATCGGCGGCCTCAGCCGATGTCGATAATTATGTTCCGGTTTCCTTTCTTCGGGTGTTTCAAAACACTGGTTCATCCGGTTGATGCGTACTTCGTGAAAAAGGATGAGATCAAAGCCCGATA
Organism: Deltaproteobacteria bacterium; assembly: GCA_026388375.1. Classification (GTDB taxonomy): domain Bacteria; phylum Desulfobacterota; class Syntrophia; order Syntrophales; family UBA5619; genus UBA5619. The sequence goes on from JAPLJX010000005.1 coordinate 5,649, forward strand.
GCAAGCAACATCACTTTCACCTACGAAGGGTGAGTGGTCGCAAGTTATTGGGACTGAGCATTACGAATCGAAAGAGAGTGTCGATTGACATGAATGGAGGCCGACGAGAATAGTCCGTCGGCCTGTTTCAGCCACCGCCGTGATCGGACCCGCCCCGAACCTCTGATGAAGTACCCATGGGTCTGTGAAGGTGGGAAGATGGGATCCTACGCCAGACC
>JAPLJX010000246.1 GCA_026388375.1 Deltaproteobacteria bacterium
CCTGCCGAGCGCCGTGGGCATTGCGGCGTTCTCCGCGGTCAGTTTGATATGTCCGTCAGGAATCGCGCAGACATACTCGTGCAGGGCAAGGTAATAGGCCTTTTCGTCTCCGGCGGCCTGGGCTTGTGCGATGCGCGGCAGAAATTGGCCGGAGAGGCCGGGCCAGTCGACACCCTTCCAGTCGCTGAAGGCGTACTCGCGGGAAAACTTGGTGTGGGCCGCCTTGAAGGCGTCGGTCCAGGCGAGTTTGCTGTAGTCGGCCGCATCGGGGTACGTGAAATCGATCCTGGGATCCGCGGCCGTGTCCGATCCGCCCCCCCCTGAACAACCGGGAAGGAGGAGCAGGGCAAGGCACGACAGGGCAAGAAGAATATATTGAAAAGTCTTTTTCACGCCACACCACCCCCATGCAGTTGGAGCTGAGGTTACGAAAAGGAGTCTTGTGTGTCAAGGAGAATTTATTGCTGCAAGTAGTTAAAAATATTATTGACACCGAAGGTTGCTTCCCCTACAATCCCGCCACAATAAACGGGCCGCGATTTGTTTTTAGTTTGTCTCTTGTCCGACCATGAAAGAATTAGGATCGGGCAGAATGCGGGACTTCCGTATCGTCCGTGCGCTGTTGATGAGGTGGAAAGATGAGCAACGAGGTGAAGGTTCTGGGACTTTTCGGCAGCCCCCGAAGGGGCGGGAACACGGATCTGCTGCTCGACGAGGCCTTGAAGGGGGCGGCCGCGGAAGGGGCAGCGGTGGAAGGGATACACCTGTCTGATTGCAGAATCACCCCCTGCCGGGAGTGCCTCGGCTGCTTCAAAGACGGGGTCTGTGTCATCACTGATGAGATGCAGCGGATTTACCCGCGTCTTCTGGAAGCGGATATTGTAATCTTAGCCTCGCCGATCTTTTTCTACGGGGTTACAGGCTGGGCCAAGGCGATGGTCGATCGTGTTCAGGCGCTGTGGGCCAGAAAATACGTGCTTCACGATCCTGCACTGGGAAAAGAGGGGATCAAAAGGCGGGGCTTTTTTATCTCCGTCGGCGGGACCAAGGGACAGCGGATGTTCGAGGGGGCCATTCTCACGGTCAAGTATTTTTTTGATGCCTTCAATGCCGACTATACCGGTGAACTGCTCTTCCGGCAGGTCGACGCCTGCGGCGACATTCGGAAAAATTCCGAAGCGCTTCCGCAGGCCTTTGCCGCCGGCAGGAAACTGGTTTCGGATCTGCGTAATACCAAATGCGTCTGAGTTGTTATCCGTTTTTAACCGACGTTCGAGAACAGGAGGATTGCATGGATGGACTTCGGCCGTACCGTTCTTTCGTGAGCTACATCGATCGCAGCCGGGAGTACTACGCCGCCCAGGGCTACTCCAAGCCGTATGCCTGGGCCCACCACGACGATGTCCCTTTTACACCGCTGCAAAAGCCGCTCTCCGGGTGTCGTGTGGGATTGGTGACGACTGCAGGCAGAACGCCGGCGGAGGGGCTGATCGGGGCCGGGGGGTTGAAGCGGGGGCCCTACGCGGAGCCGGCGAACCCGCCGCCGAAAAGCCTGTTCACGGACGATCTGTTTTGGGACAAGAAAGCGACCCACACCGACGACGTCGACAGTTTCCTGCCGGTCAACCGCCTCGCTGAACAGGCAAACGGCGGTTGTATCGGGTCGGCGTCTCCCCGCTTCTACGGAGTGCCCACCGATTACAGCCAAAGCCGAACGTCGCAGGGCGCCGCCCCAAAGATCCTTGAGTGGTGCCGCGAGGATGGCCTCGACGCCGTGCTCTTCTCGGCGCTTTGACCGGTTTGCCACCAGACCGTGAGTCTGGTTGCGAGGCACCTGGAGGCGAACGGCGTCTCCACGGTGGTCATGGGCAGCGCGCGGGACATCGTTGAGGAGTGCGGTGTCGCCCGCTTCGTGTTCACCGATTTTCCACTGGGGAATCCCTGCGGGAAGCCCTGGGACCAGGAGATGCAGCGCTCGATCATCGGAAGCGCGCTGAATCTGCTGGATCGGGCCTGGATGCCGCGCACCACGATCCAGACACCGTTTCACTGGGAAAACGACACGTGGCGCGACGCCTTCATGCGGGTCGACGACGGAAACCGCGAGGCGCTTGCCCGGGCCGGGGAGGAGCGTCGCCGTCGTCAGGCCGAAGTCAAGACAGGTCGGTGACCATTGGTCATCGTTTCAACATATTTCTATCGTTTTGGCATGATCTGCCGCCGGGTTGCCGACTCTGTAGGGCGGGATAGATTCGGAACCAAATCGCAAAAAGATTGATGTTATTTGTTTGTAGATTCAGTGATTCCACCGTTTTTGCGGTTTTTTGTGTTGTCTGTGGCTTTGGGCAGCAGGAAACCTATCATCACCATCACGACATTCGCTGCTCCGAGCAGCACCAAAGTCTTCGAGGCGTTGTGACCCAGGTGCTGGTAGAGTTCGCCCACAATGCTGGGCGCAGTGCTGCCAAGACACCACGCCCAGCCCATCAGGACCGCCGATACGATGCTCATGTTTCCCGGCGGGGCGATCCGTTGGCCGAACGCCACGCCCAGCGGGTTCACCGTCCCCAGGAATGCCCCGCCCACAAGGCAAAGCATGACGAATGCCGGCACCGGCAGGGTCAGGCGTACAATCGCATGGTAGCTGATTGCCGACAAAATCATCATCGCAATCAACGTCCGACGCCGGCCGATGCGGTCTGCCAGGTGGCCCATCGGCACCATGAATACCGTCGCGCCGAAGACGAGCAGACCGAAAGCCCCGCCCTGCCCGATCCAGTCCGGATAACCTTTCTCGTGGGCGAATTCCGGCATGAGGAAAAAAAGCCCGCTCAGCACACCGCTTGATATCGCAAGAATCAGGAACAACACCAGGATCTGCCCCGCCACCGGGCGAAGGGCATGGAGCGATCCGATGACGGATATCCTCTCGGAGTATGGCACCTCGGCCGGCCGACACCGCAGCCAGACAAACGCCCATAGGAACGCCACAGGAATGAAAAGGATTTCGGTATGATGACCGAGGTTGTTGTAAGCGGTGCGAAACACGATCTGGCTAAGACCGTAGCCGATGCTGCCCACGGCGATGAACACGGCGACGAACATCGAGCCGCGCCGGGCGGAGAAGCTGCCCGCCAGCCCCGCTCCCGAGGGGTGGAACATGTCCTGTCCGAGCCGGCCGGCCGCAAGGATCATGAACACGACAAGGTAAAAGCCGCTCAATCCGAACAATGTCGGCAGTCGGCGGTCCAGCGCCGATTGATAATCAACAAGCGGGCCGAGCAGCAAAGCAAACGAAGTCAGCAGCGCACCGAGCAGGATGACCCGTCGTGGCCCGAATCGGTCGGCGATCAAACCGAATAGCGGCTGAAGCGCTGTTCCGCTCATACCGATAACCGTGGCGATCCATCCGGCCTTGGCGACATCCAACCCGGCCAGTGTCTTGTAAACCGGCCATACGCTCATGCCCATGAAATCAACCATGATATGCGCAACGACCACGGCGATAAACGTGCCGACCGTCGCATTTGCTGCCATGATTCAAACTCCTTGATCAAGAATACAAAAAACGCCTGGGATATCCATGGCGGATTGAAAAGGGGCGACCTGGATTATGAGTTGTTAATGTTCTCCTCCGAGCGCACCAGCCCCACTGCGGATACGCTTATTGTGCCTCATTTTCGTCATCTTCGTTGCCAAAGGCATGTAACCGCTCATGTGATTTCTTCACTTCGCTGTTTTGCTGTAAATACAATCCAGGATGAGAAGTGTCAATCTTTTTTCGAAAATCAACAGGCTACCGATTATTATCGCTACGTCGAGGATCATGCGGAAACCTTAGGACTCGGGACGAGGCCATTCCCTGGCGGTAAACAACCGGAAATACCGACATGAAAATGAAAGAGGCTCGCGGAGTACTCTTAATAGTGTCGTATAGATAAGTCAGTTCAATGCACTGAACTTAATAGAAGATAGGCGAGTTTACGGGATAATGACCGTCCTGTGTAGGACTTCAAATACAAAGCGAGACATTGGGATGTCGGTCCGAATCAATGATAACTGGTTGAAAACGTGCAGTTTTGAGAAGGTCAATTTCCAGGGCACATCCATGTTTTCATTCGTCACTGACGGTGATTTGAAGAGCTGGCTCAATTGAGCTGCGAAATTTCTTACGCAGGTCACCAATAACGGCCGCATATCTTGAATCGTCTATTATATCTGATGTCCTTTCCAAAAAAGGGTCAATATCAACTTTCCTGTCCTGGTGAAGGAGGCATTCTGCAATTCGGTCCACGATCTCTCCAATCGCTTGGATGTCAAGTTGGAATATCTCTTCTGCGTCCTCACGATTATGCTTGAGAAAAGGAACAGTGTGAATGTGGTACCATTTTATATATTGGGTTAAGTGAGCCCGAAAAGCTTGCTCTGCCCGCTCATATTCCTTTTGGGAATAGAGTAATAGTGCTGTATCCATTAGGATCGTTCCGATATGTGGTGCACAACATTTCTTATACTTCTTTCCACTATGGCAAGGGCACAGTGCGTTTACCTCCACTTTATATTTAGACAAGGGTACTCTACTACTCTCAAGCCTTCTTTTACGTTTCCATGTCTCTCGTAAGGGAATATAGAAGATATTGTTAGATCGGTGGTTCTCAACAACTTCACCAAACTCAATCGAATTGTTTCGATGAACGAATGGGCAAAAAATTGAAAATTCTTCACCTTCTGCCGATAAGTAATCGATCACCAAAGCCTCAGTCCGGTCTGGCAACTCTTCAGGGGAAACGCGCACTGGTTTATCTTTATGAGACATTACGCACCATGCCTCGCCTATGCCCGTTATGGACTTTGCGCCAAGACTCACGGCATCTTGGGCCAACTTTCTTGCCATAAGGTGTTTTTCAGCTTGGTCGTTCATCGCAAACGACAAAATTTGGAGTTTGTTGCTCTTAAGTTCAAAAAGCACTATCGGGACGTGATACCCGTCTGTCTGTAGTATATTTTTTGCCCATTCGAGCAACATAAAAAGTCGTTCACGTTGAGTCTGCGGCTTTACTAAATGATCGAGAACGTTCCCGTACCTCTCTGTTACCACTTTCTTCGTGATTTTCTTAATCTTGAATTCTTTCATCGTCAGAAGCTGATTGGTTGATAATTTGACTCTCACTGTCCTCTTTTCGGATTCAACCACCATGCAGGGGAGGCGTCCGTTCAGATGCGTGATAGGACCTTTATGCGGCTTAACACTCCCTCCTTTATTCCTGGTAAATATCTTGGGCAAGGATGCATTGGATTGAGAATGAGCGTCCAATATCATTGTCGATAGCACACCGTAGGAATGGGACATGGCCTCAAGCAATTCGTAGTCAGGCAGGTCCATCGCTATCCATTTCCTTTCGACGCGAAGAACTCCATCTTTTTTCAGTTGCTCTGGAATATCTTGTGATGCCATCATAATAGCAATATCTTTCGTTGTTGCCATGGGTTCAACGTTCATTTCATGATGAGGGGAACCGTTATAGCTGTCCAGGATGGCAACTCTGACCCTACTTAGAGTCTCAAGGTCTCCTTCCTTTACGATGACGTTTCGGGCGTCTACTAGCCATCTTAGTATGTTGTCCTCTCTTAAGGTACTCTGCCACCCTGCATACCACCCGTCAAAATTAGGAATCCTCGATTTTTCCTTTTGGAGAACGAAAGTTACATTTCTTAATGTCTGAATGCAGGCATTCAAATTGACGCGGAAGCTGTCCGGGTCGTTGTAATTAGCTTCTGCTTGGTGCCACAATCTGTGAGCATCGTTTAATCGGCTATGTGCTGAAGGGGTTGGGCAATTTTCGATGTTTTCGCATCCAACTTCTAACATGCGCCGGGCACTACAGATCATTAGTCTCTCCCTTCCATCCGAGAATGAATAGCCGTCTGACTCATTTCAATGTGTCTTACTTTCTACCCGAAGTTTCGATTCGTCAACACACAGATTAACGTAAAATCGGAAATCACTATAACATATCGTCAGACCTTACCTGAGTAGTTCGGAGCGAAAGCTGCTACACGAGAGCGCGAACTTTTGTTGTTGACTACAATAAATAGTAGATGAGTGCGCAACTAGAATGAAGAAGACACATGGAAATGTAGAGGTCCGAGATCCACATTGCCAAACAGACACAAGAGGGGCATATTCACCCCCACCAGCGGACGATCAGGACGATCCCCCCGTTGAAGACGAAGGGCACGGGGAGCGATCACCTATCCATCGTTCGCCA
>JAPLJX010000325.1 GCA_026388375.1 Deltaproteobacteria bacterium
CCGACCCGACAGGCGAAATCGGGGAGACGTTAGCCGCGACTAAGCGGCTAAAGCGTAATCGTAGTTGTCTGCGCTTATATTGTCCTGACTGTTTAACGAGGCCTGCCGGAACCTCGGTACGCTTATGCAGCTTCACATATCCCCGTCGAAACCGTGACGCCCCCATGGATGGTGAAACGATGTGAATGAACCGGTTTGCTTCTACCTTTTTTCTCCGTTCAAGTCAAGCGGAGATCTCGGCTCGCTTCCCTTTCCCGGTCATAAATCGCTTGAATCGTAAAAGATAAGGTTACGTTGCTTCCCGGCCGCCGTGCCGATCGCCAGTCAGAATACACTGTCATCCCTCCCGGTTCTTCGCCCGCATCCCCCGCTCCATCGCCCGGCGATCCTCCTTGAGCTTGATGTCCTCCCGCTTGTCGTAGAGCTTCTTCCCGCGGCCGACACCGATCTCCACCTTGACCTTCCCGTTGCGGAAATACATCCGGAGCGGAATCAGGGCGAGACCCCGCTCCTGGGACTTGCCATAGAGCCGCTTGATTTCCTGCCTGTGCATGAGCAGTTTGCGGACGCGCAGCGGGTTGTGGTTCTCCCGGTTTCCGTGCGAATAGGGGCTGATGTGCACATCATAGAGGAAGAGTTCCCCCTCCTTGATGAGGGCGTAGCTGTCCTTGAGGTTCGCCCGGCCGTCCCGAAGTGCCTTCACCTCCGTTCCGACGAGGGCGATGCCCGCTTCATAGGTCTCATCGATAAAATAGTTGATCCTGGCCCGCTTGTTCTGACAGATGGGCTTTTCCCCTGTTTCCTTCTTTGCCACTATTTTCCTGTCCTTCCATTCTCGGCGATCATGCCGTAATCGATGACCACCTTTTCCAGCCATTTTTTCAGATGGAGGAACAACCTCGTTTTTTTCTCTTCCGCCGCCATCGCCATCTTGTGCTCAATCGCACGGGATTCTATCCGACATCGGACATCATATCAAGGAACTTTCGCTTCCCCGCGCCGACATTCGCCTTGAAAAACAGCATCCATTGGTATAATAGAGACCGCAAGAGCCGCAGGATCCAACCCGCGGTGGAGCCCGAAGACCATCTTTTCCAAAAAATGATAGCATCAACCCCATCCCAAGGAGGCCCTTATGACGGAAATCATCAACATCAATGCCAGGGAGATCCTGGATTCACGAGGCAACCCAACCGTTGAGACAGAGGTGACCCTGCTGTCGGGGGTCATCGGACGGGCTTCCGTGCCGTCGGGCGCTTCCACCGGCGAACATGAGATGCTGGAGCTCCGGGACGGGGACAAAAAGCGGTACCTCGGAAAGGGCGTCCTGAAGGCCGTGAGCAACGTCCTCGACAAAATCGCGCCGGAGATCGTCGGGATGGACTGTCAGAACCAGCGGGAGATCGACGCCGAGATGATCGCGCTGGACGGTACGGACAACAAGGGCGCCCTGGGCGCGAACGCGATCCTCAGCGTATCGCTCGCCTGCGCGAAGGCGGCCGCGGCGGCGCTGGAAATTCCCCTCTACCGGTATATCGGCGGCGTGATCGCCCGCGACATCCCGGTGCCGATGGCCAATATCATCAACGGCGGCCAGCACGCCGACAACAACATGGACATCCAGGAGTTCATGATCATGCCGATCGGGGCGCCGACCTTCCGCGAGGGGCTCCGGATGGCCGCCGAGGTGTTCCACAACCTGAAGGCGGTTCTCAAGGCCAAGGGGTACAACACGGCCGTCGGGGATGAAGGAGGGTTTGCGCCCAACCTGAAATCCAATGAGGAGGCGCTCGTCCTGATCATGACCGCCATCGAAAAGGCCGGCTATGAACCGGGCAGGGACTGCGCGATCGCCATCGATGCCGCGGCCAGCTCCTTCTTTGAGAAGGGGAAATACATCCTGGCCGCCGAGAAGAAGCCGGAGCGGACCGCCGGAGAGATGGTCAAGTATTACGCGGATCTCGTAAAAAAATACCCGATCGTTTCGATCGAGGACGGCCTCGCGGAAGACGACTGGAAGGGGTGGAAACTCCTGACGGAGACCCTGGGAGGAAAAGTACAGATCGTCGGAGACGACCTGTTCGTGACGAACCGGAAACGGCTGGAAAAGGGTATCGCGCTTGGCGTGGCGAACTCCATCCTGATCAAATTGAATCAGATCGGCACACTGACCGAAACCCTGGAAAAGGACACCTGCATGGCCGACATCGCCGTCGCGGCGAACTGCGGACAGATCAAAAGCGGATCGATGTCCCGGACCGAGCGGCTCGCAAAGTACAACCAGCTTCTGCGGATCGAGGAAGAACTCGGAGAGGCCGCCGTTTACCGGGGGAGATCCGCGCTCTACTCCCTGGGGACACGATGCCGCATCGTGTCCCCAGCCAGGAAATGAAGTCGGTCAGACGACCCACGGGGACACCTTGCGGCAAGGTGTCCCCGTACTCTACAGGAATTTGAACAGCCTGCGGCGGAGGGATTCCATCTGCACCTTGTTTTCCGTCAAGGTGTAGCGCTTGGTGAATTTTTTATCCCCCTTTTCAGACACTTCCGTCACGGAGATAATGTTCACATCCTCCAGGTAGCGGATGGCGCTCTGGTAGTTGGACTGGGACAGCGCCTCCGCCCTCCGGATCTCGCCCTTCCGGTACATCCTCTCCCCAAGACCGCGAATGTTTTTCAGCCAATCCCTTTCTGCCTTCGGCCTCTTCCGGAGATAATAACACCCCCTCACCACCACCCAGTACGATTCCATATAGTTGTGGATGAGTCCCGCAAATGGAAGGAGATTGGTCCTCCCGCGACCTTTCACCTCGACCCATTCCTTCTCTTCCCGGTCGAAACCGGCGATCATCCCCCGGTCGCGGAGATAGGAGAGGGTCTCCCTGACCTCCTCCTCCAGATCATCTTTTTGATCGTCAAAAATGAACTCATGCCGGAAGAGGCGCTTGAAAAAAGCATAGTCGTCGCGGATCCGGTTCAACGGAAGCATATCTTCAGGGCTTGCCAGAACAGACGTCGCTACAAAACTGACGGGGAGAAAATAATGGAGGATGTTGTTCTTGTAGTACTCGAGGTTCATCCGTTTCTCGTCCCCGAGCGAATAGACAACCTCCTCGACCTCCTCTTCCTCGTCCTCCTCCGCCCCCATGCGGGAGATCATCCCCGACTGATCGAAGAGGTTTAACGCCTCCGTCACCGCCTTGTCCCGGTCGGCGAAGGTCATCGCGAACGAGACCTTGCGGGAAGAGAGGTAATCGAAAAACAGCGCCAGAACCTCCCGGAGCTCTCCGAGCGAAATTCCGCGCCGGTCATAGCAGAGGAGCCCCGATGCGGTCAGCGCAAAAGGGGTCACGACAGACACCTTGTTGATCGCCCTGACGATCGTGTACCCGATCCGGCGGTAGAGACCCTGCCGCTCCGCAACCGTCATTTCCTTCAGGGGTTTTTCCTGAGCGGCCAGGTAGGATTTGAGGAGGATCGGTTCCCCGACATTCATGTAGACGCGTCCGTACCGTTTCCGGAGCAGCTTGCCGCTCCGGATCATGTCGGTCGTCTTCTCCTTCTCTTTGGGCGCGCCGCCCAGCTCCTCGAGATAGGCCTTTTCCTCGATCACCCGGTCATAACCGATATAGACGGGGATCGCCGCGAGATCGTCGCAGGCCTTCTCCTGAAAGGCCTGGAGGATCATGGAGAGGAGACCGTACTTGGGCATGACCATCTTCCCCGTCCGGCTGCGCCCCCCCTCGATGAAGAATTCCAGCGGCAGTCCCTCCTGCAGAAGAACCTTGACGTACCTGGCAAAAACCTCGCCGTAGAGTTCGTTTCCCTTGAAGCTCCGCCGCAGAAAGAACGCCCCTGATTTCCGGAAGATGTAACCCATGGGAAAGAAGGACAGGTTGGTCCCGGCCGCCACGAACGGCATCTGGATGTTGTTTTTGTAGAAGCTGTAGGAAAGCAGAAGATAATCTATATGACTCCGATGGCAGGGGATGATGACAAACGGCATCTTCTTGGATACCTGCCGGATCTTTGCGATTCCCTCACCGTCCACGACCACGCCGTCGTAGATGTTGTTCCAGAGCCAGGAAAGAATCTTTGCCCAGATCTCGACAAAGATTTCGCTGTAATCCGAGGCAATCTCCTCCAGATATTTTCTCGCCTCTTTCCGGACAGCCTCTACATCCCTTTTGCCCTTCTTCGCCTTCGCCGCCATCTCCTCCATGAAAGCGACCAGTAACTTGTCCCGGAGAACCATGCCGATGATCTCTTCCCGGGATTTCAGAATCGGCCCCACGATGGTCGCCTTCTCCTCGTCGATCCGCGCGATCAGCTCCTCCCGGAGCCGGCGGACCAGCTCCTCCCGGGAACGATCGCCGCCGGCTTTCAAGTACTCCGCGAGATTGACCGGTTCGGCGGAGATGACGGAGGCCATGTTGGAATAACGGAGGAAGGTGATCACCCGGCGCACGGGATCCGTTGTGTCGCTCTGACCGAAGAAGATGTTGATCAGGCTCTCCTCTTCCTTCTCCCGTCTTCTCCCATAGGTAATCAATTCCGGACAGAGATAGATCGGCACGGCGGAGGCTTCCTGCGCTTCCAGCAACCGATGAAGGGTCTCCTCGACAAAGGGGTTTTCGAAGAGTTCGGACTCCCCGAGATGGATGATGGAGGTCTTTCCCTCCAGGGTGAGCTGGCTCAGATGGTCCATTCTGTTGGAATGGATGGCTGTTTTCCTTAAGATCCGGTGGAAAAGATGAGACAGGATCACCCGGATGGCCATCGGATACGGCTGCCAGGTGATCATATTGATGCCATGGCAGTAAACGGGCTGGGGAATCCCTTTCCGCATGGACAGTTCGCGGAGAATCAGGCTGTTGAGCTGGCTTTTGTTCTTCAGGGCGTAGACGACGACGCCCTTCTCCGCAAGGGATTTCATCCCTTCCGCCGTCTCATCGGAGACCAGGACCTTCGAGAGAACCTTCCGGACCAGCCAGTAAAGCGGAAAATTCTCCTCCCGATAAAGACTCCCCGCATGGTAGATGCCGATTTCAGTTGTCCACGCTCGGATGGCCGACAGGATGGACATGCTCTCTCAGGCCCTCCCCATCGCTGAAAATGTTTGCAGAACAACCGTGTATCTCTTCAACCGCATGAAAATCGCTCCTTCACCTCTGACCCATTTTCCGTTTTCACTGACCGTTCGCCGGAAAATCTTCGGGAAACCGTTTGCGCATCTCCGCTCCGACAAATGACCGGATTTCCGACGTGGAGGAGAAGGTCATCACCTTTTTCAGGAGTGCCTTCGATTCCTTCAACGTGGCCCCCCGGATGATCTTCTTCACACGGGGGATCGCCAGCGGATTCATGCTCAATTCATCCAGTTCCAGCCCCAGCAGGATCATGGTATAGGCCGGCTCCCCCGCCATCTCCCCGCACATCGCCACCCGGATCCCCGCCTTGTGCCCGATATCCACCACCTGTTTGATCAGGCGCAGGACGGCCGGATGGAGGGGTTCGTAGAGGTAGGTAACCCGCTCATTGATCCGGTCGATGGCCAGGACATACTGGATCAGGTCATTCGTCCCGATGCTGAAAAAATCGACCTCTTTTGCCAACTCCTCTGCTACAATCACGGCGGACGGGACTTCGATCATGATTCCGATTTCAATATCCTTTCCCAGTTCCGTCCCCTTGGCCAGCAGCTCATTTTTCACCTCGGTAAAGATCCGTTTGGCCTCGCGGATCTCCTCGATCCCGGAAATCATCGGAAACATGATCCGGAGCTTTCCCTGGACGCTCGCCCGGAGGATGGCCCGGAGCTGAACCTTGAAGAGTGCTACCTCCTTCAGACAGAAGCGGATGGCTCTGAGCCCCAACTGCGGGTTCAGTTCGCGGGAAGGCTTCTTGTCCGGGAAGAACTTGTCGCCGCCCAGATCGAATGTGCGGATGGTCGCCCAGGAAAGCCCCTTGACCCCAACCACGGAGCGGTAATGGGCGAGATGGTCCTCCTCGTCGGGAAGTTGCTCCCGATTGATGTAGATGAATTCCGTCCGGTAAAGCCCGATCCCGTCCGCGCCGTGAAGAACCGCGGAGGGAATCTCTTCGATGAACTCGATATTGCCTCCGATCTCCACACGGTAATGATCCTTCGTCACCGCCGGCAGATGGGCGTAATCCAGCAGATCGTCCTGGGCCTTCTCGTACAGCCTTTTCTTCTCTTCGAAGCGTTTGCGGATCTCCGGATCGGGATGGACGATGACGACACCGGCGGAACCGTCGATGATGATATCATCGTTGGTCCGGACGGCCCGGGAGATGTTCTGCAGACCGACCACGGCGGGGATCTCGACTGATCGGTGGCAAATCCAAGCACCTTGTCGATCTTCAGTTGCGCCGTATCGGCAGGCGACAGGTCGGAGGCAATGATGACGACCCCCTCCCCCATGTCGATGGCCGCGCGCTCCTTTCCTGCGAGATTCGTGAGAATCCGCTGCCCGGCATATTGGATGTCGCTGATGCGCCCCCGGAGATAGTCGTCCTCCATCCGGTCGAAGATCTCCCGGTATTTGTCCACGGTCATGCGGACCGCCCATTCGGCGTTTACAGACATCTCCCGGATGTTCTTCAGCGTGCGATCGATGAATTTGCGATCCCGCATGATCATGATGTGGACATCGATGATGTAGAGTGGCTCCATGCCGCCGCCCAGATCGCCGAGTTTGTTCTTCAGCTCGAGTAGCTGCTTTTCCGATTCCCGCAGGGCCTTCCGGAAACGCTGGATCTCCGCGGAAATCAGGCCCGGATCGCTCAGATTGTAAAAAGGAACCTGCGCATCCTGGCGGTCGAAAAGATAGGCCCTACCGATGACGATGCCCGGCGAAACACCGATCCCCTTGATAACATACATTTTCTTCTGATCATCCGCCATAAAATCGATTATCCTCTGTCTGCATATCCGATGAAGGGGCGAACGGTCTTGACCGCCGTCACGTCTCTCCGAATTTTGCCTCGATCAGGCCGGCGAAGGCCGCGATCGCCTCTCTCGAGTCGACTCCCACAACACGAATGGTCAACCGGCTTCCCTGAGGGCAGTAGAGCGTGAGAATCCCCAGAATGCTTCGTCCGTTGACCTCGACGCCGTCTTTTTCCAGAAAAGTCTCCGACTGAAAGCGGTTGGCCGTTTCCACCACCTTGGCGGCCACCCGGGCGTGAATTCCCAGCTTGTTCGTAATTTCAAACGTTCGTATCTCTACCATATCAGATCGAGAGTACCATGCACAAGATGCTCATTCCGTAAAGGATCTTTACCGAAGAGATCCCCCGGCGAACCCCTGCAAAAGCAAGAAGGAGTAAAACCAATCCAACCACCCCGCCCGGCATTTCGGGTAGAAAGTTCCGGGAACGGCTGGTGGTATCGACGGCCACGGCCGCCAGCAAACCGATCAGGATAAGCGCAAGATAACGGAATTTTACGGACTCTCTCGGGAGATCCAACGCCCGGATAAAATCAATCCCGTTTCGGCCGCACCGGTAGCCTTCGAGAAACCCCTTCACGCGAACCCAGAGATGAGCGGGGGTGTAGAGCAGCAGAAAGGCGAGCGGCGCCAGAAGAGTCCCTGCGAGAGCCAGGATCACGGCCCCCACGGCAGAAAATGACCGGAGCGCCCCCCAGAAAAAGGAATCGCCGATCGCCGCGTAAGGACCCATGAGGGCCTTTTTCAGATCCTCCGCCGACTCCGGTGTACACGCCTCTTCCTCGATCCGGGCCACAGAACCGATGACCGAAGAGACGAGGTAGGGATGGGTGTTGAACATCTTCAAATGTCTCGCAAGAAAAACCTCAATCTCCCTCCGGTCCTTCCGCTGTTCCGCGATCAGCGGGAACATGGCAAAGGCAAAACCCAGGTTCTGCATCCTCCGGTAGTTGAAGGAAACCTGAATGGTCAGTGAGCGCATAAAAATGCTGAACAGCGTCGCTCTTTTCATCAGAGCCGCCATTACCGGGTCTGTTTTCGCTGACCGGAGGCGCAGCAGCCTTGATCAACTGCGATTAAACCCTCCGCCCTCAAGTCCATACCGACGCACGATGGCAGCTTCCGCCATCCGTCGACGGCGTTGCCTAACATGAATGGCCCGCGAAAGTCAATCTATTCACCACCCAAGGTGCAGCCGTTTTTTTCGCGATTTCGGCGAAATAGGATTTTAAATTTTTCTCTTGACATCCATTTTGTTTTTTGGTAGCAAGGCACGCCTTTAAGGAAAGGGAATGACCGACCTGACTTGGCCATGGAGATGGTTTTGGAAGCGGGTCGGTTTTTTTGAATTCAACAAGTCGACCACAGAAGAGAGAAAAAAGAGGAGAGAACCATGATTTGTCAGACAATCAAAAACGGCATCGAGTGCGGCTTCATGACGAAGAAAGGCTGCGGATTCAATGGGGGCAGTTGCAATGCCATCATCGACAAGTGCGAGGGGTGCGGCAAAGTCATCGAATGTCCGACGGGAAAGTACTGCCGTGTTTATCCGGACCCGGCAGGAAAGTGGCGGACCGGCAAATGCCCAACGGCAACCCATTTGAAGCTGGAGGTCAAGGAAACGACGCAGAAGCTCAACCCGCTGAAGGCATCCAAACGGGCAAACAAGAAATAGCGGCGGGATGCGCTGCTTGGGCTCACCATGAAAAGGCCGATCGAAACCGGAGGGTTTTGATCGGCCTTTTTTTTGACCCCGCGGGCATAAACCTAACTTACGATTTCCCTGATCCGGCGCAACCCCTTCTCGATTTCATCCAGAAGCCCTTCGCGCAGATCCCGTCCCGTGAGCGCCTCCTCACCCCGCATCCGCTGGAGCTGCTTTCTGGCCCCGTTGATGGTGAAATTCTCCTCATAGAGGAGTTTCCGGATCGTCAGCAACTCCTCGACATCCCGGTGTCGGTAGAGTCTCTGATCGGAACGGGTGCGGATCGGCCGGACCGTTTTGAATTCGGACTCCCAGTAGCGGATTACATAGGTCTGCACGCCCAATAATCTGCTGACTTCGCCGATGCGGAAATAGGACTTATCGGGAATTGACTTATCCATCATCCAATCCCAATAGCATGATTGATGTCCCGGGTTCCGTCCCCGGCATTGGGTTCGCCGCCTTAAGAATGCGGACCGGTTCGGATTAAACGTTCAGCGCCTTCCGAAGGACCTGGCTGGACTTGAAGGTCAGCACCCTTCGTGCCGAGATGGCGATCTCGTCGCCGGTCTGGGGGTTTCTCCCCCGCCGGGATTTCTTCTCCTTGACGACAAAATTTCCAAAACCGGAAATCTTGATCTTCTCA
>JAPLJX010000447.1:0-5499 GCA_026388375.1 Deltaproteobacteria bacterium
CGGGCCAACAGTTCCGCTGCGACAACGACGCAGAACGGCGAGCCGCCTCTGAAACTCGTCCGTGCGTTGCAGGAGTACATCCATAAGAACTTCGATAACGTGGGCGACAAGTTTGCGGAAGTCGCCCTCCGGATTCATCATGGAGAGGAAGACAGCAGAAACATCAGAGGGACCGCCACAGGGAGCGAAGAAGAAACCTTGAGGGAAGAGGGCGTCCAGTTCATCAAGATGCCTTTGCCGAAGTTTGACGGTTAGCGTTTGCGGAGTCGCATCAATACCTGGGCATTTTTTTTATGGAAACCGATTAGCCTGTCTGACGAGAACCGCGGTGAGGGGGAATGTCCGGAAGTTAACAGGGGCAAGGCCTGAAAAAATAAATAAAAAAAATCTTGACAAACGACGGCATAAAAATTAGTGTCCAATGTTTCACAGGGGGGGTCGTTCCTCCGCCTGGGTGGCAGCCCGGCTCTTTGTGTGATAATTATTTTTGATATTAAATATTTAGGAGTGCTGGCGTAGCTCAATCGGTAGAGCAGCTGATTTGTAATCAGCAGGTTGCGGGTTCAAGTCCCATCGCCAGCTCCAGGAAGATATTTTGCCCGATGGGTCACCATGGAGGGGTTCCCGAGCGGTCAAAGGGAGCAGACTGTAAATCTGCCGGCGAAGCCTACGGAGGTTCGAACCCTCCCCCCTCCACCAGTTTGCTGCGGTGAGCATCTCTTTCTTAGAAGCGGCAGATGGCGATAAGCGGGAGTAGCTCAGTGGCTAGAGCGTCAGCCTTCCAAGCTGAGGGTCGCGGGTTCGAATCCCGTTTCCCGCTCCATTTTTGTTCGGTATGGGGCTGTTTGCTTCCCCGGGCAATGTGCGGCCGATCATGATCGTCAGAATTCTGATCGGTGGCGGGGGAAAGCGGCGCTTCGATTAAAGAAGCAACCAGCCCACGTAGCTCAGTTGGTAGAGCACATCCTTGGTAAGGATGAGGTCACCAGTTCGATCCTGGTCGTGGGCTCCATTGAGGTTAGGTGGTTTAATCATGAGAAATATCATTACATTGGCTTGCACGGATTGCAAACAGCGGAATTATACGACGACCAAGAACAAAAGGACCATGCAGAATCGGCTGGAGATGAAAAAATACTGCAAATTCTGCCGGTCCCATAAGCTGCACCGGGAAACGAAATAAGCGATAAAGGTTATCGCAGAGAAGGTAAAGCAGTTTCTGGCCGGCTCGAAGGTTGAGCTGAAAAAGGTCACGTGGCCGACGCCGAAGCAGACCCTTGCCTCCACATCAGTTGTCATCATTGTGGTGATCATCGTGTCCGGTTTTCTGGGGATCGTCGATTTCGGGTTGACCAAGATCATCAAGCTGGTGCTGGGTTAAGACTATGGCTTTCCGATGGTACGTTGTTCATACCTATTCCGGTTTCGAAAACCGGGTAAAGCTTTCTCTGCAGGAGAGGATCGAAACGGCCGGGAAGCAGGCGTTTTTCTCGGATATTTTAATCCCTGAAGAGGACATCGTCGAGTTGGTGTCGGGTGAGAAAAAGACATCGAAGCGGAAGTTTTTCCCCGGCTACATCCTGGTCCGGATGGAGATGAACGATGATACATGGCACGTCGTAAAGGACACGCCCAAGGTGACCGGATTCATCGGCAGCAAGGACAAACCTTCGCCGATTCCCGATAAGGACGTGGAAACCCTCAGGACCCGGATCGACGAGGGGACTCTCAAACCCAAACCGAAGTTCAAATTTGATGTAGGGGATCATGTGCGGATCATCGATGGCCCCTTCACCAATTTTGATGGAAGCGTCGATGAGGTAAAGCCGGAGAAGGGGAAACTACGTGTTATTGTGAGTATTTTCGGACGGTCGACGCCGGTGGAACTGGACTTTATTCAGGTTGCGCAGACGTAAACAGAAAAAAGCCGACGGGTAAGGTGTCTTTAATCTGTTCTTGCCCAGGCGGTTGATCAAATTCAGACTGAAACAGGGTGATCAGAATGGCAAAGAAGGTTATCGCGAATATAAAACTTCAGATCAAGGCAGGCAAGGCAACCCCTTCACCTCCGATCGGTCCGGCTCTTGGTCAGCATGGCGTCAACATCATGGAGTTCTGCAAGGCGTACAACGCCATGACGCAGAACCAGGAAGGAATGGTCATCCCGGTCGTCATTACGGTTTATGCGGACCGGTCCTTTGCCTTCGTGACCAAGACGCCGCCCGCGTCCGTGCTGCTGAAGCAGGCGGCAAAGATCGCCAAGGGTTCAGGTGATCCCAAGCGGGACAAGGTTGGGGCGGTGACGGCCAAACAAGTTAAAGAAATTGCCGAGCTGAAGTACAATGACTTGAATGCCGTGGATATTAAAGGTGCGATCCGGATTGTTGAGGGTACGGCAAGATCCATGGCAGAACACCGGGGATGTGCCGGCGGGCGTCTGAATGGGAAGGTTTCGAAGAATCCCCCGTCCCCGGCGGTGGGTTTCGATTTGAGGTTTAATCATGTCCAAGAGAGGCAAGAAGTACAACGAGGCGAAGAAAAATATCGAGGTGGCAAAGCGCTATCCCGTCCAGGAGGCTGTTGCGCTGGTGGTCGGTGCGGCCAAGGCGAAGTTTGATGAGACCGTCGATGCCGCCATCCGGCTTGGGGTGAATCCGGCGCATGCCGACCAAATGGTCCGTGGCTCCGTTGTTCTTCCCAATGGACTGGGAAAATCGGTCCGGGTGCTGGTTTTTGCCAAGGGCGAAAAGGAAAAGGAGGCCCTGGAAGCCGGCGCCGATGTGGTGGGGTCGGATGATATTGTTGAAAAGATCAAGGGTGGCTGGCTCGATTTTGACCGGGTGATCGCA
Organism: Deltaproteobacteria bacterium; assembly: GCA_026388375.1. Taxonomy (GTDB): domain Bacteria; phylum Desulfobacterota; class Syntrophia; order Syntrophales; family UBA5619; genus UBA5619. The sequence continues at coordinate 2,850 of JAPLJX010000447.1, forward strand.
ACGCCGGATATGATGGGGAGCGTCGGCAAACTGGGAAAGATTCTCGGTCCCCGCGGCCTCATGCCGAATCCGAAGGTCGGAACGGTGACCTTTGATGTGGGGAAGGCCGTTTTGGAACTGAAGGCCGGCAAGGTCGAATTCCGTGTTGAAAAGGCGGGTATTGTCCATTGTCCCATCGGCAAGACCTCTTTCGGGGCGGAGAAACTAACGGAGAATTTTCTTGCGCTCTTAGAGATGGTCGTCAAATTGAAGCCCGCATCAAGCAAAGGTATTTATATCCGGAGTCTTTCCCTCTCGACCGTAATGGGTCCCGGGGTGAAGGTGGACCCTCTCGGCCTCCGGGGTATTTAATGCCATGGCCCGGCAAGGGCTATGGGAGATGAAAACGGGTCTGAGACAGCAGGTACAGGAAGTTTAAACGTGGTCAGTCGGCCTGCCGAGACTGGGATGTATGGCCTTTTGGGCCGGGGAAATCGTCCTGTATGTTGCTTGTGTTCTCTGACTTTTTCAACGGGGTTTTCTAAACGGGGACACCTTGCTGCAAGGTGTCCCCATCCGGAAGGAACGGATCAGATGGGAAAGGAGGTTGAAGATTGGATCGGAGAACGAAAGAGCAGGTTGCTGCTGAACTCCATGAAAAGCTGAAAGATTTCAAGTTGGCTGTTCTCACCGGTTACAGCGGGATGGATGTGGCGAAGATAACGGCGCTGAGGGTTGTTCTGCGAAAGTCGAATGCGGAACTCCGGATTGTCAAGAATTCGCTGCTCTCCATCGCGTCGCGCGAAACAGATTTTTGCGCACTGGAAGAGCACTTCCGAGGGCCTCTGGCCGTGGCGATCGCCCGCGGCGACGTGGTCGAGACCACCAAGGCGCTGGTCGATTTTGCCAAGAAGAATGCCAGTCTTGAAATCAAGGCGGCCGTGATGGGCGGCAAACCTCTGAGCAGGGAGCAGCTCACGATTCTGGCTGAACTGCCGAGCCGGGAGGTTTTGCTCGGGAAGCTGCTTTCCCTGATGGTCGGGGTGCAGACCTCCCTCGTGAATGTCCTGAGCGGGGTTCCGCGGAATTTTGTACAGGTTCTCGATGCCTATCGGGAACAGAAGGCGTCAGCAAACTAACAATCATATACAGGAAGGAATAGGACAATGGCGAAAGAAATTACCAAAGAGGATGTCGTAAAATTCATTGAAGGAATGACGGTTCTTGAGCTTTCGGAACTGGTGAAGGAACTGGAGCAGAAGTTTGGTGTGAGCGCCGCCGCGCCGGTTGCCATGATGGCCGCCGCCGGACCGGCGCAGGCTGCTCAGGTTGAGGAAAAGACCGAATTCGATGCGATCCTGACAGGGTTCGGCGATCAGAAGATCCAGGTGATCAAAGTGGTCAGGGCGATCACGGGTCTGGGACTCAAAGAAGCCAAGGATCTGGTGGACGGCGTTCCCAAGCCGATCAAGGAGGCTGTTTCCAAGGATGAGGTTGCCGATATCAAGAAAAAGATCGAAGAGGTTGGTGGTACCGTTGAGATTAAGTAGGTAGTCGTCTCGGTCACAAAACGGTAAGGATTAGAATCCCGTATGCAACAGGTTGTCTGCGCGATTTTGCAAAGAGACAGGTTGAAGGGGGTTCTTTTCCCTTATGGCTATTGGTGAAAGCTTACGATCGCTGCCGGCAAAAGCCGAAAGGATGTTATGGGCGAATTTAGAAAAAATTTTGGCCGTATCCGAAAGATACTGGATATTCCCAACCTGATCGACATTCAGACCGATTCCTACCGAAAATTTCTTCAGCAGGAGATCGATCCGAACAAGAGAGGGAATTTTGGTCTGCTGGGCGCCTTCAACAGCGTTTTTCCTATTTCCGATTTCAGTGGGAAATGTTCCCTCGAGTTTGTCAGCTATAAGATTGGCGATGTCCGGTATGACATGCAGGAGTGTGTTCAGAAGGGGATGACTTATGCGGCGCCGTTGAAGATCGTGGTCCGCCTGGTCGTTTTCGACACGGATCGGAATACGGAGCCCAAGCCGATCCGTGACATCAAGGAGCAGGAGATCTATTTCGGTGAAATCCCGCTGATGGGAAAGGGTGATCGTCAGCCAGCTTCACCGTTCGCCGGGGATCTTTTTCGACCATGACAAGGGCAAGACGCTGTCCAGTGGAAAGCTGATCTATTCGGCGCGGGTCATCCCGATCCGCGGATCCTGGCTTGATCTCGAGTTCGATTCCAAGGACCTTCTCTATGTGAGGATCGATCGCCGGCGGAAGATGCCTGTAACGATCCTGCTGAAGGCGATGGGGAATTCCACCCAGTTTATTCTGAATTATTTTTACAGCATTGAGCAGATCTTCCTGGAAGGCGGCCGTCTATTCATGGCCGTGAACGATTCACTGCTGGGAGGGAAAGCCCTTGCGGATGTTGAGACGAAGGGGGGAGATGTTGTCATCAAGAAGGGGAGAAAGATTTCAAAACCCCTGCTGAAGAAGATGGTCGATTCCAAGGTGACACGGATACCGGTGAACGACGAGGATATCATCGGCAGGGTCTTCTCTTCCGATGTGCTCGATCTCGAGACCGGCGAAATCCTGATCCGGTGTAACGAAGAGCTGACGGCGGAAGGGTTGCAGCTTCTGAGGGACAAGGGGATTTTCTCCTTCC
>JAPLJX010000447.1:5505-25388 GCA_026388375.1 Deltaproteobacteria bacterium
TCCACATCGACGAAGATCGGGAAAATGCCTCGATCCGGGACACGCTTCTGATGGATCGGATCGAGACGGCGGAAGATGCGATTATCGAGATCTATCGGCGACTGCGGCCGAGCAATCCGCCTACGCCGGAGACCGCCCACAAATTCTTTAACAGCCTTTTTTTTGAACCGGACAGTTACGATCTTTCCGATGTGGGGCGGGCGAAGATGAATTACAAGCTCCGTCTCGATGTTCCCACGACCGTAACCGTCCTGCGCAATGAGGACATCCTGGCGGCGGTCAAATATCTGATCGACCTGAAAAACAGCACGCCGGATTGCAGCGTGGACGATATCGACCACTTGGGCAACCGCCGTGTCCGTTCCGTGGGCGAATTGATCGAAAACCAGTACCGGATCGGCCTGGTCCGGATGGAGCGTGCCATCAAGGAGAAAATGAGTCTCCAGGACATCGAAACCATGATGCCCCATGATCTCATCAATGCCAAGCCGGTCTCGGCCGTGGTGAATGAATTCTTCGGCAGCAGCCAGCTCTCCCAGTTCATGGATCAGACGAATCCGCTGTCGGAGATCACGCACAAACGGAGATTGTCGGCTCTCGGGCCGGGAGGTCTGACGCGTGAAAGGGCGGGATTTGAGGTCCGTGACGTCCATCCCACCCATTACGGCCGCATCTGCCCGGTGGAAACCCCGGAAGGTCCCAACATCGGCCTGATCGTCTCCCTGAGCACCTTCGCCCGGGTGAATGAATTCGGTTTCATCGAAACGCCTTACCGTGTTGTGAAAGATGGGCGGGTACTGGACGAGGTACGTTATCTGACCGCGATCGAAGAGGAAAACCGGATCATTGCCCAAGCCGACAGACCCCTCGACAAGGACGGAAAATTCATCGGACAACTGATTTCCGCGAGAAAGGGGGGCGACTTCCTCTCCGTCATGCCGATGGATGTCAACATGATGGATGTCTCCCCCAACCAGCTCGTCAGTGTGGCGGCCACCCTGATCCCTTTTCTGGAACATGACGATGCCAACCGGGCCCTGATGGGATCCAATATGCAGCGGCAGGCGGTGCCGCTGATGAAACCCGAGGTTCCTCTGGTAGGAACGGGAATGGAATCCGTTGTGGCGCGCGATTCCGGAGCGGTCATGGCGGCCCGGCGGGCGGGTGTTGTTGAGAGTGTGGATGCCGCGAGGATCGTCGTCAAATGCGACGCGCCCGAGAAGGAAGGGTTGGACACGGGTGTGGATATCTACAACCTGATCAAGTATCAACGCTCCAACCAGGATACCTGTTTCAACCAGAAGCCCATCGTCGCCAAAGGGCAGAAGGTGAGCAAGGGAGAGATCATCGCGGACGGCCCCGCCACGGACCAGGGGGAACTGGCCCTGGGAAGGAATGTAATGGTCGCCTTCATGTCATGGGGGGGGTACAACTACGAGGATTCTATTCTGGTCAGCGAGAGAATCGTCAAGGATGACATCTATACCTCCATCCATATCGAGGAATTCGAGACGATGGCCCGGGACACCAAGCTCGGCAAGGAAGAGATCACCCGGGATATCCCCAATCTGGGGGAAGAGGCCCTGAGAAACCTTGACGACAGCGGTATTGTCCGCATGGGTGTGGCGGTGAAGCCGGGCGACATCCTGATTGGAAAGATTACCCCCAAGGGGGAAACCCAGCTCTCCTCGGAAGAGAAACTCCTGCGGGCCATCTTTGGGGAAAAGGCCAGCGATGTCCGCGACACCTCGCTGCGCGTTCCTCCCGGCGTCGAAGGCACGGTGATCGACGCAAAGATCTTCGCCCGGAAGGGAACGGAGAGGGATAGTCGCTCCCAGTATATCGAGGAAGAGGCCGTATCGCTGCTGAATAAGGACCGCGACGACGAGATCCGGATCATCACAGAAGGGGTAAAGAGGCAGATCGCCGGCATGCTGATCGGAAAGACGTCGGCGGTGAAGGTTTCCGATCCGAAGAAAAAGCGGATTCTGCTGAAGAAGGGCGAGGTCATTACCGAAGAGATCCTGGAACGGACGCCCTTTGACCTCTGGCGGGAGATCTCCCCGGAAGGCGAAGAAGAGACGGAGACCCGTATCGGCGTGCTGTATGAGAACCTCTCCCGGAAAAAGGAGTTCGTAGAGTCGTATTTCGCGGGGAAGATCGAGAAACTCAGGGCCGGCGATGAACTCCCGCCGGGGGTGATCAAGCTGGTCAAGGTATACATAGCGATCAAGCGGAAGCTCTCCGTCGGGGATAAGATGGCGGGCCGTCATGGAAACAAAGGTGTGCTGTCCCGGATACTCCCCGAGGAGGATATGCCCTATTTCAAGGACGGAACACCGGTGGACATCGTCCTGAATCCGCTGGGCGTTCCCTCCCGGATGAATGTGGGGCAGATCCTGGAGACGCACCTGGGCTGGGCATCCAGAGGCATGGGGGAAAAGATCAATGCTCTTGTGGAGCAGCATTGCGGATTGGATGCCCTCAAGAAGGAGATGAAGGCCGTCTATTCCTCTCCGGAATTTGACCGGTTCATCAACGGCGCCGGAGAAGATGAGATCCGCCGGTTCGCAAGCCGTCTGAAAAAGGGAATTCTGGTATCGACGCCTGTTTTCGACGGCGCCAATGAACAGGAGATCAGGAAAATGCTCAAGGCCGGCGGCCTTCCTGAAACCGGGCAGACCATCCTGTTTGACGGGAGGAGCGGAGAGCCCTTCGACCAGGAAATCACCGTGGGCATGATCTACATGCTGAAACTGCACCATCTGGTCGACAACAAGATCCACGCCCGGTCGATCGGTCCCTATTCCCTGGTGACGCAACAGCCTCTGGGCGGCAAGGCCCAGTTCGGGGGACAGAGACTGGGCGACTGGGTGAGATGGAGGTCTGGGCCATGGAGGCCTACGGCGCTGCTTACACCCTCCAGGAGTTCCTGACCGTCAAATCCGACGATGTCGCCGGCAGGACGCGGATCTATGAAGCGATCGTCAAGGGTGAGCACACGTCGGAACCTGGCCTGCCTGAGTCCTTCAATGTGTTGGTGAAAGAGTTGCAGAGCCTCTGCCTCGACGTGGATCTGATCGAGGATTAGGATCTGGGATTGAGGTGTTCCTTAAATCCTGTTTCTTTTCAATATTTAGGAGATATCATCCGTGGAAGACGTTTTTAGTTATTTTGAAAAACCGAAGGATCCCATCAGGTTCAATGCGATCAAGATATCCATTTCCTCTCCGGAAAAGATTCTTTCCTGGTCGCATGGAGAGGTCAAGAAACCTGAGACGATCAACTACAGGACTTTCAAACCGGAGCGCGATGGGCTTTTCTGCGCGAAAATTTTCGGTCCCGTCAAGGACTATGAATGCCTTTGCGGTCGCTACAAGCGAATGAAACACCGTGGCGTCGTCTGCGAAAAATGCGGGGTGGAAGTCATCCAATCCAAGGTCCGCCGGGAGAGAATGGGGCATATCACGCTGGCGACGCCGGTCGCCCATATCTGGTTCCTCAAGAGTCTGCCCAGCCGGATCGGGAATGTTCTCGATCTGACCCTGAAGGAGTTGGAGAAGGTCCTCTATTTCGAGTCATGGATCGTCCTCGATCCCAAGAACACCCCGCTGAAAAAGAAGGATCTCCTGTCCGACGAGGAGTATATCGACCTGAAGGATCAGTACGGCCCGGATGCCTTCGAAGCCGGCATCGGCGCCGAGGCGGTCCGCGGCCTTCTCGAAGAGGTCGATCTCGTTAAGCTGGATGACGAACTCCGTTCGGAGCTGAAGAACTCCGTTTCGGAGACGAAGCGGAAAAAATACGTCAAGAGATTGAAGGTAGTTGAGGCCCTGCGGAAGTCGGGAAACAAACCGGAGTGGATGGTCCTGACTGTCCTTCCCGTGATCCCGCCGGACCTTCGCCCGCTGGTGCCGCTGGACGGCGGACGGTTCGCCACCTCCGACCTGAATGACCTTTACCGGAGGGTGATCAACCGGAACAACCGCCTGAAGCGATTGCAGGAGCTCAATGCGCCGGAAATCATCATCCGCAATGAGAAGCGGATGCTTCAGGAGGCGGTGGATGTCCTGTTTGACAACGGCCGACGGGGAAGGGCCATCACAGGGACGAACAAGCGTCCGCTCCGTTCCCTGTCCGATATGCTCAAGGGAAAGCAGGGCCGGTTCCGGCAGAACCTCCTCGGCAAGCGCGTCGATTATTCCGGGCGCTCCGTCATTACGGTTGGCCCGGATCTGAGGCTCCACCAGTGCGGTCTTCCGAAGAAGATGGCCTTGGAACTCTTCAAGCCGTTCATTTACCGGCGTCTGCAGGAAAAGGGGTTCGTGACGACGGTCAAAAGCGCAAAGAAGATGGTGGAGAAGGAAACAGCCGAAGTGTGGGACGCCCTCGATGAAGTGACCCGGGAATACCCCGTCATGCTGAACCGGGCGCCGACACTTCACCGCCTCGGCCTGCAGGCGTTCGAACCCATCCTGATTGAAGGGAAGGCCATCCAGCTCCATCCACTGGTCTGTACGGCCTTCAATGCCGATTTTGACGGTGATCAGATGGCTGTTCACGTGCCGCTCTCCATCGAGGCCCAGACCGCACCCGGGTGAGGAGCGGCGTCAAGGGCGAGGGGATGATTTTTGCCGACCCGGGGGAGGTCCGGTCCGCACTGGATGCCCGGGCCGTCGATCTGCATGCAAAAATCAAGGTCCGCATCGATGGGGAGATGAAAGAGACCACCGTCGGCCGGGTCGTGCTTTACGAAGTGATTCCCGAAACCATCTCCTTCGATGCGATCAACAAGGTCATGAACAAGAAGGAACTGGCCAACCTTATCAACCACTGCTACCGCACCCGGGGCGATAAAACCACCGTTCTTCTGGCCGATCGCCTGAAGGACATCGGATTCAAATACGCCACCCATGCCGGGGTTTCGATTGCAATCCACAACATGGTGATTCCGGAAAACAAGAAAGAGATCGTAGCGCAGGCCGACAAGGACGTCTTGGGGATCCAGAAGCAGTACATGGAGGGATTGATCACCTACGGCGAACGATACAACAAGGTCATTGATATCTGGGCCCAGGCCACGGAGAAGATTGCTGCGGAGATGCTGAGCGGAATCGGTATGGAGGAACGGACCGGACCGGACGGAAAAAGGATCAAGGGTGAAAGCTTCAATCCCATCTACATGCTGGCCGACTCCGGTGCGAGAGGCAGTGCCGTTCAGATCCGCCAGTTGGCCGGAATGAGGGGGCTGATGGCGAAGCCGTCCGGCGAGATCATCGAAACCCCGATCCGGGCGAATTTCCGGGAAGGTCTGACGGTTCTCGAGTATTTTATTTCCACACACGGCGCCCGGAAAGGTCTTGCCGACACGGCACTGAAGACGGCCAATTCGGGGTATCTCACCCGGAGGCTCGTGGATGTGGCCCAGGATTGCATCATCTCGGAGGATGATTGCGGGACGATCGACGGGATTTACGTATCCGCCTTGATGGAAGGCGGAGAAATCATCGAGACGGCGGGTGAGCGTGTCCTGGGAAGGGTTGTCCTGGAAGAGATCCGGGATCCCTTCACCAATGAAGTGCTGGTCAATTCGAATCAGGAAATCGATGAGGCCTTGGCGAAGAAGATCGATGACGCCGGAATCGAGAGGGTCAATATCCGATCGGTGCTCACCTGCAAGTCGAGGCATGGCGTCTGCGCCATGTGCTACGGCCGTGACCTTTCCCGCGGGCGCCTCGTCAATATCGGCGAGGCGGTTGGCATCATTGCGGCCCAGTCGATTGGGGAACCCGGAACCCAATTGACCATGCGGACCTTCCATATTGGCGGGACGGCAAAATTCGAGGAACACTCCACACTGGAGTCGAGACATGACGGGATCATCAAGTTCGTGAATCTCAATACGGTGAAAAGCAGATCCGGTGGGCTTGTCGTGATGAATCGCAACGGCGAGGTGCATGTCCTCGATGAACAGGAGCGGAGCCGCGGCAAGTATCCCGTTCCCTACGGGGCGCATATTAAAGTGGCGGACGGCAGTCGGGTGAAGGGACCCAGGGATCAGAAAAGAGGCGATCTCATTGCGGAATGGGATCCCTTCTCCATTCCGATCCTGGCTGAGGTGGACGGGGCGGTCAAGTTTGGGGATATCATCGAAGGGAAGACCATGCAGGAGCTGGTGGACGAGGTGACCGGCCTCTCGCGGAAGGTCATCGTCGAGTTCAAGGGGACGGATATGCGCCCGCGGGTCTCGATCAAGGACAAGAAGGGTAGAACGGCCAAGGTTCCGGGGGCGAGCACCGTTGCCCGGCACCTCCTGTCGGTTGGGACAAACATTGTGGTTTCAGAGAACGATACAGTCAATGCCGGTGACATCCTCGCCAAGATTCCCCGGGAAACGACGAAAACAAAGGATATCACAGGCGGTCTTCCCCGCGTGGCGGAACTGTTTGAGGCGCGCAAACCGAAGGAATTTGCGGTGATCAGCGAGATTGACGGCGTTGTCTCCTACGGCAAGGATTCCAAGGGGAAGAGAAAGGTCGTGATCACCCCCGACGCCGAGGATGAAAAGGAATATCTGATTCCCAAGGGGAAACATGTCAGCGTCCAGGAGGGGGACCGCGTGATGGCCGGTGAGGCCCTCATGGACGGTGTCAACAATCCCCACGATCTCCTGATGATCAAGGGGGAAAAGGAACTGGCCCGTTACCTGGTGGATGAAGTACAGGAGGTCTACCGACTTCAGGGGGTCAAGATCAACGACAAGCACATGGAGGTGATCGTCCGCCAGATGCTCCGCAGGGTGATGATCAAGGATCCCGGGGATGCATCCTTCATGGCCGACGAGCAGGTGGAGCGGCTCCGCTTTCAGGAGGAGAATGACCGGGTCGTGGCCAAGGGCGGGAAACCGGCCCAGGGTGAACCCATTCTGATGGGGATCACGAAGGCGTCGCTCTCTACGCAGAGCTTTATCTCCGCCGCATCCTTCCAGGAAACGACGCGGGTTCTGACGGAGGCTTCCCTTGCCGGGAAGACCGATTATCTGCGTGGTCTCAAAGAGAATGTCATCATGGGCAGGCTGATTCCCGCGGGTACGGGACTCGCCATGTACAAGAAACTGGGGATAACAACGGTCGGTGAGGCCCTGCCCCCGTTGGATGGAGATCAGCTTGAGCTTCCTGCGGATGAAAAAAGTAACGAGAAAGTCCTTGACATCGAAGCGCTGAATTGATAATTAAAACGTCTTTTGTTGAACCAGATAAATGAACAGCCGAATAAGAGGCTGGGAGGGGCAATGCCTACAATAAATCAGTTGGTTAGAAAAGGAAGGGCGAAGATCGTCAGGAAAGCCGCGACGCCCGCGCTGGCCAGTTCACCACAGCGGCGGGGGGTATGCGTCCGGGTTTACACATCCACGCCCAAAAAGCCGAATTCCGCTCTGAGAAAGGTGGCCAGGGTGCGACTGACCAGCGGTTACGAAGTGACTTCCTATATACCGGGTGTGGGACATAACCTTCAGGAGCATTCCGTCGTCCTGGTGCGCGGCGGTCGCGTCAAGGATCTTCCGGGTGTTCGTTACCACATCATCCGGGGAACGCTGGACGCCGTCGGCGTTCAGGACAGGAAACAGAGTAGGTCGAAATACGGGGCCAAGAGACCGAGCTAAGCGGGGATAGATCATGCCGAGGAGAAGAGTAGTTACCAAGAGGGAGATCCTGCCGGATCCGAAATACAACAACCGGCTGGTGGCGAGGTTCATCAACAGCCTCCTGAAGAGGGGGAAGAAGAGTATCGCGGAGTCCATCCTGTATGGGGCCTTTGATATCATCCAGGATCGGGTCAAGGAGACTCCGGTTGATGTTTTTGAAAAGGCCGTGAACAACGTCAAACCGGTGATCGAGGTTAAGTCGAGGCGCGTCGGCGGCTCGACGTACCAGGTGCCGACGGAGGTGATTCCGTCACGTCGGGTTGCCCTCGGGATCCGCTGGTTGATTACCCATGCGCGGGAACGCTCCGAAAAAACCATGCATGAGAAACTGGCTGCGGAACTGATGGATGCGGCGAACAATCGGGGCGGTGCGATCAAGAAGAGGGAAGCTGTCCACAAGATGGCCGAAGCCAACAAAGCCTTTGCCCATTATCGATTTTAATGGGGACTCCTTTTATATCACACCGGGATGGACCTTATTTTACAGACCGGTGTCCGATTTCAGCCGTGGGTAGTGTGCTGGCGGGTTGAACGCCGAATGGTGCGTTTTCTCCCGGCGGCCGCGATTCCTGCGGCGGGTGCGTGACGGATTCATTATAGGGAAATGATTGGATAAGACCGGAACGAAAACAAATGAACCATTCAACGTTTAAGGAGGTTAGAGATGGCTAAGAAAAAATTTGAGAGGACGAAGCCGCATCTGAATATCGGCACCATCGGTCATGTTGATCATGGAAAGACCACATTGACGGCCGCGATCACAAAACACTTGGCCTCTAAGGGATTGGCCGAGTTCAGGCCCTTTGATTCTATCGATAATGCTCCGGAAGAAAAGGAGAGAGGGGTCACCATCAATATCTCGCATGTGGAATATCAGACGGAAAAACGACACTATGCGCATGTCGACTGTCCGGGCCATGCCGACTATATCAAGAACATGATTTCCGGCGCAGCCCATATGGATGGCACGATCCTTGTCGTTGCGGCGTCCGATGGTCCCATGCCTCAGACCCGGGAGCACATTCTCCTGGCCCGTCAGGTCCAGGTTCCTTATGTCGTTGTTTATATGAATAAAGTTGATTTGGTGGATGACCCCGAGCTTCTCGATCTGGTGGAGCTTGAACTGCGGGAACTGCTGACGGCGTATGATTTCCCCGGGGACGATATTCCCATTATCAGAGGGTCGGCATTGAAGGCCCTGGAGGCGGACGATCCGAACTCGCCGGATGTGAAATCCATCTGGGAGCTTCTGGATGCCGTCGATAACTACATACCGCAACCGGTGCGTGATCTGGACAAGCCGTTTCTGATGCCGGTTGGCGATGTCTTTACCATTTCCGGCCGCGGAACAGTCGTTACGGGCCGTGTGGATCGTGGTATCGTCCGGACGGGTGAGGAAGTCGAGATCATCGGGATTCGCCCGACCTTCAAGACCGTCTGTACCGGGGTCGAGATGTTCCGCAAGACGCTCGATGAAGGGCGCGCCGGCGATGACATCGGGGTTCTCCTCCGGGGCACGAAGCGCGAAGAGGTGGAAAGAGGGCAGGTTGTGGCCAAGCCGGGTTCGATCACGCCGCACACCAAGTTTAAGGCGCAGGTCTACGTCCTCACAAAGGAGGAAGGCGGCCGGCATACCCCCTTCTTCAACGGCTATCGTCCACAGTTCTATTTCCGAACCACGGATGTGACCGGCATTGCCAACCTCCCGGAGGGAGTGGAAATGGTCATGCCCGGCGACAATGTTGAGATGGAAGTGACTCTGATCACGCCGATCGCCATGGAGGAGCAACTCCGGTTTGCAATCCGGGAAGGCGGCAGGACCGTCGGCGCCGGTGTTGTCAGTAAGATTCTGGAATAGAAGAGCTATCAAATTGGGTTGAATGAAGCCATGAAAGATCAAAAAATACGGATTCGCCTTAAGGCCTACGATTATAAACTGCTCGACCGCTCGGTGGAGGATATCGTAGAGACGGCAAAGAGGACCGGCGCCCGCATAGGGGGCCCCATCCCGCTGCCCACCGAGATCAACAAGTATTGCGTTAACCGGTCGCCGCATGTGGACAAGAAATCGCGGGAGCAGTTTGAGATCCGGACGCACAAGAGACTGATTGACATCGTTGAGCCGACGCAGGCGACGGTGGACGCCCTGATGAAACTGGATCTGTCAGCGGGTGTGGATGTCGAGATCAAGGTATAGGAAATGGAGATCTCGATGGCCGTCAGGGCCATTTCGCCATCCTTTGTGACGGGTTTTATTACGAATGAGAATGATAATGACAAAAGGACTGATCGGCAAGAAATTGGGGATGACTCAGATCTTCTCGGATGAAGGGGTTTCCGTTCCCGTGACGGTTATTGAAGTGGAGCCCTCCGTAGTCATTCAGAAAAAGACTGCCAAGACGGATGGTTACGATGCCCTGCAGCTGGGATATGGCCGCATCAAACAGCAAAAGGTGACCAAGGCCCTTCAGGGGCACTTCAAGAAGGCGGACAAGGGGCTGTTCCGGGTGCTCCGGGAATTCAACATGAATCCGGACGGTTGCGAAGCGGGTCAGGAACTGAATGCTGAAATGTTTGCTCCCGGCGATTATGTGGACGTTGTCGGAACGACCAAAGGCAAGGGATTTGCCGGCGTCATCAAGCGCCATGGTTTCCACGGCGGCAGGGCGACCCACGGTTCCATGTTTCACCGGGCCCCCGGATCGATCGGTGCAAGCGCCGATCCGTCCCGTGTTTTCAAGGGAACGAAACTTCCCGGTCACATGGGGAGCGCAAGAAAGACGGTGCAGAACTTGCTGGTATGGGCTGTCCGGCCGGATATGAATGTCATCCTGGTCCGAGGCGCTGTTCCGGGCAGCAAGAACGGATATGTGCTGATCAAGCAGGCAATCAAGAAAGGTCAATAAGCAGGGGCTGTTTAGGTGGGGAAAATGCCAGTAGCAGGTGTGTACGACATTGAAAATAAAAGAGTTGCTGAGATTGAGCTCAGCGAGGACGTGTTTGGCGCGCCGGTGAATGAGGACGTCATTTACGAAGTGGTCCGGATGCAGATGGCCTCCCGGCGGAGCGGAACTGCCTCGACCAAGGGTCGAAGCGATGTCAGCGGAAGCAACAAGAAGCCGTGGCGCCAGAAGGGAACGGGAAGGGGCAGGGTGGGAAACTCACGCTCTCCGATCTGGAGGGGTGGTGGAATCATCTTTGGACCCACACCTCATGGTTATGCCTTCAGGGTTCCCAAGAAGGTTAGGCGGTTGGCCCTTATTTCCGCTCTCAGCATGAAATTCAAGGAAGATCGGATGACCATTCTCCGGGATTTCCCGATGGAAGAGTTCAAGACCAAGAGGTTCCAGGAGGTGATCGACCGTTTCGGATTCAAGAAGATCCTTTTCGTGATCGATCAGCAAAAACCGTTCCTGGAGAAATCCTCACGGAACATCCGGGATGTCAAAATGGTCCGCTCAGAGGGGGTCAATGTCTACGACCTGCTGAAATACGATCATGTCGTCCTTCTTGAACCCGCTGTTCATAAAATCGAAGGGGCGTTGATAGCATAATGGAACTGTATCAGATCATCAAGAAGACGTTGATCACGGAAAAAAGCACCGTCGCGCGGGACGCTGCGAATCAGTACAACTTTGAAGTTCACACCAATGCGAACCGCATCGAGGTTGGGCGTGCCGTTGAGAAGATCTTCAAGGTCAAGGTGCTGGCCGTCCGGATCATGAATGTACGTGGTAAGAAGAAAAGATCGGGCAAGGTCATGGGTCAGAGAAGCGACTGGAAGAAGGCCATCGTGACCCTGGCGCCGGGCAGCCGCATCGAGACCGGAGACGGTGTATAACCTGTCTTCCCGAGCGGATTTAAGACAGCAAGGATGAGGGAATAGAGGGGATGGGAATCAAAAAATACAAACCGACATCGCCGGGAAGAAGGTTTCAGACCTGCTCCGATTTTGAAGAGCTGACGAAGTCGACGCCTGAGAAAGGTCTTTTGCGCCCCCTGAAGAAGTCCGGCGGACGCAACAACTATGGCAGAATGACCAGCCGCCACATCGGCGGTGGGCATAAGCGGCGTTATCGGCTGATCGATTTTCGGAGGGACAAGGATGATATTCCGGCCCGCGTCGCTTCCATCGAATACGATCCCAACCGGTCATCGCGGATCGCGCTGCTGAATTATGCCGACGGCGAAAAAAGGTATATTATCGCCCCGACCAAGGTTACCGTGGGGGATGCGATCGTCAGCGGCGAAAAGGCGGACATCAAACCGGGGAATACCATTCCTCTGAAGAACATTCCGCTGGGAACCCTGATCCACAATCTGGAACTCAAGGTTGGCCGGGGAGGTCAGCTGATCCGCTCGGCCGGCGCTTACGGCCAGCTCATGGCCAAGGAATCGGGCTATGCCCAGGTGCGGCTTCCTTCCGGAGAGGTGAGGAAGATTTTTCTGGAATGCCGGGCCACGATCGGTCAGGTTGGGAACCTCGATTCCGAGAATCTGAGCCTCGGCAAGGCAGGGCGGAAACGATGGCTTGGCCGGCGGCCGAAGGTGAGGGGCGTTGTGATGAACCCGGTCGATCATCCAATGGGCGGCGGGGCCGGGAAATCGTCGGGTGGCCGTCATCCCCGCACCCCTTGGGGCGTGCCGACAAAGGGCCATAAGACGCGGACCAATAAAAGTACCGATAAATATATCGTAAAACGAAGAGGTTAAAAGGTGGCACGTTCAATTAAGAAGGGTGCATTCATAGAGGAAAGTCTTCTGGAAAAGGTCAGGAGGCAGGAATCCGCGGGGAGCAAGACGGTCATCAAAACCTGGTCGCGCCGTTCCACCGTTACCCCGGAATTGATCGGACAGACCTTTGCGGTACACAACGGAAAGAAATTCATTCCGGTCTTTGTGACCGAAAACATGGTTGGCCATAAATTGGGCGAATTTGCGCCGACCCGAACTTTTTACAGCCACGCGGGAGACCGCAAAACGAAGCTGCGTAAGTAGAATCAGGGGACAGATTTGAAATCTGTCCCCTGAACTGGGATGGTTCCCATCGGCGGTTTGGAGTTAGTTATGGAAGCAAGAGCAGTTGCCAAATATATTCGGATGTCGCCGCAGAAAATGCGGCTGGTGGTCGATCTGGTCAGAGGGAAGAAGGTTGGGGAGGCAAGGCAGATCCTCCTTTTTACGCGAAAATATGCGGCCGAACCTGTGAGCAAGGTGATCATGTCTGCGCTGGCCAATGCGAAGCAGAATCCCGACATCGATGAGAATATCCTTTACGTGAAGGAGATATTTGTCGATCAAGGCCCGTCCCTGAAGCGCTGGCGGGCGAGAGCGCAGGGAAGGGCGGCTTCGATCAAGAAGCGGATGAGTCATATCACCGTGGTCCTGGATGAACGGTAAGACTTGAGGAGGTGAGAGGTTGGGGCAGAAGGTTAACCCGATCGGGTTGAGGTTGGGTGGTATCAAGACGTGGCGTTCTCAATGGTTTTCGGAGAAAAATTATTCCGAATTGCTCCATGAGGATCTGAAAATCAGGAAGTTCCTCAAGGAGAAGCTATACCACGCCGGTATCTCCAGGATAGAAATCGAAAGGGCTGCCAACAAGGCCAAAGTGAATATTCACGCGGCCCGTCCCGGGATTATTATCGGAAAGAAGGGATCCGAAATCGAAAAACTGAAAAAGGATCTCGAGACCATCACGAAGAGCGAAGTGATCATTAATATCCTTGAAGTCCGCAAACCGGAGATTGATGCACAACTGGTGGCTGAAAATGTCGCGCAACAACTGGAAAGGCGCGTCGCGTTCCGCAGGGCGATGAAGAAATGTGTCACCTCGGCGATGAAGTTCGGTGCAAAGGGGATTCGGGTGAACTGTGGCGGTCGGCTGGGTGGGGCGGAGATGGCCAGATCGGAGTGGTACAGAGAGGGCCGTGTCCCGCTCCATACCCTGAGGGCGGATATTGATTGCGGTTTTACGGAGGCCCACACGGCCTATGGTCTGATCGGTGTCAAGGTCCTGATTTTTCATGGAGAGGTATTGCCCAGCAAGAAAGAGGCGGCGAAGTAGGCCTTTCAAGAAAGGCCGGCGTCCCGGAGGATCATATCCGAATAAGCAGCGAGAACAGGGGTTTTGAACGATGTTAATGCCTAAAAGGGTTAAATATAGGAAATTGCAGAGGGGCCGGATGAGTGGAAAGGCCACACGGGGGAATACCGTCGCCTTCGGTGAGTATGCCCTTCAGGCGACCGAATGCGGCTGGGTCACTGCGCGGCAGATCGAGGCGGCGCGCGTGGCCATGACCCGGCACGTCAAACGGGGCGGCAAGATCTGGATCCGGATTTTTCCGCACAAGTCCGTGACCAGGAAACCGGCCGAAACTCGTATGGGAAAGGGTAAGGGCGCCCCGGAAGAATGGGTGGCGGTCATCAAGCCGGGCGTCGTCCTCTATGAGATTGAAGGGGTTTCAAAAGAGATCGCGAAGGAGGCCTTCACGCTGGCGGCCCATAAACTGCCCATTGGGACTCAGTTTCTTTCGAGGGAAATGTCTGATGAAAATTAAAGAGATCAGAGATCTTAGCCTGGATGAGTTGCAGCAGAAGAACCGCGAGCTTGTCGAGGATTATTTCAAGCTCCGCATGCGCCATGCCTCCGGGCAACTGGACTCTCCGGCCACGCTCGGCTACGTTCGCAGGGATATCGCCCGTGTCAGAACGGTTCTGGTTGAAAAGGAGGTAAAGTAGTGGAACAACGCGGCAACAAGATCACCATCAAGGGTGTCGTCGTCAGCAGCAAGATGGATAAAACGGTCGTCGTCCGGGCGGAAAGGCTCGTGAAGCACGCGATCTTTCATAAATATATCAAGCGCTATGTTAAATACAAGGCCCATGACGAGCAGAACGCCTGTCAGGTGGGCGATAAGGTTCTCATTGTTGAGTCCCGGCCGCTGAGCAGAGACAAGCGGTGGCGCATGCTGGAGATCCTGGAGAAGGCAAGGTAGATTGCTGAAGCGCAATGGAGTGTTGTTATGATTCAGATGCAGACGGTGTTGAACGTAGCGGATAATTCGGGCGCCAAGAAGGTGGCATGTATCAAGGTGCTGGGAGGGTCCAGGAGACGATTTGCCAGTTTGGGTGATGTCATCGTCATTGCCGTCAAGGAGGCCCTGCCGAATTCAAAGGTGAAGAAGGGCGATGTCATGAAGGCGGTGGTCGTCAGAACGGTCAAAGAGGTGAGGAGGGCGGACGGTTCATACCTGAAGTTCGATGATAATTCCGCCGTTCTCATCACGAACCAGATGGAGCCGGTCGGGACGAGAATCTTCGGGCCGGTCGCACGCGAGCTCCGGGCAAAACAGTTCATGAAGATCATCTCCCTGGCCCCCGAGGTTTTATAGGCACCTTCAAGGAAAAAGAGAGCGACTGAGGAACAAGAAATGCTGGGAAAGCGACTGAAAAAAGGGGATACCGTCAAGGTGATCGCCGGCAAAGAGAAGGGGAAGACGGGGAAGATCCAGAGCCTGATTGCCGACAAGGAGCGGGTTGTTGTCGAGAAGATAAACTTCATCAAACGACACAAGAAACCAGATGCCAAAGGCAAAGGCGGCATCGTTGAGAAGGAGGGGCCGATTCACGTTTCCAACGTGATGTATCTGTGCAGCAAGTGCGGTACCGGTGTCCGGGTCGGATACAAGATTCTGGACGATGGGAAAAAGGTGCGAGTCTGCGCCAAGTGTCGCGAGATTCTGGATACATAGGCTGGGGAAAATGGCAAGACTAAAAGATTACTACACCAAGGAAGTGGTTCCGGCTCTCACCAGGGAGTTTCATTACAAGAATGCAATGGAAGTCCCCAAACTGGTGAAGATCGTCGTCAACATGGGGCTCGGGGAGGCCATTCAGAACGTCAAGATTCTGGACAGCGCGGCGGCGGAGATGACCACGATCGTGGGTCAGAAGCCGATCATCACCAAGGCGAGGAAGTCCATCGCGACCTTCAAGCTTCGTCAGGGGATGTCCATCGGCTGCTGCGTGACCTTGCGCCGGGAGAGAATGTACGAATTTTTCGACAGGTTGGTCAATGTCGCCCTTCCGCGTGTTCGCGATTTCCGTGGGATTCCGCTGAAATCCTTTGACGGGAGAGGGAATTTTTCCCTGGGTCTTAAAGAGCAGATCATCTTTCCGGAGATCGAATATGACAAGATCGATAAGGTCAGGGGCATGAATATTGCGGTCGTGACCACGGCCAAGACGGACGATGAAGCAAGACAACTGCTGAAACTGATGGGTATGCCGTTCAGGAACTAAAAACAGCAGGAACTATCTCTGGAGGATAAGAGTGGCAAAGACATCCTTGATTGTGAAGGCCAACAGAAAACCGAAATTTTCGGTCAGAAGCTATAACCGGTGCCCGATTTGCGGGAGGCCGAGGGCGTATTACCGGAAATTTGATATGTGTAGAATATGCCTAAGGAATTTATCCCTGAAGGGGGAGATTCCCGGCATGATCAAATCGAGCTGGTAGAAAAGGAGCAGCAATATGGGGATGACCGATCCGATCGCGGATATGCTCACCAGGATCAGAAATGCCAACCGGGTTCATTTCAAGAGCGTGGATGTGCTGAACTCGCGGATCAATCTGAATATGGCGAAGGTATTGAAGAAATCCGGATACATCAGCGGTTATGACATCAAGAAGGATCCGCAAACGCATGATGTGCTTCGGATCTATCTGAAGTACCCGGATGCAAAGAGAACGGTGCTTACCGATATTCAACGGGTCAGCAAGCCGGGGCGAAGGGTGTACGTGAAGAGTGAGAAGATCCCTCAGGTGCTGAACGGATATGGAATTTCCATCCTTTCCACCTCCAGGGGCGTGATGACGGATAAAGAGGCACGGGAGTTGAGCCTGGGTGGCGAGCTTCTCTGTAATGTGTGGTAAGTGAAGAGCGGACAGGCATCGGGAGTTTGGAGAGGAAACCATGTCAAGAATTGGTAAAATACCCGTGGAAATTCCGGCTGGTGTAAAGGTAAGCCGGGATCATTCCGTGATCAGGGTTGAGGGCCCCAAGGGAAAGCTTTCCTTGGAAGTGCCGGGCGGCGTCGATGTGATTCTGGGCGACCGGGTGGTTGAGGTCACAAGGCCGTCCGACGGAAGAATCGAAAGATCCCTGCATGGACTGATCCGAACCCTGGTGGCCAATATGGTCAAGGGGGTCAGCATCGGCTTCGAGAAAAGCCTTGAAATTTCCGGGGTCGGATACCGCGCCGAAGTCGGGGGAAGCACCTTGAAACTGGTCATCGGTTTTTCCGCTCCGGTCGAATACCCGATACCGGAAGGGGTTCATATCAAGGTCGATAAGCTGGTCAACATTTTGGTTTCCGGTATCGACAAGCAGCTCGTCGGTCGCGTGGCGGCGGAGATCCGAAGCCTGAAGAAGCCGGAGCCGTACAAGGGCAAGGGCATCAAGTATTTGGGCGAGAAGATCAGACGCAAAGTCGGCAAATCCGTGGGTGCCTGAGTTTCCGGTGCGACCGGCCCGATTCCGGCGCACCCCGTGATGAGGTAGGACAGTGGCTACGAAAAAAATTGAAAAGCTCAGAAGAAAACGGAAGATGAGGGTCAGGGGAAAGGTGATTGGGACCGAAAAGCGGCCCCGCCTTTCCGTATTCAGGTCTGCGACCCATATCTATGCCCAGGTCATTGCCGATGATTCCGGGAGGACCCTGGCGGAAGCCTCGACGCTGAGCAAGGAGTTGCGGGATTCCCTCGCCGGTTTGAAAAAGATCGAAGCGGCCAAGGCGGTGGGGGTGCTGCTGGCCAAACGCCTTCAGGGAGTTGGTGTCGGAGATGTTGTCTTCGACCGCGGGAGATTTCTCTATCATGGAAGGGTTAAGGCCTTGGCCGACGGCGCGAGGGAAGCAGGACTGAACTTTTAGCCTGCAATTAGACAAACCACAGCGAAGGGATGATCGTAGGAAACGAAGATTATGGATGAATTGGAACTTCTCGACAGGGTGATTACGATAAACAGAACAGCCAAAGTGGTGAAGGGCGGGCGACGCTTCCGGTTCAGTGCCGTGGTCGTGGTCGGCGATGGGAAGGGATCCGTCGGCGCCGGTCTTGGCAAAGCCCATGAAGTCCCGGAGGCGATTCGCAAGGGCATGGAGCAGGCCAAGAAGGCGATGATCCGGGTCGCAGTAGAAAATCGGACGATCCCCTACAGCGTTATCGGCCATTACGGCGCCGGAAAGGTGCTGCTGAAGCCCGCCTCGGAAGGGACCGGGCTGATTGCGGGAGGGGCGGTGCGCGCGGTACTGGAAGTGGCCGGTATTCGCAATATCCTGACGAAGTGCCTGGGATCGCATAATCCGCACAACCTGGTCAAGGCGACCATTGAAGGACTGTGCCAGTTGAGGGCGCCATCCGAGATCCTTGCCGCCAGAGGCAAAGGTGCTGCCGAAAATTAAGGCTGAGAGGGACAGGCTTTGGGTAAAATGCTCAAGATTACATTGATTCATAGTTGCATCGGCAGGCCGGAGGCTCAGCGCAGGGTCGTTCGTGGAATGGGACTGGGCAAGGTCAACCGAAGCGTGGTGCTGAATGATACACCGGAAATCCGCGGAATGATCCGGAAGGTCTGTCACCTGGTGGCTGCGGTGGAAGTTGAGGGGAACGGGAAATGAATCTGGGAACGTTGAGGGCGCCGGAAGGTTCGCGGAAAAAGAAAAAGAGGGTCGGTCGCGGCGATGGTTCGGGACACGGGGGGACGGCCGGCAAGGGTGCAAAGGGCCAGAACGCCCGTTCAGGACACAGTGTACGTCCCGGTTTTGAAGGGGGGCAGATGCCCCTTTCCCGAAGGCTGCCCAAGCGGGGATTCAAGAATCCGATGAGGCGCATCATCGCGATCGTCAATATTGAGCAGTTGAAGAGATTTCAGCAGGGATCCGTCGTGGATCGCGACACCCTGACGGCGGTCGGTCTGGTATCGGGAAGAGTAGATGGGGTCAAGGTTCTGGGAAACGGGGAGATCAATTTCGCCCTCTCCGTCAACGTCGATCAGGTCAGTTGTGGGGCAAGGGCGAAGATCGAAGCCGCGGGCGGCACCATTGTAGAGGTCATCTGATTTGTTAGAAGGCTTAAAGAATATCTCCAAGATACCGGAACTCCAGAAGAGAATTCTCTTTACGTTTCTCCTCCTGGCGGTGTACCGGATCGGCGCCCATGTGCCGACGCCCGGGATCGATACGGCGGCGCTCGCGGCCTTCTTCGAGCAGGCCAAGGGTTCTCTTCTCGGTCTCTTTGATATGTTTGCAGGCGGCGCCCTGAGCAATCTTTCGGTCTTTGCGCTGGGGATCATGCCCTACATCAGCGCATCGATCATCCTCCAGCTTCTGACCGTGGCGATCCCCTACCTGGAGAAGCTTTCCAAGGAAGGCGAGGCGGGTCGGAGAAAGATTACGCAGTACACGCGGTACGGTACGGTTGTTCTCAGCTTGATCCAGGGCTTTGGAATTGCCATCGGTCTGGAAAACATGGCGGGCCCCACAGGATCTTCGATCGTGATCAATACAGGCTGGGCATTCCGTCTGATGACGGTGATCACCTTGACCTCCGGCACCGCATTTATCATGTGGCTTGGTGAACAGATCACCGAAAAGGGGATCGGGAACGGCATCTCGCTGATCATCTTCGCCGGTATCGTCTGCCGAGGCCCGGAGGCGATCATCAATACCTTCCGCCTCCTTGCCTCGGGGGAGATGGGAATTTTCTTCATCATCATTCTGATCCTGATGATGGTGCTGGTCGTCGGCGTAATCGTTTTTGTCGAGAGCGGTCAGAGACGGATCCCCGTACAGTATGCGAAACGGGTGGTCGGGAGGAAGATGTACGGCGGTCAGTCGACCCATCTTCCCCTGAAGGTCAATACGGCCGGCGTCATCCCGCCGATCTTTGCCTCTTCGATCATCATGTTTCCGGCGACGATCGCCAATTTTATTCCCCATCCCTGGATGAAGTCCGTGGCGGATGCAATGATCCCGGGTCGGGTCGGTTATGAGATGCTCTACGTGGCCTTCATCGTTTTCTTCTGCTTTTTCTACACGGCGGTGACCTTCAATCCGGTGGATGTGGCAGACAACATGAAAAAATACGGGGGATATGTCCCCGGAATCCGGCCGG
>JAPLJX010000358.1:0-2619 GCA_026388375.1 Deltaproteobacteria bacterium
AATAACATGACCGGTCAGCTTTTGCACAACGAATTGTCGGCGTCCTCAGTGGCGACCACGAATATAAAAATCACGATCCAAGCTGATCATCAACAGTGAATGTATTTAATAGTATGGGGTTATTTTTCATTTTCATATAAAGCAGCAATTCGGGGAGCACGAGTCCCTCCTTGACAAGCTCAAGTCAAATTGGATCGCCGCCTCCGCTGCCATTTACGCGGCTTGGTCTTTGGTCCAAAAGGGCTGGAATATGGCCGAGGCTGCCGCTGGCTATAACGAAAATATGCAGATGCTTAACGGTCTGTCACAACAGTACCGCACCACGGCGACGGTCATTACGGGGAAAATCCGCGAGATCGGCGAAGGAATGATCTCTATGGCTACGGCTGCGGAAGTCGCCATGCAGGGCCTCGCCAAGCAGATGACCCCCGATCAGATGTATCAACTGGCGAAGGCGGCGGTAGTCCTCAAGGATGTCATGGGAACGACCGCAAACGAGGCATTCAGAACGCTTGCCTCGGCCATGGAAACAGGGAAAGAGAAGACGATTAAACTGGCCGTTGGTGTGATCGACCTCAAGGATCGTTACGGGGAAGCGGCTGACAAGATGACCGATGCGGAGAAATCTGCGGCGCTTTTGGCAATGGTGATGGAGCGCGTCCATGACATCCAGGGACGGACGACTGAGAAAACGAAATCGGTAGCCGATGAGATGGAAACGCTCAAAGTTAATATGCAAAATCTGCAACTGGAAATGGGGCAAAAGTTTATCCAGGCAGGGGTAGGGGTTTATGCATCCTTTCAAGCGATGGCGGCGGGTGCTATTCAGATGTATGGCGCGATAGCAAAATTAAATGAGTACTGGTATGCCTATAAAGCTGCCGTGACATTCGGGGAAGAGTCTAAGAAATGGGCGTCGTATGCGGCTGCATGGGCAGAGGAGGCAAAGACCGCCGGAGCGGCCGCTGTTGATCTTGCCGGTAAATCTCAGGCGAGTTTTGCCCTCATGACCGCTGGCACGGACGCATTCCAGAAAGCAACCGTAAAGGCGGACGATTCAACGGACGCCTTTGGCCTTTCCATCGGCAAACAAGAGGCGGCCGCAAAGGCAGCAGCAGAGGCCCAAAAGGAACAGGCAAAAGTCATCGAAGAAACATCAAAGGCCATGGATGCCCTCTTAAAGGTCATGCAGGCATACGGCGCGGAGCAAATCAAGATCGCAGGGAGCGCATTCGCCACATCACTGAAGGCGGAGAATGTCACCGTTGTTGAAATGACGGCGGCACTGACTACTTACACCGCCGCTTTGAAAACGGTCTATGACGCCCGGATCGCCGGGGAAAAGGCCGTCGCGCAAGCCATGAAAGAATCCGGGGCTCTGACGACACCAAAGTCCCAACTTGAGGCCCAGGCCGCAATCCTCAAAACGGAAAAAGAGTATCTTGTTACCCGCCTCGCTGGATGGCAGACCTACTATGACGCCCTGTCCGCGCAGCATGCGAAATCTATTTTGATGATGGCGACCCGCGAAAAGGAACTTGCGACCCTTGAAAAAAGCATCGCAGATCAACGGCGCGGGGCTACCGAGGCGCAGGCATCCCTACAAGAAAAGTTGATGATCGCTCAGGGCAAGGCCGCCACGGATTATACGATTTACTACATGAAGCAAAAAGCGGCTGAGGACATTTACAACGCCGCCATGAAGTCATCCGGCGATGAACGGATTAAGGGGCTTGAGGCTTACAAAAAGGCACAGGCCGAGCTGACTAATGTCGTTACCAATGACGGGAAGGAATGGATAACACAGCAAACGACAATCCAGACGGCTATGGGGTTGACGGACAAAGCGCAGGAGGAAATCGTAAAAGAACAAAATAGAATGGTGGAGGCGAAACAGGCGGAAATAGACAAGAACAAAACCTGGGCCTCTGAATTAGCGACGGAGATGGAATCTGCAAAAGGGAAGATGACCGCCTACACAAAACAAATAACCGATCTCTCGGAAATCATGCTCAAAATGGATAAAGAGATCGCCATGACGGTGAGTGACAAGGCCAGCGGACCCCTTATGGCCATAAAGTCCCTGTTGGACAGCATTCAGAGCAAGACGGTGACGGTGACAGTCAATCAGCAGTCTGGCAGTGGAGGCGGGTCACGGGGCGGCGACACAGGCAATTATAACCCTACTGGCAATGCACAGCAGAATGAATACAATTTCTATAATGGCGGCGGAATTTCGTCTCTTGGCGGCGGGATGACCACCCTTGGCGGCGGGATGAGCGACTTGGGTTGGGGCATGGATACCCTTGGCGGCGATATGGGCGGCATGGGTGAAGATCTTGGCGGGGGCATGGAAGACCTTGGCGGCGGGATGAGCGACCTTGGCGCCGGCCTGGACGATTTAGGCGCGGGATGGGCAGACTTTGGTGGTGGCTGGGCCAAAGGCGGCGTCTTTAACCGCGGAAACGTGACTCCCTTCGCCGGTGGTGGGGTCGTTGACAGGCCGACTTTCTTCCCTATGGCGCGCGGCATGGGTGTGATGGGTGAGGCGGGGCCGGAAGCGGTTATGCCTCTCACCCGCGGGCGGGATGGCAAATTGGGCGTGAAAGCTTCGGGCGG
>JAPLJX010000358.1:2624-8113 GCA_026388375.1 Deltaproteobacteria bacterium
AAGAAATCCCCGGAACAATTAGCCCGCGAGATCGTCAAGCCCTTAAAAGCTGAACTGCGCCGATTGGCGGGAGTGTCGTAATGCTATCGCTTACCGCCCTTGACAATCCCCTCAACGGCCGTTGCACGTCGGGGAATACGGTTTATGGCTAAGGGTAACTACCCTGGCCGTGCTCCATAATGCCGTATGCGAGCAGATTGGGTTTACCCCAGAGGCATTCAGGGAACGGATCCGGGAAGCGGTATAAGAATGGGGAAAAGTTTAAGGATGATTAAATGCGAAGGTGTTGGTTATCGGTTTATTTATTATTGTTGATGGTCCTTAAATTGACCAATTTTAAAGGAGTTGCAACCATTGTTCGTGAGATGCAAAGCAAGCATTTCTCCGCCGATACCAAGGCGCTTCGCTTCGGGGAGGGCTTCTTGTTCAGCTCGTTGTTTTTCCATCAGTGATGGAATTATGTCTATGGGGTCAAAAGGTTCTTGCGGTAATTCGCATGGCGGTTTTGTAGCCATGCCATATGGTCGCAATTCCGGCTCGAAATTATTTGTTGATCTGTGGGCATAGGCTTTAATCTTGGCATCTTTAAGGGAGAATCCAAAATGATAGACCGTGACTCTATTCAAATCACCGGAGAAGAGGGGGACGAAATGATGTTTATACCTCTCGAATCCTTCAGAAAGAATGGGTGGAGCACGCCGAGCGAGATCTTCAACATCCCTAACAATCAAATTGCTATTAAAATAAGCAAGCCAGTTATCAGCGAATCCAGCGATCCCGGTACTTGCGAGAATCATGTTGATGTGTGGGATAAAAAAGGCCTTGGAACAAAATTGAATTGTTCCGGACAGCCCGGCCTCTTTTCGCACAAGAAGGGTATCGGTTACTACCAAGGCTTCGTGTTTATCCGTATAAAAAATAAGTGATGACATATTTTTCTACTCCATGTCTCTTTTCATTTTAAGCTCCTTTCAAAATTAGGGAAGTTCGGCATTCAACGAATCTGTCAACAATAGCCATCTTCCTCGGCCCCTTTCTGGATTTGTTGTAGCGGCAGCAGATTCATATCACAGGGGGCCGGGGGAGACAAGAAAACAACCCCGGACGGCTTACGCTTTGCCGGGCGCGTGGCGTTATCTCGCCCCGAGACGGAGGTTGAACCTGTCCGGGAAGAGGGAAAGCGTCCTGGAGGCGAAAATAAGCATTTCCACCACGGCGGAATAGAAAAAAGGAGTAACAGCAATGCAAATAGACATTAAATTGGACAATTCGAAGCTCATGGCAATGCTTGACGACATATCGCCCTTCATTCCTGAGGGAACAACCAACGAGGAATTGTATCGGTTTATTCGATCAGCATTTAATCTTATGAACGAACCCACACTTAGGGCAGACAACGCCGGGTTCGCCGTCTGGGGGTGTGAGCCCCGTTTTCTTGAACTCCTCCCCGTACTTCACGCAGGTGAACTTTCCTTTTGCGCTCTTAACGACATCCTTGATGTTAAAATCGGGGTTGGGAACAAATCGCACCATGCCTGATACCTCCTGTGTTTTGAATTGCGCACGCATATCTTAGGGCGAAAAGTGGGGATTACTTCTTTTTGGGCTGGGGCTTGGAGGGTTCGGCACCTTTCAAACCCTCTTCGATCAGGCGGCGGATAGCTTCAGAGCGAGAACTGATGCGGTTATCATAGCGGAAATCATCGATCCGCTTCAGAAGATCATCGTCTATGGCAAAGTTAAGAATCGGCTTTTCAGTAGGCATAAGCATATATAAATCATGCTCCTTGTGGGGTCAATAATTATTCTTGACTTATGAACCTGTAGCGGTTATATGAGTTCTTAATATTTCCGAACCATGAGCTATGAAACAGACGACTTCAAAACAATGCCTGAAGATCCCCGAGCCGGTGACGGCCGGGCGGTTCACTCATGGACCGGGAAGATCTTCGGGCGTTTTTTCATTCATGGAGGGGGAGATGGAAAAGAAAATAAGGAAACCGTGGTCAGATGAGACAAGGGCGCGAAAGGACTTTTGTATTGCATGGGGCCTTGCGCGGGAAATCGGTGTTGAGGTGAAACCGCTGTTAAAAACATTGATCGCCACTAATAAGGCAACGCTTCATAAAATGTCTGAAATCGAGCCTCGAGAGGAAAGATTGAGGGCCTTTAAGAATTTAGTTGTTGACTATTGCCAGGGGGTGACAGCATGAAAAAGACGGAACCAAAGGAAAGCCAAGAAATTTTCCGGCAAGTCGAAACTGCATTATATCATATTCATACCATGGCGAATGTTCTTGAAGACATGAGCATGAGCAAGGATGAGAATACGAGTGACGGGCCAAGCAACCCGCTTCTCTCGCTGGCACAAATCATCAGGGAAAAGGCGGAATTTTGCCTAACAAGGATTGATGAACAGGGCTTAGTAGCATAACATCAACCGGGGCCAGGCATTCTCACGGTCTTTTTTTATGGGAGGTGGATTATGTTGTTTTTTTCATCCGAGGCAGATTTTAAAAAGCAAATCAAGCATGACATCGAATGGAATGAGGAACGGATCAAGTCGATCAAGGAATGGATGGAGACACAAACGGAATGGCTTAAACGCACACCGGACGCGGACACCTTCAAATCAATACGGAACGGGATCACAAATAGCGAGGATGCGATAAAAGAGCACCAACAATTTATTGCGAACTCACAAAAACGATATGCTGAGCGATACGGCAATCGATACGGGGCGCAGAAATTGACGGTAATCCGGGGCGGGTTGTCTGCATAACCGCAACCAGGGCGGCGCCATCAAATGAACCGACCGGGTAGCTTTCGGGCTGCCCGGTTTGTTTTTGAGCACATTCAACCTTTCCCCTCTTCTTCCGATTCCGGTTAAAGCAGAAAAGTCGAAAATTGACATTTCTTAAAAACATGATAAGGTCACGTCGTATTTCTCGCACACTTTTTTTCTCTTGACATAGTGGTTCCACATTTGGTACCAAGCGAATGTCATCTATTGAAAAATTGAAAAGCAAAGCACGATCGGCACCGCAGAATATCACTTTTGATGAACTCTGCACCCTTTTTGAGTGCTATGAATTTGTAGATAGGGGCGGCAAGGGATCTCACAAAGCATATAAAAGAACAAAACTACCAACGGCAAAATACCCGGTCCAGGAAGGACCAAACGGCAAAGCCCAACCTTATCAGGTAAGGTGGTTAATGGATTGGGTGTCCTCAAATGGCATCGAGAGGGGCGATGAAGACTAAACATTCCGTAATGATTAATTGGAGCGAACAGGACCAGGTTTTTATAGCAACCGTTCCGGAGATTGAAAATCTCAATGCCTTCGGCAGCACTCCAGAAGAAGCATTGAGAGAGCTCGAGGGTGCAAAAGAATTGATCTTAAAGGTTATGGCGGAAGACGGCGAATCAATTCCTTCCCCAACCACCTACGCGTCATCAAGCGGCCAACTTCGCGTAAGAATGCCGAAGACTCTTCACGCCTCTTCCGCTAAGCCAAATCTGATTCTTCTACAAGCAAATACTGCAGAAACTGACCAAAGTTATGGTCAGTTTCTGCCCGCTCGCTATGAAAATTGGTCGGGGGTCAGAACATCATTATTGAGACCAAGAGGCTAACCATGTCAAAAAATACAGCAGAAATTACAACTATATTATGCGATGACATACGGGCAGAGGCTGGTAATAAAATTTCTTTAATGGGAATTTATAATCAAGAAATTACGGTGCCTTTTCTACCCTTTATTCTTCCAAAACTATGTCTTTTTGTAATAATCAAAAAAGCACAACAAAACAGCATTCCGTCTAATTTTCAAGTGATAGTTACAGGACCCATAAGCGAAACGATAAACCTCGAAATGAAGGGGGGCCCAAAAGATACGGGAAAAAATAAAGACTCGTTAAGTGCTAATATTGGGATCGCCATTTCGCCATTCAAAATACAATCCGAGGGTGAAGCAAAAATAGAAATCATAGCTGCAGGAACAGAAAAACCTTTTGCCGTTCATAAGTTTACGATAAAAAAGCATGAGGGGGGGGGAATAATATTTTGAAATAACCATACAAAACGCTAATGCGTCAGCCGGGCGGGTGCTCTCACACCCGCCTTTTTTATGTTCCTACTGCTTACGTGGTGCTTACGTGATTCTTTTTAACCAAAAAGTAAGGGTTCAGACATAATCATCTAACCCCTTACTTTTATTTGGTGCCCGGGGCGGGAATCGAACCCGCACAGCCTCAAGGACCGAGGGATTTTAAGTCCCTTGCGTCTACCAGTTCCGCCACCCGGGCCGGTATCATTGTGCGGGAAATCTATATGCTTTCCGAAAAAAGGTGTCAAGGGATTCATTCGTGATCTTTTATTGGAATTTCACCGTGTATTGTGCGAATCTACGATGAATTTCCCGTGGTGATTTTCCATGAACACCGATCATGAAAAACCCGACATCCTGATCACCGGTGGTACGCTTCTGACGATGGCGCCGCCCGGTCTGATCCTGGATAATCAGGTCATCGGGATCCGCGACGGAAAGATCCTCTTTGTTCAACCGGGGCCCCCTTCCCTCTCCTCTTCTATAACCGCCCGCAAGGTCGTCGACGCCTCGGGCTGCATCGTGATGCCGGGACTGGTGAACGTCCACAGCCACCTTGCGATGACCTGCTTCCGGGGCATGGCCGACGACCTTCCGCTGATGACCTGGCTCAACGACCACATCTTTCCCGCCGAGGCGAAGTTTATCGACCGAAAGACCGTGTATGCCGGCGCGATGCTGGCCATCGCCGAGATGATCCTCTCGGGGACCACGACCTTCTGCGACGGATATTTTTTCGAGGGAGAGGTCGGCCGGGCGGCAATCGCGACGGGAATGCGTGGCGTCATCGCCCAGGGGTTCATCGATCTCCCGACGCCCGACCGGCCTGGACTTTCCGAACATGCCGCCATTGCGGAACGTTTCGTTGAGCGGTGGCGCGATCGTTCCCCGCTTGTCACCCCGGCCCTGGTCTGTCACTCTGCCTATACCTGCTTGCCGGAAACCTTGCAGACCGTCAAGGCCATGGCGCGCCGCACCGGGGTCTCTTTTCAGATCCACCTGGCGGAGACCCGTGAGGAGGTCCGTCTGATCCGGGAGCGTTTTCTTGCGGCAGGCAAGGTCAAGGTAGCGCATGACCCGGAGAGCAACATGAAGCTTGGCGCAGGCGTAGCCCCCGTGCCGGAGATGCTGCGCCGGGGGATCGACGTGGGGCTGGGGACGGACGGCTGTGCGAGCAACAACGATCTCGATCTCTTTGGCGAGATGGCGATGGCCGCAAAGCTTCACAAGGTTTTCTCCGGAGATCCGACTGTACTGCCGGCGGAGAAGGTTGTCGAGATGGCGACCATCGGCGGGGCGCGCGTCCTAGGTATGGCGGACCGGATCGGTTCCATCACCCCGGGCAAGGAGGCGGACATCATCCTGGTGGACATCCAAAA
>JAPLJX010000358.1:8124-20761 GCA_026388375.1 Deltaproteobacteria bacterium
ACATGAGGAAACCGCACTTTACACCCCTTTACCACCCCTTTTCGCACCTCGTCTATGCGGCCCGCGGGGCCGACGTGGTGACCAGCATCATCGGCGGGAGGATCGTCATGAAGGAACGCCGCCTTCTTCAGATCGAACTTGCGGCGGTCATGGAAGAGGTTCGCAGAATTGCAGGCCGGATCATTGAAGCGGGTTTCCACCATAAGGCGGGCCGTTTGTGAATTCAAGATTCTTATGATATGAGCGTCACATTATTGTTGATCAAGGAGTGCCAATGGCTGAAACGGTGGATATTCTGATTACCGGCGGAACGGTTCTGACGGTGAATAACATGGACTCGAAACTTGAGGGCGGTGCAATCGCCGTCGATAAAGATACGATTGTCGCGCTGGGCAGGAAGGAAGATATCCTGTCCGCATACCGGGGTCGGGTAACAATTGATGTTCCGGACTCAATCATCATGCCCGGCCTCGTCAACGCCCACACCCACGCGGCCATGACCTGCTTTCGCGGAATCGCCGACGACATGGAACTGATGGAGTGGCTCAACGACTATATCTTCCCGGCCGAGGCCCGAAATGCGGATCCCGAGCTCGCCTATTGGGGAAGTATGCTAGCCTGTGCGGAGATGATCAAATCGGGAACGACAACCTTCTCCGACATGTATATTTTCGAGGAGGAAGCAGCCAAAGCGGCCAAAAAGGCCGGGATGCGCTGTCTCCTGGGGGAGGTTCTTTTCGATTTTCCCTCCCCCAATTTTAAAACGCCCGCGGAAGGGTTGGCCTGTACCGAAAAACTGATTCAGAAATGGGCCGACGACCCCCTCATCAATATCATGGTGGAACCCCACTCCCTTTATACCTGTTCACCGGAACTTCTGATCGCGTGCAAGGCCCTGGCCGATCGTTATCATATTCCGCTGGCGACGCATTTTCTGGAAAACAAGGCGGAGGCGAAACAGTTGAGAGAAAAATTCGGCAAACGGGCGACCGCGTTCCTTCAGGAGATCGGTCTGCTGGACGAGCGGTTCATCGCATTTCACTGCGTCGTGATGGATGAGGAGGATATGGGTCTCTTTGCCGATCGCGGCTGCAAGGTCGTCCACAACCCCGAGAGCAATATGAAGCTGGCCTCCGGCGTGGCCTCCATCTCCGCCATGCTGAAACGGGGGATTGTCGTCGGTTTGGGGACGGACGGCTGCGCCAGCAACAACAATCTGGATATGTTCCAGGAGATGGACACGGCAGCCAAATTGGAGAAATCGGCCCGTCTCGATCCCACCGTGATGTCCGCCCGTACTGTCATCCGGATGGCGACCTGTGACGGCGCCCGAGTGTTGGGGCTCGATTCCCTGATCGGCACGTTGGAGGTGGGGAAAAAGGCGGATCTGTGCATTGTGGATATGAACAAACCGCACCTGACGCCCATGTATGATGAATACTCCCACTTGGTCTATGCGGTGAACGGCGCGGACGTGGATACGGTCCTGATCAACGGTAGAGTCGTCATGCAGAACCGGAAGCTTCTGACGATCGACGAGGGCGAGGCGATGCGGCACGTGCGAGAGATCGCGGACCGCGTCCGGCGGAGCTTTTCGACCTGAAGACAACTATTCCGCCGGGATGGGGCTTACGGCATGGCCGGGAACCGTCGATCCCGTCCCCGATCGAGCGGCTCCCGGCGAGAGTCTACTGAAGCGGCCGGGCGCCGTTGAGTTTTTCGTAGATCCGGATGTATTCGGCAACCATGTGGCCGAGGCTGTATTGTTCGCGCGCCTCCCGCATGATCCGTCTGAGCTGCTTCTCGCGGATGCCGAACGGCATTCGATGAAAAGCCAGGCTCTTTTCCAGTGCGTACCAGAGGCCTCCGGCATCGTAATCCCGGAAAAGGAACCCGTTGCCGACATCCTGCGGGGCGCCATCCGCCTTGAGCCTTAATTCGCGGATCTTGTCGTGGTAACCGCCGGTATCCCGGTTAGTGGCCGTCGCGCCGAAGAGATTGCCCACCTGGTCGATCTGGCCGCAAGGCTCATAGAGAGATGCGCCAAAAACGTCGCAGGCGGCGGCGTATCCCAGCAGAGAGATCTCCTCGCTGAAGGGCTGGCAGGTGATCCGGCCGCCGGAACTCCAGGCGATCCCGCCCAGGATATCCACATGGGTCCGGTCGTTGTTTATCCCGTCCGCCACGATGGCGATCTGCACCTCCGGATATCGCCTTGTAAACGAAATGCAGATCTCTTCAAGAAGCTCGACCCCCTTCTGAAAGGGGTCGAGACGCGAGGGCCAGAAATAGAGCAGCGCGTCGGGATTGACCGTCAGACCGGTCCTGTTCTGAAAGGCGACGAGATTCTCCCTCTTTGCATCCAGCACGTTGTCGTCCGGCCCGTACTTCCGAACCAGCGCCCCGCACCGCTCCGGGTACATCTGCGAAGCAGGTGCATTCATGATTGCCCGGGCGGCGCCATGGGCGTATTTCTCCTTGACCTCGTGGCGAACACTCGGCGGCACGAGATCCCGGTCCAGAAAGTAGTCCTCGACAACCTCCCGCAGGAATTTCTCGCCGACGAAATTAATCATGGTGGCATTCTTGATCGCGGTCGCCTGGCAGTCAACGCATGCCTTCCCGTACGTCTCGTTGAAATAGAGCCGATCGGAGAGACTGCCAAGACTGATCCCGCCCAGCAGATCCAGCGGAAGGCAGGCCGTGAAAACGTTGTGCACCGTATGGAGGATCGGCAGGCCGGTCGCATTGGCGTAGGCGGTAATCACCCCCCCGGCCATCCAGTCGTGGCTGTGGATGATCAGCCTCCCCTCGCTGCGCGCCCTAACCGTTTTGATGACGTTGTTCACGATCTCCCGCTGGAATTCCACGGCGGTCAGGATCGGGTCGCCCGCGTAGGCGCTCAGGTTGTCGGCGAAGATCGAAGAGCTGACCAGGTGGATCTTGTCGGAATCGATCTTGTAGCGCACCTCCCGCCACTGAAGTTCGTTCATCTGCGCCTCCCGCTGAAACCGTTTCTTCAGGTTGAGGAGTACCAGATGAACATCGATCCCCCGTTCGGTGAGGCCCTCGCAGAGCGCGGAAACCACCTCCCCCTGTCCCCCGCTCTTGCCGGAGACAAACCGGGCGAGCGCACCCATGTCCTCGGGCAGCCTTCCCGTCTCCGGAGAGATGATCAGGATGGCCGTCGTCTCCTTCTTCTTGAGGACTACAAAACGCCGAATGAGGGTTTCCAGATCGTCGATTTTTCGGGTGAGGACATGCGTCGGCCGTGCAATCGAGTTCTCATACGGGTTGAAGTAGGCATGGACCGCATGATCCTCTCCGATCCGCTCGTGTAGAAAATAGACATGGTCGGAGGTGGTCAGGTGTCGCCACTGGGTCAGGTATTCACCCCCCGCCCGCCGCGCCGCCGTTTCCATCCGCTCGATGTCCCGGAACAGCTCATATTGCGTGGGGTTTCCCAGCCAGCCGAAGGTGTTCCGGCCGGCATCCGCCCAAGAGGAGGTGGCCAGCCCGTGGATGTTGAGGGTCGGGCACGGCGCATCCTTGAACCTCCGTGCGATCTCGGTCGGCGTCGCCGCGACGATGCTTTCATGTTTCTCCAACGCCTTCGGCAGACCCCGCCAGAAATCGAAGATTCCGAGGTTACTCCAGATGTGCTCGCCGATGTGCTCGAAATCGTAGCCCAGCATCACCGCCTCGCCGTCGACCCGGGCGATGTACTGCGCATAGGTCTCCGGCGTGATAGGGGCATGGGGAAAGCGGAAGGCGATGTCGTCGCTCAGCTCCCGGTTCCGGGGGATGACGATGAGGTTCGTATCCCTGGCGCGGAAGACGGCGTTGGGGGAGACTGCCTCCCCTTCTCCTTCGCCGCTGAACATGTCGTCCCGCTTCTCGCAGAGGATCGATTGGTAGCCCATGTCGGCCACCGCTTCGGCGATCGGGTTATTGTACATCAGTTCGGTGTTCCTAAACGAGGTCGGAAAGATCCCAAAGAGCCTCTTCATCATCTCCCGATGCAGGGATGCCTGTTCCCGGAACTCCATCCTCAGTGGATCTTCGAAGAGGCTGGTCAGGGAGTGGTAATAGGTCTCGTCGATGTACTCGACCTGAGCGTTCTTTTCTCCGGCATCCAGCAGCGCCTGGAGCGCCCGGATCACGTCGGGCCGGTAAAGTTCCGCCTGCTCCAGAAACGTCCCGGACATGGACAAGGTGATCTTGAATGAAGGATGGGCGGCGATCAGCTCCGCAAACATCCGGGTCGCCGGTAGGTAGCACTTCTCCGCAACCTTGAGGAAGATGGCCCGGTTCTTCTCGTCCCAGAGAAACTTGCCCCGGTCCGGATGGAGACCTCAGCGGCTGATCAGATGCTTCCCCGCTTCATTTATAAAGGAATATAGCCGCAAAATCAACAGCGGAAGATCGCGGTCTTCACCAGCGGGATAAAAACCTTGATTTCCTGAAATGGTTCAAGTATATTGATAATCAAGCGGAGGGGATATGTCGGCAACAGGTCATGCAAGAAAAATAATGTGTCCAAAAATATTTCTGCTTTTGCTTGTGATGAGCCTTCTGTTCTTCACCGCCGCCGCATGTTATGCGGATATCTACAAGTATACGGATTCCGAAGGAGTCATCCATCTGACCAACATTCCCACGGAGCACGGTGCTCCCTATGTCCTCGTGATGAAGGAAAAAAGGGTCATCTTCCAGTTGAAAGGGGATATGGCCGGCTACGATGATCTGATCTCCAAGGTTTCGTCAAAATACCGCGTCGACTCCTCCCTGGTCAAAGCTGTCATCAAGGCGGAATCGAACTTCAACCACCTGGCCATCTCACCGGTCGGAGCCCAAGGCTTGATGCAGCTAATGCCGGCTACGGCGGCCTCGCTGCAGGTCCGGGATGCCTTCCATCCTGAAACCAATATCGACGGTGGCGTCCGCTATCTCCGCTACCTCATGAATCTCTTCAACGGCAATCTCCCCCTCGTCCTCGCGGCCTACAATGCAGGCGAAAACGCCGTCCTGCGGAATAACAACCGCATCCCCCCCTATCGAGAGACCCAGACGTACGTGGAGCGCGTCCTGAATTTGTTCGACCAATACAGAGGCAGAAACGGGACCCCCTGAAACTGTGGGGACAGATTTCAAATCTGTCCCCATGCCCGCCTTACCATCAGATAATCCTTCAGACTGTTCAACTTCTTTTCTTTAATCCCGGGCACGGTCATGAGATCCGAGAGATCGCGGAACGCACCCTTTTCCAGGCGCAATTGGATGATCTGCGCCGCCATTCGGTCGCCGATGCCGGGCACCAGCGAAAGATCCTCCTCCGAGGCGCGGTTGAGGTCGACCCGGAGACCCAAGGCAAGCCTCCCGGCGGCAGACATTTCACCGATGGTCACTTCTCCCGCAGGGGAGATCACCAGCAGGGCGCCGTCTGAAATCCCCCACTCCGGACTACGCAACCTCGAATGGCCTTCCGGCATGCCGGCGGCTTTAGATATGTGATCAAACGCTGTCCCTTTCGGCATAAAATAGATCCCCTCCGCCCCACTGCCACGGACCTCGATCGCCACACTCTCCGACTCTTGGCGTCCCCAGGGGATGGGTGATTCCAGAACCGGCTGCCGGGCATGGTGAAGGGAGAACCCGTAATAGAACAGGGAGAGCATCAGAACCGTCAGGGCGCCCAACTTCTGTCCCTCGGAAACAAGCATTCAGGGTTCCTTCCCCAGACCGAAGGCGTCGTGCAGAACCGTCACGGCCAGTTCCGTATACTTCGCCTCTACGACACAGGAGACCTTAATCTCGGAGGTGCTGATCATCATGATGTTGATCCCCTCGCGGGCGAGCGTATCGAACATCCGGGCCGCAACACCGGAGTGGCTGATCATGCCGACGCCGATGATGGAAACCTTCGCCACATTGTCGTCGACCTCCAGCTTTTCCGCGCCCACATCCCGAACCACTTCGGAAATGATCCGCGTCGCTTCACGAATATCCTTCCGGGAAACCGTGAAGGTAAGATCCGTATGCCCCTGGATGCTCGCATTCTGAATGATCATATCGACGAGAATGTTCTTTTCCGAAAGGGGCATGAAGAGCCGGGCCGCCACGCCGGGCCGGTCCGGGACATGAATCACCGTGATTTTCGCCTGATCCCGGTCATAGGTTACGCCGGACACCACTTCCTTCTCCATCTCCTTTTCCTCCCTGGTCACCAAAGTTCCCCCTTCATCCGTGAACGAAGACTTGACATAGACCGGCACATTGAATTTTTTGGCCAGCTCAACGGAGCGCGGCTGGAGCACCTTGGCACCGGCCCTGGCCATCTCCAGCATCTCATCGTAGGTGATCCGGTCCAGCCTCCGGGCATTGCTGCAGATGTTGGGATCGGTGGTGTACACGCCGTCCACATCGGTATAGATGTCGCAAACATCGGCCTTGAGCGCGGCAGCCAGGGCCACGGCGCTGGTATCCGACCCTCCCCGCCCCAGCGTGGTGATGTTGTTTTCCGGATCGATGCCCTGGAATCCGGCAACTACAACAACGATCCCCTTCTTCAGTTCAGCGCGGATCGCCTCCGTATCCACATCCAGGATTCGGGCCTTTTTGAAGGCCTGATCGGTGTGGACCCGAACCTGAAACCCGAGGAAGGATTTCGCCGGGCATCCCATCCCGTTCAGCATGATCGCCAGCAGCGTGACCGTAACCTGCTCGCCGGTGGAGATCAGTGCGTCGTACTCCCTGGGATCGGGCTCGTCCGCGGCCTTCTGCGCAAGCTGGATCAGACGATCCGTTTCCCCCGACATCGCCGACAGGACGACGACCACGTCATTCCCCTCTTCTTTCGTCCGGATCACCTTCTTCGCCACATTCGCAATCTTGTCGAGATTGCCGACCGAAGTACCGCCGTACTTCTGAACCACCAGAGCCATCTGCTAACATCCTCCTTCTTTGAGTATCCGCTCCCAGCGGCCGACGCGATCCCGGCAACCGGAAAGCTCCATTTTTCTTGCATTCTCTTCCAGATAGGTCAACGCGACGCAAACGGCCCCATCCGGAACCGCGCCCGGGATCTTCTCCGCCCATTCGATGACCATGACGCCTCCGCCGGAAAGGTACTCTTCATATCCCGTATCGGCGAGATCGGCGGCGCTTTGCAGACGGTAGAGATCGACATGGAAGAGGGCCGCCTCCCGTCCCGGATACTCGTTGATCAGCGTAAAGGTCGGCGAGGTGACGGCATAGTTCTCCGGAACACCGAGCCCGCGGGCTATGCCCTGGGTGAGGCAGGTCTTGCCCGCCCCCAGTTCCCCCGTCAGCGCGACAACATCGCCCGCTTTCAGACCTTCACCCAGAATCCGTCCGATCCGGACGGTCTCGGCGGGACTTTTTGAAATCAACACCACCGAAGCTCGCTCCGCAGCCACAACGATTCCGCACCCTTTCACCGTTCGAGAATGACGACCGCCGTCGCATGGGCGCTCGTATGAGAAATGGTCAGATGAGCCGCCCGGATCTCGCGGGCCTCAAGAAAAGAGCTTGCCCCGCCGGCAAGCTTGAGCATCGGCTTTCCCATCTCGTCATGGGTCGTTTCAATATCGCGAAAACGAACACCGCCGCCCATCCCCAGACCGATGGCCTTCAGAAAGGCCTCCTTCACGGCAAAGCGGGCGGCGAAATGGACCGCCGGGCGCGCCTGACCGTTACAGTACCGGATCTCCTCCGCCGAATAGATCCGGCAGAGGAACTTCTCCTCCCATTTTTTCAGGACGTTTTCGATCCTGCCGATCTCCACGAGATCGATCCCCACGCCGAAGATCATTTTATGCCCTGCCCACGGCGTCTGCCATGACCGCGACCTTCTTCATGATCGAAACGTCATGGACCCGGATGACATTTCCGCCGTTCAGGATCGCTGCCGTGACCACCACCGCCGTTCCTTCAACCCGTTCCCGGGGGGTTCCTCCCGTCACCTGGCCGATAAAGGCCTTCCGGGATGGTCCGACGACGATCGGTCTCCCCAATACCTTGAACTCGTGAAGATACCGGATCAGACGCATGTTGTCCGTCACCGTCTTGCCGAAACCGATGCCCGGATCGACCATGATCTGCGCCGGATCGATCCCTTCGTCTGCGGCCCGCTCGATCCTCTTTCTCAAAAAATCGATAATGTCGCCCCGCAAGGAACGGTAGGTCAGATCCCCCTGTTGCATCGCCTTCGGCGTACCCCGCATGTGCATCAGAACGACGGCCGCACCGGTATCGGCAACAACTTTCGCCATCTCCTCGTCAAAATTCATCGCGCTGACGTCGTTGACGATCTCCGCCCCTTCCGCCACCGCCTCCCGGGCTATGGCCGCCTTCATCGTATCGACCGAAAGCGGGAGATCGATCCTTTTGGCAAGCGCCCGGATCACCGGGATCACCCGTCTTCGCTCCTCTTCAGCAGGGACCGCATCGGATCCGGGGCGGGTGGACTCGCCCCCGATGTCGAGGATGTCCGCCCCTTCCTCCGCCATGCGGATTCCCTCCTCGACGGCCCTTTCCGGCGAATCGAACCGGCCGCCATCCGAAAATGAATCCGGCGTGACATTGATGATCCCCATGATCAGCGTCCGCTCCCCAATAACCATCTTCCGCCGGGAGGTCCGGAGCGGCAAAGAGTCCGCAATGGCGTCCGGAACCTCTTTCTCCGAGGTTAAATGCAGGGATCGGGCGGGTCTTCTCAGGCCGATGCATCCGGCAGCGGATTCACATCGTCCTGCGCCCTTCGGATTCCGATGATTGCATCCAGTTCAGCTCCGTTCAGAACCTCCTTCTCCAGGAGTTCCTCGGCGATCCGGTTCAGCAGATCGAGGCGATCCGAGAGGATCTGCTTGGCGTTTTCGTAGCTCTTCATCACAATCCTGGAGACCTCCTTGTCGATCTTTTTGGCCGTATCTTCACTGTAATCCTTGTGTGTGGCGAACTCCCGTCCCAGGAAGATCTGTTCCTCCTTCTTCCCGTAGCTCAGGGGCCCCATTTCATCGCTCATGCCCCATTCGCAAACCATTTTGCGGGCAAGATTGGTCGCCCGTTCGATATCGTTCCCGGCGCCGGTGGTAAAATCCTTCAGGATCAGTTCCTCCGCTGCGCGCCCGCCCAGGAGGATCACGATATTGTTCAGGAGGTATTCCCGCGGATAGGTGTGCTTTTCGTCGACCGGCAACTGCTGCGTTAGACCAAGTGCGCGTCCCCTTGGGATGATGGTCACCTTGTGAATCGGATCGGTCCCGGGCAGCATTCGGGCGACGAGCGCGTGACCCGTTTCATGGTAGGCCGTATTTCTCTTTTCCGCATCGCTGATGATCATGCTTTTCCGTTCGGCGCCCATCATGACCTTGTCCTTGGCGTACTCGAAATCGCTCATGTTCACCTTCTCCTTGTCGAACCGGGCGGCATAGAGAACCGATTCGTTGACAAGGTTTTCGATGTCGGCGCCCGAAAAACCAGGCGTGCCGCGGGCGATCACGGCGAAATCAACGTCCTCCGCAAGGGGGACCTTCCGGGCGTGAACTTCCAGGATCTTCTCACGGCCCTTCACATCGGGCAGCGGCACGACGACCTGACGGTCGAAACGGCCGGGCCGCAGCAGGGCCGGATCGAGGACGTCGGGCCGGTTCGTGGCCGATATGAAGATGATGCAGGGGGCGTTCTTCTTGGCCTGGGTGAAGAGATCTCGCACACGCGACGCCCCGACGCCGACGAACATCTCGACGAAATCGGATCCACTGATGCTTAGAAAGGGGACATCCGCCTCACCGGCGATCGCCCGGGCCAAGAGGGTTTTTCCGGTGCCCGGTTGTCCGACGAGCAGCAAACCCTTGGGAATCCTCCCCCCCAACTTGGTATATTTTTTCGGATCCCGCAGGAAATCGATCACCTCCTGGAGTTCGGCCTTGGCCTCTTCAATTCCGGCCACATCGGCAAAGGTGACCTTTTTCGATTTATCCGTGACCAGACGGGCGCGGCTCTTTCCAAAAGCCATCGCCTTTCCTCCGCCGCCCTGCATCTGCCGCATGAAAAAGATCCAGACTCCGATCAAAAGCAGCATCGGAAGCCAGGAAACCAGGAGGGTCATATACCAGGGAGAATCATCCACCGGCTTTGCGGTGATCCGGACCCCCCTCTCCTTCAGCAAAGTGATCGCGCCCGCATCCTTGGGGGCATAGGTCTTGAAGATCGTCCCGTTGGTCAGTTTGCCGGAGATGTTGTCACCCTGGATGGTCACCTCGGTGACCTGGGTCTTGTCGACATAACTCAAAAATTCGCTGTAGATGATCTCCGTCTGGGTGGTCTTCGGCTGATTGAAAAGATGGTAGACCATCACAAAGACAAGGCTGATCACGAGCCACAGCGCAATATTCTTCTGCAAGGGGTTCAATCCGTTTTCTCCTTTAATTGAAGAGATGGAGATGGGGCGTCCTTCAAAGACAACCGACATCCGATCTCATGAATAACTGTTCCTTATAATATCAGGTCATTTATTTCAAACCATTTCTGCTTTCAATACCCTTTTCGTCTGCTCCGTCACCCGGACCCGCTCGCTGATCCTTTCACCGGCGATCCAGATCACGGACCGGGAATCGACCAGGAGAGGGATTTGCTTCCGGAGCGGCCTGGGGATTTTGCGGTCGATGAAGTACTCCTTCAACTTCTTTTTTCCGCCGATTCCGAAAAGGTCGATTCGCTCACCCGGTGCCGCACTTCTCAGGGTCAGTGGAGGGTTCATGCGCTCATAATCCATGAAGGCCTTCCGCGGCTCTTCTTTCATTTCCCGAAGGGTTGGCTTCCCGATCAGTTCGAGATGGATCGTCTTGTCGATTTCCTTCAGATAAATCGTCGCGGGAATCTCCACCCCATATTCAAACAGAGGCTGCGACGTTTTTCTCTCCCGACCTCTTGCCTTCCGGTCTCCCTCTTTTCTGATTCGGAGGAGGCCCCCCTCCCGTTCGACACGGATCCCGAAAGGAAGATCCAGTGAACGGCATCTGCCGTCCAAGTTGCGGGAGAGCGCCAGGACCGCCTCGATATGGCCATAACCGATGCCGTTTTTTGAAGGTACCGCAGCCTCCAGCAGCAATTTGATGATGCGTCCCTGGAGGGCCTCATGCAGCCCGCAAAAGGCCGCGACCGGAACGATCGCCTCCGCGGCGTTGGGAGCAATCTCCCACCCATCGATGATCCGCTGGACAACGCCCTGCAGGTAATCGTCTTCCCCGCGGATGATGCCGGCGGTATGGCAGAGACCCGCAACCAGCCGTGGATTGTAATTTGCCGTCAATTCCGGAATGAGCCCGGCCCGGATCCGGTTGCGGAGGAAAACGGGGTTCAGATTGGAGCTGTCCGTCATGTACGGAACCCCTTCCCGTCGGAGAAATTCAAGGATATCGGCCCGCCCGACATCAAGCAGCGGACGGATGAGGCGGCCGGCCCGGATCGGAAGGATCCCCTTGAGACCTTCCGGACCGCTTCCCCGAAGTAGATGCATCAGGACGGTTTCCGCCTGGTCGTCCCGGTGATGTCCGGTAGCGATCTTGCCGGCCCCGCATCGTTCGGCCGCCTCGTCCAGAAAACGATAGCGCTCTTCCCGGCCGATCTCCTCCAGTGATCGCCCCTTCCCTCTCCGTAGCGAACCGAGATCGACCGTTTTACAGATACAGGCGATTCCCATTTCGGTACTGAGACGGCGGACAAACGCCTCTTCACGCTGCGATTCGCCCCCCCTCAGGCCGTGATTCAGGTGCGCCACCGTCAACCGCAGCCGATATTCGTCCGCAAGCCGCGCGAGGATCTGCAGGAGGGAGACGGAGTCGGCTCCCCCGGAAACCGCTACCAGCAGATGATCGGCATGAACCAGCATAGAATGGTGTTCGAGCGTTTTCCTGACTTTATTCAACATGTCCAAAAAATGGCCTCAACAAAGCAATGACATCAAATCCGACAGAGCTTCGCAGGTCAGATCGGGGGAAAGTGCAAGGAGTCTCTCCCTCCCGGTGATGCCGTTGAGAAAGGCACAACTCAGCGCGCCCGCCTGCTTACCAAGCAGGACATCATTGACGCCGTCGCCAATCACGACCGTCCGCTCCGGCTTTGCCCCCCATTTTGCCATGACGAGTTGCAGCAGGCGCGGATCGGGCTTTTTGAACGGGCTGGCGCCCTCGCCAATGATCTCCCGAAAACGGGAGGCTATCCCGAGGGCATGCGTGATCTTCAGCGCGAACACCTCCGTTTTGTTGGTTACAATGACCTTCTGTTTCCGGTCAAAATGGTCGAGAACGGCCGGAACATCGGGATAGAGCACCGTGTGGTCAAGCAGATGTTCGGAATAATAATCGTTAAACAGATCGATCGACCGCGAAATCCATTCCGGCGCGTGGGGGCCAAGCGCCCGTCTCATCAGCACCGGGATCCCGTCGCCGATGAATCCCCGGATCGTCTCCAGCGGAAGGACGGGAATTCCGACCGCTTTTAGCGCATGGTTTACCCCGGCGGCCAGGTCTTCGTCAGACCGGACCAGGGTTCCATCCAGATCAAATACCAGCAGATCAACCGGTCTCATGCGGCCATCCCCTTTTCGACGGAC
>JAPLJX010000358.1:20828-23014 GCA_026388375.1 Deltaproteobacteria bacterium
CGGCGATGTGACGGACCGTCTGGCCATAGACACCCGCATAGATCTCCGGCGAAAGGAAATAACCGGGTCGCCGGGTATAAATATCATCCACCAGTTGCTTCACCGTCTCTTCGATGGAACCCGTGCGGCGGTAGACCGCCTCGATCAGGGCC
This sequence comes from Deltaproteobacteria bacterium, assembly GCA_026388375.1. Lineage (GTDB taxonomy): Bacteria > Desulfobacterota > Syntrophia > Syntrophales > UBA5619 > UBA5619. The sequence goes on from JAPLJX010000358.1 coordinate 20,981, forward strand.
CGATGTTCTCTGGCGGTATCGATGCTGTTCATTACATATTTTTCCGCCTCCGGCCCCGTCACATACCCGTAATGGTCGGCGCAGAAAATATCGACCGCGAGTGGCTTCAGTTTCTCCAAGCTCTTCTGATACCGGGTATAATTGGAATTTCCCGCGGGGAGGATCATATCTTCATAGGGAATGCCACCCCCGTCCGAGGGAAAAAGTGCACGGATCTCGGGACAATATGCGGAGAGCGAACAGGAGGAGTGGCCGGGGGTCTCCAGGATCCGGATCGTCAGGCCGCCCAGATCAATCTCACTCCCTTCGGAGACCACCCCGCCGGCGACGTCGTCCCGCCAATCCAGATCTTGTCCCTCCAGCCATCCGGTGACGCCCATCCTCTCCGCAACCAGGCGGCTGAAGGCGTTGATCGTCTCGATCCCCTTCGGCATCCGCAGGATTTCCCATGCCCGGGCCAATGCGAAAATATCGATGGTGGGATAACGGCGCCGGAAGAAAGGCACCAGCCCGACGTGATCAAAATGGGCATGGAGGATCAGAAGTTTCCGGATCTTCCCTTCATCGATTCTGAAGTCGCGGATCTGTTTGAGGACGACCGGCGCCAGATAGCTCATTCCGCCGCTGAGGATCAGTGAACAGCTCTCGCCCTCCAGCAGATAAATTCCCGACTCCTCCCGTCCCAGATACCAGAGCTGGTCCCGGATCTGTCCCGCTTTGCGGTTCCTCATCGAGCACCCTCCGGTTACTTTCCGTAGACCAGGATATTGGCTCCCGCCTTCAGGCGCTTCACCTTCCCTTCGAAAGCCCCCTGCTGTTTCTGGCGTTCGATAAAGGCGGTGATCCGCTTCTTTGTTTCACCATCGAGCTTTACGACCTGGGCGGTCTGGTGTTCGAGGACCTGGATGATGTGAAACCCGAAATCGGTTTCCACGACGGGACCGATCACATTTTGCTGCTGCGAGAAGGCCGCATCTTCGAACGGCTTAACCATCTGGCCGCGGGCAAAGGTTCCGAGATCCCCACCGTTCTGTTTGCTCGGACAATCAGAATTCTTTGCGGCCAGATCGGCAAAATCGGCGCCCGCCAGAAGCTTTTTCCGCAGCTCTTCCGCCTTTGCCTTCTTGTCTGCTTTCGTCTTGTCGGTATCTTCCGGGACCTTGGCCACCAGCAGATGCCGGGCATGAACGGATTCCGGTTTCATGAACTTTTCCTTGTTCTTGTCATAAAAATCGGAGATCTCCTTGTCCGTAACCTTGATCTTTCCCCCAAGCTCCTGCATGACCAGCTTGTTCATTTTGATGTTCATTCCGATCTCTTCGCGCATCTTCACGATGTCAATCCCGTTTTTCTTCATGAGATCGTCCATCGTCTTCCCGGCGGGCAACTGGGCCTTCATGCCGTCCAGCACCTCCGCAATCTCCTTTTCGCCGGCGGTAATCTTTTTGGCGGCGACCTCCTTGTTGAGCAACGTGCGCATCACAAATTCATCGATCAGCCCCTTGCGAATTTCGGCCTTGGCCTGTTCCAGGCGTTCGGCGGGAATCTGGTCCTTGAGCAGCGTCAGCTTCTGCTGCATCTCCGCGTTGAGCTGTGCCTTCATCATCTTGACCCCGTCCACCTCCACGGCAATCCCCGTGTCATCCGCCTTTTTTTCGGGAACCGAGGCTGCACGGCGGTCAAAGCGGCGACCGGGGCCGCCGTTTCAGCGGGTCCCGGCGCCATCACGGGTTTGGCCGTCTGCGCCTTCTCCTCTTTTTTTGTGCCGCAGCCGACAGTCATGCTCAGAATCAGTGAACAGGCCATCACGATCATCATATACCGTCCTATTTTTTGAATCACGATCCATCCTCCCATCGATAAATTTTATCTGTATGATCCCATTGCTGATTCTCCTTGTCGGTGGCAAAGGCAGGGCGAATCGGGCAAACGGACGGCGGAGTATATGCAAAAGCGCTGAGTACGTCAAGAAGGATGGTTGTACTGTCAAGCCACAATAGAAATGTCCTATTCCTACCAAAGTAGAAATGTCCT
>JAPLJX010000361.1 GCA_026388375.1 Deltaproteobacteria bacterium
ATCGCCTCCGGATTCATCGCCTCGATCTCGTCCAAGGCGATCGCGTCGTTCCGGTGGACGGCGACCTCCTTGCCGAGCTGGCCCAGGTACTGGACCAGGTTGTAGGTAAAGGAATCGTAGTTGTCGATCATCAGGATCATGGCTCTTCTCCTTTTCTAAAAACAAATCCGTTCTCCGCAAGGCTAACCGCCTGGACCATTCCCTCCGCCTTACCGAGCGTCTCCCGGTACTCCGTCTCCGGGTCGGAATCGGCGACGATGCCGGCGCCGGCCTGGATGTAGATCTTGCCGTTCCGAAGCAGCATCGTCCGGATCGTGATGCAGAAATCCATGTTGCCGCCGTAGCTGAAGTAACCCACGGCGCCGCCGTAAGGCCCGCGGCGGGAGGGCTCCAGCTCCACGATGATCTCCATCGCCCGGACCTTCGGCGCCCCGGTCAGCGTTCCCGCGGGGAAGGTCGCCCGGAGGACGTCGAAGGCATCCTTCCCCTCTGCGAGCTGCGCCTGGATGTCCGAGACGAGGTGCATCACGTGGGAGTAGCGCTCTATCGTCATCAGTTGATTGACCTGGACGCTGCCGATCCGGGCGATCCGTCCGAGGTCGTTCCGGCCCAGGTCGACCAGCATCACGTGTTCCGCCCGCTCCTTGGGGTCTTTCAGGAGTTCGTCGGCGAGCCGCCGGTCCTCCTGTTCGTTTTTCCCGCGGCGCCGAGTCCCGGCGATGGGCTTGAGCTCCGCCACCCCCTCCTCGGTGCGGACCATCACCTCCGGTGAGGAGCCGATGAGGCAGAGGTTCCGGATCTTGAGAAAGAACAGGTAGGGCGAGGGGTTCACATGGCGGAGCGCCCGGTAGAGATCGACCGGATCCGCGGCGGATTCCCGCTGGAGCCGCTGGGAGAGGACGACCTGGATGATGTCCCCCGCGGCGATGTATTCCCGGGCCGTCCGGACCATGGCCCGGTAGGTCTCCGGGGTCATGTCGGACCGGAAGGGGAGGGGGGCCTTCCGGTCCTGGTCCTTCCGCTCAGGGGAAGCCGGTCTTCCGGCCAGGGGGGCTTGGAGGAGGGCCGTCATGTCGTCGATCCGGCGGACGGCCCCGTCGTAGATCTCCCGCAGATCCCCTCCCTCGCCGGTCATCGCACAGGCGACGATCTTGAGCGTGTGCCGGACGTTGTCGAAGATCAGCAGCGTGTCGGTGACCAGAAAGACCGCCTCGTCCTCCACAGGGGCATCCTCCTTGCCGGCGGGGAGCCGCTCAAAATAGCGGACCATGTCGTAGCCGAGAAAACCCACGGCGCCCCCGAAGAACCGGGGCAGTCCCTCCAGAGGGACGGGGTGGTAACGGTCGAGGAGCTCCTTCAGGAACCGCAGCGGGTCGCCCCCATGGGGGATGCGGCGCACCGCACCGTTTTCCTCGATGACCACCTCCTCCGCCTGGACGCGGAAGATCAGCCGCGGGTCCGCCCCGAGGAAGCTGTACCGCGCCCATTTCTCTCCCCCTTCGACGCTCTCCAGCAGAAAGACGTGGGGGCGGTCGGCTAGTTTTATCAGGGCTGTGACGGGGGTTTCCGTATCGGCAAGGATCTCCCGGCAGACGGGGATCAGGTTTCCCTCTCCGGCGCGCCGGGCAAAGGTCTCAAAATCGGGATCGTACATGGGTCGTTTCTCCTGTCATTTTTCAAATAAAGAAGGCCGCGATATCGGTCACGGCCTTCCTTGCAGAAACAAAAAAGCCGTGGGGTCCGGAAGAGGTCCCCACGGCTTCAAATATTTTCTCTTCATGCGCTTTAGCGGTGGACAAACCCCTTCCTATGGCTGTTTTGCCACCACCAGTTTTCCATGCTGTTGAGATTATTGGCCATCTTCTTCCCGCCGATCCATTTTTTTCAAAAGTGGCTTTTTCCTACCAGACTTTGAACAACGTGTCAAACGGAATCTTCAAAATCATGGAAATCCCCGGGGACCGCGCATTCGCTCATATTCCTGCTGCGGAAGCTGGATCAGAAGGGGATTGGCTTCCGGTCGGAGCCGCCGGAGGATCTCCTCCATGTCGGCGGCCGAGACGGCCGTACAGCCGGAGGTTCCCTTGGACGGCTTTTCCCAGATGTGGAGGAAGATGCAGGACCCGCCTCCCGGCGCCACGGGATCCGTGTTGTGCCCGATCACGATTCCCAGGCGATACTGCTCATCGTTCCGTTTCATCTCTTCCCGGCTGTTCCAGTCCTGCCGGACAGTTCCCTCATCGATCAGGCGGTTGTAGACCAGGGAAGCGGGATCGTCGACGCACTTGCTGCTTTCCGTCATTCGCCGGTAGGGCAGGCCGATCCACGGGACCGATTCGCCGGGCGCATAGCCGAAGGCGGGACCCATCTCGAAAATGCCCGCCGGGGCCCTCCCGTCCCCCTCCCGTTTTTGCGGTCCCCCGGCCGGATGATCCGGATGGAGGCCTCTTCCCCAGGCGAGGCCGTTTCGTCCCACAACGGCGGGAATCCTCTCCCCCGCGGAAATCCATGCGGATCGGGCATCCTTTCGCTCATAAATCCGCAGGGAGGCATCGGCGGCGGACCAATCCGCTGTCGTTACGACCAACGCTTGGAAGGCGGGCTTTTCCTCTCCGGTCACGGGCGTCGCAGACAGACAGAACAGGAGCGCGACCGCCCCCAAAACAAACCCCGACAGCCGGGGAATCCTTTTGTCGCCTCGGCGATTCAGCATATGGGATGTTTTACCGGACCCCGGACGTAGGGGACAAGCCCTGGCCCGGCATCCGCTCCTTTCCATAGACGCGTCGATGCCTGCTTCCCTTCAAACAAAGACCCCGGCTATCTCATCGGGAAATCGAAATAGGTGTCCGGATAGGGCTCGTTGCGCAATGTGAAGTGCCACCATTCCTGATCGTAATTCTTGAAACCGTACTTGTCCATCAGCGTCTTGAGCAGCAGACGGTGGATGCGCTGTTGCAGCCCCATGTTCAAGTTTCCGGGATGCGAAAGCTCATCGAAGCAGTCATACCCCGTTCCCATATCGATGCCGCCGTCCCTGAACCGCTCCGCGGCGGGCAAGAAACAGGCCCGGAGCGGTTGTCCCGGGCTGTACGGCTCCTGCGCCGGCAGGGGAACGGGAACGATGGTCAGGTCGATCGTGCTGCCCCGGGAGTGGCTCGATTTTTCGGCGATGTAACCGTCGCGGAAGAGGTTGCGCTTGTCCACGGTGGGATAGAATTCGGCTTTGGTCTTCGTATCCTTGATATCTTTGGCCCACCGCACAAAATGATCCACGGCCTGCTGGGGGCGATAACAGTCGTAGATCTTGAGTGAGAGCGAAAATTCCTGCAACTCCGCCTGAATCTTCGCCAGGGCCTCGGCGGTGGGCGTGGTTACGAGGCATTTGGGGGCCTGATATCCGTCCACCCTTGTCCCCACGAAATTATGGTTGCCGTAGTAGCGAATGTCCAGGGCAACGGAAGGGATCACCTTCTGCAGGTCCACAAAATTATCCGGTATTTTGTTCTCGGTCCATCCGGGGTTCGCGCACAGGGAGATGAATGTCAACGCCAGGATGCCGGCCATTCCGAATTTTTCTCTCATGGAACAACCTCCATCGTCTTTTCTGTCGCGGTTGATCGGTTCCACAAGCCCTCCGGGTTGCAAGGGCTCCTCCTTGTTATTGCGGTTCGAGCACAGGGCCGGGGGCGTTTCCCATGCTGTTGCGCAGCCGCTTGAAGGCTAGGCCGGCCGCAGGGAACGAAGATACGAAGGCCGGACCCGTATGTCAAGGAGTTTTTATTACAGGGGTTTTTCACAACCCATGTTGTCAAGACCGAAGGCAAGTTGAACGGATACCTTGTTGAAGGTGATCAAAATATCGGGTTCATTTCTGTCAATAAGAAATTCTGCAACGCTCTTATCCGGGGGGCCTTCTTTAGTCTTAAGAGGTTGCAATGACAATGCTAATGAGAGAAGAAAGGAGATCTTCCGTGTCAAGGAGACGCTTGTCACAGGTTGTGAGGGACCCGCGTTTTTTGTTGCATTTTCCTGACCGTGGTGCATATTATCCGCCTGTCGATTCCCCCCAGGGGAACGGCGGCAGGGCGGTTTTCGACGTCATCGCGATGCTGCTTGCGGTGTCCGGGCCGGTCGGTCTTCCTGAATCCGCTGTCAGCGCTTTCGCTCGCGATGCCGGGCGCCGCCGGCGTTTTCCTGACGTAAAATTCTGTCCTTTTCGGAAAGTGAGGCTGGAGAGTCCCGGTGAAAACTTCTTTTTTCAAATCTATAAGGATATGGCTTCTTTTTCTTGTGCTGTTTTCGGTGCTTCCTCCCGCGGGAATTTTTATCTGCTCGGCATTGGATTCCATGGATGGCGATCTGGAGGTGTCGCAAAACGATCTCAGAAGGGTATTGGAAGGATTCGCGTTCGAACACGAGAGCGCGGTGGCCAGCTCCCGCCAATTCCTGATCACTTTGTCCAGGCTGCCGGATGTCCAAAATTTAAACACCCTTGCGACCGATAAAATTCTCGGAGATTTGCTGAAACGCAATCCCCTCTATGCGAACATCTTCATCGTCGACGCCGAAGGGATGTACATATCGTCGGCCGAGCCATTTACCCCCATTAGTCTAAAAAATCGGAAGTATTTCCAGGATGTTCTCAAGACCATGGATTTCTCCGCCGGCGAAAGGGTAGTGGGGGTGACCCTGAAGCGCCCCGCGTTTCACTTTGCCTATCCGATATCGGACGGACATGGGCGGTTCAAAGGGATCGTCGCGGTGGCCATTGACCTCAGCCGCTACGGAGATCGGTTTTCGATGGCCAAATTGCCGGAAGGCTCTCAATTCTCCCTGACCGACCATAGAGGCATTGTCCTGTACCGTTACCCTGATGGGGAGAGATATATTGGGAAGGCCGACGATCCTGAGATGTTGAAGAATATGTCGGCCCCGCCGAAGGAGGGGATTTTCACCAGTCCGGGTCTGGACCGGTCAAAGCGTTATTATGCGTACAAGAGATTCCTTCTGGGGGAAAATGACCCGGCTTATCTGTACATGCGCATAGGCATTCAGGAAGACAAAATTCTTGCAAACGTGAAAAGAACCTTGACGATCAGCGGAGTTCTTTTTGGTTTTGCCCTCTTCATCGCCCTCTTCTCCTCGTGGCTTATCGCAAAATCGGTGATCGTCAAAAGGTTGGGACGTCTGGTTGAAGCCGCCAACAGATTGGGGCAGGGAGACCTGGCGATGCGAACCGGTTTGACGTACGGAAAAGATGAATTGGGGGAGCTGGCGCGATCTTTTGACGCGATGGCGGGCAAACTGGAAGCCGAGGAGCGGGAGGAGCGCCGGAGCCGGGAAGCCGCGGAGCGTCTGGCGGAGGAGATGTCGGGCATCGCCGAGATCGGACGGCTGATCGGCTCCACCCTGGAGATCGACGAGGTGTACGAGCGGTTCGCTGCCGAGGCCCGAAAATTGATCCCCTTTGACAGGCTGAACGTGAACCTCACGGATTATCATGAGAGCACCGTGACGATCGCCTATGTTTCCGGGACGGAGATCCTCCACAGGAGAGCGGGAGACGCATTTCCTCTGGCCGGGTCGGCAAATGAGCTCTTTCAGCACAAACGGACCGGCCTGATCATTGAGCCGGAGGACGCCCGCGCGGTTTCGGAACGAAACGTCCACCTGTTTTCCAGTTTGCGGGCGGGGATGCGTTCTCTCATGAGCGTTCCCTTGATCTCCCGGAACGAGGTGATCGGGGTTTTACACTTCCGGTCGAAGGAGGCGAATGCTTACACCAATAAGGATCTCCGCTTGGCGGAGCGGATCGGGGCGCAGATCGCCGAGGCGATCGCCAATGCCCAGCTTTTCGCCAAGCTCAGAAAGACGGAAAAATCGCTGCGGGAAAGCGAGAGGGAATTCCGGCTTCTGATCGACAACGCGCCCGATGCGGTCTTCATTCAGGTCGGCGGTTGTTTTACCTATCTGAACCAGAGGGCCGTCCAGTTTTTCGGGGCGAAATCTGCCGAGGATCTGCTGGGACGTCCGATTATCGACCGGTTCCACCCCGATTATCGGGGAGCCGTTCAGGAACGACTCTTATTGCTCAACGAGCAGAGAAAACCGGTTCCGAAGATGGAGCAGAAATACCTGAAACTCGATGGTTCGGTTATCGATGTCGAGGCTTCCGCCGTCCCCGTCACCTTTGAAAACAGCAATGGCTCTCTCTCATTCGCCCACGACATCACCGACCGCAAGCGGATGGAGGAGGAGATCCGGGAGATGTCCTTCCGGGACCAGATGACGGAACTCTACAATCGGCGGGGATTCATCACCCTGGCCGAGCAGCAGCTCAGGGAGGCAAACAGGACCCAACGGCCGATCCTGTTGACCTTCATCGATTGCGACGGCCTGAAATGGATCAACGATACCTTCGGTCACGAGGAAGGGGACAGGGCCCTGATCGATACGGCGCACGTTCTTCGGCAGACGTTCCGGGAAGCGGACATCGTCGCCCGTCTGGGCGGGGATGAATTCGCGGTGCTTTCAATAGCCGCCGCGGATGGGAGCCCTGAGGAGTTGTTGAAACGCCTTGCACAGAACATTCATGCATTCAATGCAACAGGCGCCCGCCCCTACAGTCTATCGATGAGTTGGGGGACCGTCGTCTATGATCCTCACGCTCCGCTCTCCCTGGACGAACTGATGTCGGCGGCGGATGAATTGATGTATGCTCAAAAGAAAGAGAAATCGGCCCGGAAAATGTGAATCGCTTTTCCCGCGTCTGCAAGCGGAGAGTTGGCCGCGCTTCCATGGTTCAGAGGCGGCGCATCTTCACGGTTTTCTGATCAGGGCCGCGATACCCGCGGCGTCCCCGGCGAGGATCAGACTCTTCAGGGCGGAGAGGTTTTTTTCGTAAATTTCCAGGATTTTCGACATGTTCCCGTTTCCGGCGATGAGCCCGGCATAGAGCTCGGGGCGGGCGTCGAAGACCTTCCCGACGATCGCCCGCTTGGTCCGGAAAACGGGCGTGGAGAAGGGATCGAGCGCCGACGCCTCCACGCCGGCGTCCCGTAGCGTCAGCCCCATCAGGATCGTCTCCAGGTGGGTCAGCCCCTGGACGAGGGACATCATCCGGTCGTGTTCCGCCGGGGTCGTCACCGTGACGCGGGCGCCCCCTTTCGTGAAGAGCCCCTCCATCCGCTTGAGCCACCGTTCCCCACGCCCCGGACAGAGGATGACGTTCTGACCGGCGAGAGAGGGGCAATCCGGACCGAAAAGGGGGTGGCAGCCGACGACCGCCGCCGCCGTGGCCCTCAGCATCTCCCGGACCGATTCTTCCTTCAGCGAGGTAAAGTCCATCAGGAGCGACCCTCCCGGCAGATGCGGTCCGACGCATCGGATGGTCTCGGCGGAAGCCGCGATGGGGACGGAAACGATGACCACCGGGCACCGTTTCGCCAGCTCCGGGAGAGGCATCCCCGTCCTCCTTCCCGTGACATGGACGGGATGGCCCTCTCCTGCGAAAAAGGCGGCGAACCATTTGCCGATGCCTCCGGTCCCGCCGACGATGCCGATTGCGAACTTGTTCATTCCGATCCCCTATCTCAGCCTTTTGAAAAAAGCCATGATGGCGTCGTTTTTCAACGTTCTCTATCTGTCGATTGCCCGCTGACGGAGGAGATGATCCGCCAGGACGATGCAGACCATCGCCTCGCAGACCGGAATGATCCGCGGAATGACCGACACGTCGTGTCGGCCTCCGATGGTCACCACAGCGGGACGCCCCTGCAGATCGATGGTCTCCTGGGGGCGCGTAATGGAGGGGATCGGTTTGCAGGCCACCCGGATAACGATCTCGCTCCCGTTTGTGATTCCCGCCAGGATCCCCCCGGCGTGGTTGGTCCGGAAACCTTCCGGGCCGATGGGGTCGTTGCAGGCGGACCCGGTCATTCTTGACGCCGCGAAGCCCGCCCCGATCTCCACCCCCTTGACGGTTCCGATTCCCATGAGGGCGCCCGCCAGATCTGCGTCGATCTTGGAGAAAACGGGCTCGCCGAGACCGGGCGGGCATCCCCGGACGACGATCTCCACGATCCCGCCGAGCGTATCCCCTGCGGTCCGGGCTTCCTCCAACCTCTTCAGCATTCTCTGCTCCGCCTCCGGATCGGGGCAGCAAAGGGGGCTTGACGGGGCCGTGGCAGCGGAAATAGGCCCGACGGTGATTCCGCCCAGTTCCCGCGTGAAGGCGAATAGATCGATCCCCGCCTCCGCGATGATCTTTCGGGCGATGGCCCCGGCGGCGACGCGGCCCGCCGTCTCCCGGCCCGAGGCGCGGCCCCCGCCCCGGTGGTCGCGGATTCCGTACTTCGCCTGGTAGCTGAAGTCCCCGTGGCCGGGGCGGAAGAGCGCCCGGAGATTCTCGTAGGCGGCCCCTTCGGCGTCGCTGTTGCGGATCATCAGCGAGATCGGCGTCCCCGTCGTTCGTCCCTCAAAGACGCCGGAGAGGATCTCGACCCGGTCCGCCTCCCGGCGGGGGCTTGCCGACAGCAGACCCCCCGGCCGCCGCCGGTCAAGCTCGTCCTGAATCTCCGCCGCGGAGAGATCAAGCCGGGGCGGACAGCCGTCGATGACGGCCCCGACCGCCGGACCGTGGGACTCCCCCCACGTGGTGACCCTGAACAGAACGCCGATGGTGTTTCCGGACATGGCTAATACTCCTTCCCGCCGGCGGTAACTATGCCGCCCGGCCCGGATGGTTCAATGACTTTGCCGGGGTCATCCGCGATCCCCTCCGTCCGCGGGAACCGTTTCCGCAGACCGGCGCAGATCGCCTCCGCGACCCAGTCCGCCTCGATCTCCGTCGTATCGACAGCAAGGTCGGCGAGGCGACGGTAAAGCGGTTCCCGTTCGGCCAGCACCTCATCAATTTCACCGATGCTTGACGCTTGCGTCAAAGAAGGCCGTTCGCTCCCGCTCGCCTCATCGTTTCGCATCCTTGCGGCGATTATCTTTGCGGCGGCAATCAACCAAACAAAAACCCCTTTGTCTTTCAAGTTTTCGACATTTCGGGAATCGAGGACCGCGCCTCCCCCCAGCGCGATGGCGGCGCGATCCGCGCCGGAGAGTTCCCGAATCACCGCCCTTTCCGCTTGGCGGAAGGCGTCCCACCCCCGTTCGGCGACGATCCTCGGGATCGGAAGGCCCATTTGCCGCTCAACCATCTCATCCGTATCGTAAAAGGAAAATCCGAGACGCCCCGCTAGCCGTTTGCCCGCGGATGTCTTGCCGGTGCAGCGGTATCCCATGAGAATGATGTTCATGATCGGCGTTTCCTATCCATAAAGCCCCGCCAGCGTTTTCCAGAAGCCGGGAAAGGATTTCCCGACGCAGCTCTCTCCTTCGATTTCCATTCCCGGCACGACCAGACCCAGGATGGCGAAACCCATGGCGATCCTATGGTCGTTGTAGGTCTCGATCCTTGCGCCGCGGGGGCGTCCTCCATGGATGACCAGGCTGTCCGCGAGTTCTTCCACCGCAATACCGGTCTTGTGCAGTTCCTTTGCCAGCGCGGCCAGGCGGTTGCTCTCCTTCAGCCGGAGATGGGCGACGTTCCGGATAACGCTCCGTCCGGGCCGTAGCGCGCAGAGGATCGCAAGCGTCGGCACGATGTCCGGCATCCCCCCGAGATCGAAGTTCATCTCCCCCGCGGGTAGTTCGCCGCCCCGGACCTCCACATGGCGCTCCCCCCGGAGAATCGTACTGCCGAGCCGCTCCAGGATCGCGAGGAAACCGATATCCCCCTGACGGGTGCGCGGATCGACATTCTCCACCCGGATCCGGCCCTTCAGCAGCGCCGCGGCAAGAAAGAAATAAGAGGCGCTCGAGGCGTCCCCCTCGATCCGGTATTCAGAGGCCACGTAATGTTGCCCGCAGGGAATCACGTACCGGCCGGCGCCTTCCGTGAGGACCTTCACGCCGAAGGCCGCCATCGTTTCGACCGTGAGCGCGATGTAGGGGAGGGAGGGGATTCGGCCCTCCAGCACAATGGCGGTCTCCCCGGCGGCGAACGGGGCGACGATCAGAAGCGAGGATACATACTGGCTGCTGCCGATGTCCCGGAGCACCACTTTGCCGCCCCTGAGACGACCTCCGCGAATCGTGACCGGGGGATAGCCCCTCTCCCCGTCCGTATGGATTGAGACCCCGAGGTCCGTGAGGGCGTCCAGAAGCGGTTTCATCGGTCTTTCGCACAAACGCCGGTCCCCCGTCAGCACGAACGGCCCCTCGCCGAGGGAGACCATCCCCGCAAGCAGGCGGATCGCCGTGCCGTTGTTTCCCAGATGGATCTCGTGCGGCGGGCGGACAATCTTACCGCCGGCGCCGCGGATGATCATCTCCGCGTCTGTCGTCCGCACATCCGCCCCGAGGAGGCGGAGCGCCCCGGCGAGGCCGAGCGTGTCTTCGGACAGCAAGGCGTCCCGCAGCAGCGATTCTCCCTCCGCCAGCGCGGCGATCACCATCGCCCGCTGCGTGTAACTCTTCGAGCCCGGCATCCGGACGGCGGCGTCCAGTCCTCCGAGCGGCCTGATCGCCATCATCCGCTTTGATCCTTTCCGTTCCCGCTTTCCGCAGGCCGCTCCGCAAGGGTTTCCCCGCGGAGGAGGTGTTCTTCCATTCCCCGAGGGTAGGAACCCAGGACCTTCAAGAAGGCCGTTCTGCTTTCCAGTTCATGCAAACATTGCCGCGTCTTTTCCTCTTCGACGTGACCGGCAAAGTCGGCAAAGAAGAGATATTCCCACATCCGATCCCGCATCGGGAAGGACTCTATCCGCATCAGGTTGAGTCCCGCCTCGGCGAAAGGGGTCAAGGCCCGCTGGAGGGCGCCCGGAACATGGGGCGTTCCAAAGAGGATGGAGGTCTTGTCCTGTCCGGTGATTCCTCCGCCCGCTTTCCCCGGCTTCGGCCCGATGACGAGAAACCGGGTCGTGTTGGCGGGATTGTCCTCGATCCCCTCGGCAAGGATATTGAGGCCGTACACCTCGGCCGCAAGAATGCTCGCGACGGCGGCCCCCCGCTTGTCCTCCCGCACCCTTCGGGCCGCCCCCGCCGTGCTTTCCACCTCGATAAGGGGGATGCCGGGCAGGTGGGTTCGCAGCCACACCTGGCACTGGGCGAGTGCCTGGGGGTGGGAGTAGATCTTCCGGAGCGCATCCATGTCGTCGGCACCGGCGAGGAGGCAGTGGCGGACCCGAAGGTACACCTCCGCCCGGATTGTCAGCGGCGTCGAGATCAGCTTGTCCAGCGTGGTTTTGACCGAACCCTCGGCGGAGTTTTCGACGGGAACGATCCCCCACCGCTGTTTTCCCCGCTCTACCTCGTCGAATACTTCCTGGATCGTCGCCGTGGGCATGGCGGCGATCCCCCCGCCGAAGTGGGCCAGGGCGGCCTGGTGGCTGAAAGAGGCCTCCGGTCCCAGGAAGGCGACGGTAGTCGGCGTCTGGAGGAAGCGGGAGGCGGAGAGGATCTCCCGGAAAATCCCCCGGAGGGCCGCCTCTGAAAGGATGCCGTCGTTGAGTGTTTCCAGATGCCGATAGACCATCGCCTCCCGGGAGGGGTCGTACACCTCTCGGCCTTCAGCGCGCTTGGTCTTTCCGATCTCGATCGAGACGGCCGCCCGCTCGTTGAGGAGGCGGACGATCTCCCGGTCTGTTTGCTCGATCTTCTCTCTCAAGGCGGGGACAGATTTTAAATCTGCCCCCGTGCAGTCCTGGCTCATGGTTTCAGTCCTTTCAGCGCATCCCGCAGGATTTCCTCCGGGATGCCCCCGTTCACAAAGGGGGTTCCCAGTTTCCGGATCATGACGAAGTGGATCGTTCCACCCTCCTTCTTCTTATCCAGGGATAGCCGCGAGATAATGTCTTCCAGATCCATCTCCGCGGGGATCCGGTCGGGTAGTCCGACGGACCGGATGAGCGCCGTGATTCGCGCCGCGTCGCCCGCCGGCAGGCCGTGAAGCCTCTCGGAAAGGCGCGCCGCCGCAACCATCCCGATGGCCACGGACTCGCCGTGGGAAAGCGCATAGCCGGAGGCCGCCTCAACGGCGTGGCCGACCGTGTGGCCGAAGTTCAGGATCCGCCGGAGCCCCCGGTCCTGTTCGTCAAGCTCTACGATTTCCTTCTTGATCCGGCAGGCCGTCGCGATGATCCGTTCGAGGAAGGCGGTCTCCCGCAGGCCGCCGCTTGCCACCGCTCCTTCCAGGTCGTCCAGCAGTCCGGGCGATTCGATGATCCCGTATTTGATCACCTCGGCGAGGCCGCTGCGGAACATCTCGTCGGGCAGCGTGCGCAGGAAGGCGATGTCGATGAAGACCCCCTTCGGCTGGTTGAACGTCCCGAGCAGGTTCTTGCCGGCGGCGGTGTCCACCCCTGTCTTCCCGCCAATGCTGCTGTCCACCTGGGCGAGGAGGGTCGTCGGGAGCTGGATCACGGGGATTCCCCGCAGGTAGATCGAGGCGGCGAAACCGGTCAGGTCGCCGACGACGCCGCCGCCCAGGGCGATCAGCGCGGTCTGCCGGTCCGCCCCGAGGGCGGTCAACCGGTCGGTGAGGGTCAGGAGGGTGGGGACGCCCTTGGACGCCTCGCCCGGGGCCACCGCAATCCGGTCCACTTGGAGACCGGCCTTTTCCAGCGCGGCCTGGACCCGCTCGCCGTGAAGGGCGCCGACGTTCTCGTCCGTCACCAGGACGTACCGCTCCGCCCAGCGGTTCATCGCGATGATCATCCCCATGCGGTCCAGGATCTCCGTGCCGATGTGGATTTCATAGGAGCGGACGGTTTTCCCTTCGAGGTTCACCTTCATCGCTTTCATTGCAGCCCCCCGATCCGGCGGCGCATCGCGTCCTGGATGAGGTTGACCTCGTCCATGAGCCGGTAGAACTGTTCCGGCCGGAGCGACTGGGGACCGTCGCAGACGGCCTTCTCCGGCTCCGGATGGATCTCGACGATGACGCCGTCCGCCCCCACGGCCACGGCCGCCCGGGTGAGGGGGATGACATACTTCGCGTGGCCCGCGGCGTGGCTCGGGTCGATGATCACCGGCAGGTGTGTCAGCTCCCTGAGCACGGGGACCGCGCTGATGTCGAGCGTGTTGCGGGTCGCCGTCTCGAAGGTGCGGATCCCCCGCTCGCAGAGGATGACCTGCCCGTTCCCCTCGGAGAGGATGTATTCGGCCGACATGAGGAGCTCCTCGATCGTCGTCATCATCCCCCGTTTGAGGAGGACCGGCCTGCGGCTGCGGCCGACCTTCTTGAGCAGCGCGAAATTCTGGACGTTGCGCGCGCCGATCTGGAGGATGTCGCTGTACTCCTCGATCAGATCGACGTCCGCCGTGTTCATCACCTCGGTCACGACAGGCATCCCCGTCCTCTGTCCGACCTTCTTGAGGAGCTTGAGCCCCTCCTCCTCCATCCCCTGGAAGCTGTAGGGCGACGTCCGCGGTTTGAAGGCGCCGCCGCGGAGGATCTTCGCCCCCGCCTTTTTCGCAACGTAGCCGCACTCCATCATCTGCTCCTCGCTTTCGACGGAACAGGGGCCGGCGATGACAA
>JAPLJX010000406.1 GCA_026388375.1 Deltaproteobacteria bacterium
CCTGGCGGCAATGGTGGAAAGACAGAAGGAGAAGTGGAAGAATGAAACGGGATAATCATTTGAGGAACATTCTGATGTGCATGTGTTATTACACCGGACGGGGAGGTCTGTTCATGTGAAGATGGGCGCGAATTTCATGAACGGGGCGACCCGCTGACCGGTGAAGGTCCAGCGGGTTTTTTTATTGCATACCGGACGAATCGATCTTACAGTGGAACAACGAGAAGGAGATTGTATTATGTCAGAGAGAAAAATCGATACCTTGGCGGTGCATGCCGGTCAGGAAAACCCAGACCCGGCGACGGGCGCGCGGGCGGTGCCCATCTATCAAACCACATCCTACGTCTTCAAGGACACAAATCATGCGGCGAATCTCTTCGCGCTGAAGGCGTTCGGAAACATCTATACCCGGATCATGAATCCGACGACCGACGTCTTTGAAAAGCGTGTTGCCGCGCTGGAGGGAGTCACGGGGGCCCTCGCCGTCTCGTCGGGGATGGCGGCGATCACGCTGGGGCTCCTGGCGATCACGCGCCTCGGCGATGAGATCGTCGCCGGCAACAACCTCTACGGCGGGACCTACCAGCTCTTCCACTACACCTTCCCCAAACTGGGACGGACCGTGAAGTTCGTCGATTCGGCGAAACCGGAGGCGTTTGCGGCGGCGATCACGGACAAAACAAGGGCCGTCTACGCCGAAACGATCGGCAATCCCAAGGTAGACGTTCCCGATTTCGAGGCGATCGCCGGGATTGCCCATCGTGCCGGCGTTCCTTTCCTGGTGGACAATACAATCGGCGTAGGGCTCGTACGGCCGCTCGAATATGGCGCCGACATCCTGACGACCTCCGCGACGAAGTTCATCGGCGGTCACGGGACCACGATCGGCGGCGTGATCGTCGACGGCGGAAAATTCAACTGGGGAAACGGCAAATTCCCGGAATTCAGCGAACCGGACGCGAGCTACCACGGTCTCAATTTCTGGGAGACCTTCGGCAATTTCCCTGATCTGGGGAACATCGCCTTCATCATCCGGGCGAGGACCCTCTGGCTCCGGGATATTGGCGCCTGTTTGAGTCCTTTCAACGCCTTTCAGCTCCTCCAGGGGCTGGAGACCCTCGGCCTCCGGCAGCGGAAACACTCCGAGAACGCACTTGCGGTTGCGCGTTTTCTCCAGGCCCACCCGCAGGTGAGTTGGGTGAATTATCCGGGGCTTCCGGACCATCCGAGTCACGCGCTGGCGACGAAGTACCTGAAGGGCCACTACGGCGCGCTCCTTGGGTTCGGGATCAAAGGGGGGCTTGAGGCGGGAAAGCGGTTCATCGAATCGGTGAAACTCCTCTCGCATCTCGCGAACATCGGCGATGCGAAGAGCCTCGTCATCCACCCGGCATCGACGACCCATTCGCAATTGACGAAGGAGGAGCAGGCCGTGACGGGTGTGACACCGGATTTCATCAGGCTCTCCGTGGGGATCGAGGATGTGGAGGATATCAAGGAGGATATCGATCAGGCCCTGAAAAAGGCGGCGGCGTAACCCGCCGATTTTAGAAGAAAGGAATGGAATCATGAAAATCTATGAAGATATCACGAAAACGGTTGGCCATACGCCACTCGTTCGGCTGAAGCGGATGGCCGCAGAAAGTCAGGCCGAGGTGGTCGTCAAGGTGGAGTCCTTCAACCCCCTCTCCAGCGTGAAGGACCGGATCGGCGTTGCGATGATCGACGACGCCGAGGGGAAAGGTCTGCTGAAGGAAGGATCGGTGATCATCGAACCGACCAGCGGGAACACGGGGATCTCCCTCGCCTTTGTGGCGGCGGCGCGGGGTTATCGCCTGATTCTGACCATGCCGGATACGATGAGCATGGAGAGACGCCAACTCCTGACGATCTTCGGCGCGGAGCTGGTCCTCACGCCCGGGGCCGAGGGGATGAAAGGCGCCATCCGGAAGGCGGAGGAGCTGGTTGCGACAACCCCTGGAGCGGTGATGCCCCAGCAGTTCAACAATCCGGCGAACCCGGAGATCCACCGGAAGACGACGGCCGAGGAGATCTGGGCCGATACGGAGGGGAAGGCGGATTTCATTGTGGCCGGCGTTGGGACAGGCGGTACGCTGACCGGTGTCGCGGAGGTTCTGAAGGGAAGAAAACCGGGTTTCAAGGCCGTAGCCGTCGAACCGGAAGGTTCGCCCGTTCTTTCAGGGGGTCAGCCCGGTCCACACAAGATCCAGGGGATCGGCGCGGGATTTGTTCCCGGCGTCCTCAACCGGGGGATCATTGACGAGGTAATCAAGGTCTCCAATGAAGATGCGGGGATCACCGCCCGGCGTCTCGCCCGCGAGGAGGGGATCCTGGCCGGCATCTCCGGTGGCGCCGCCCTCTGGGCGGGGCTGGAGGTCGCAAAAAGAGCGGAAAACAAAGGGAAGCTGGTCGTGGTCGTTCTCCCCGACACGGGGGAACGCTACCTCTCGACCTGGCTGTTCAAGGAATCATGACGGGGGCATTTGCGCTCGGCTTCTCCAGAGGCGGAATGTTGTAGAGATTTGTTACGAGAGGAATAAGCTGCCCGTTCCAAGGCGGCCGCAGGGAAAGAACCTATGAAAGCTGTATTAAAAACGGAATCCTCGGAAACGACGCCGGAGGACTGTAACCGCTCTCTCGGGATCGTTGAGACGCAGTATTACACCTTTGCCGAACCGCCCGGGACACTCGCGCTCGAGAGCGGGGAGACCCTGGGGCCGGTGACGCTCGCCTATGAAACCTATGGAACGCTGAATCGGGAGAAGTCCAATGCGATCCTCGTGCTGCATGCCCTTTCCGGGGACGCCCACGCGGCCGGACTCCTCCGGGATGAAGAGGCCCCCGGCTGGTGGAACGCGATGATCGGGCCGGGGAAGCCTTTCGACACGGACCAATATTTCGTGATCTGTTCCAACGTGATCGGGGGGTGCAAGGGCAGCACGGGTCCTTCCTCCGTGAATCCGCGGAGCGGGAAACCCTACGGGACGGAATTCCCCTTCGTCACGATTGCCGATATGGTCCACGCCCAACGGCGCCTGATCGATTTTCTCGGGATTGACCGGCTGCTCTGCGTGGCAGGCGGTTCGATGGGGGGGATGCAGGCCCTCCAGTGGGTGGCCTCCTATCCCGAGCGGGTCCGGTCCGCCATACCGATCGCCACGGCCCTGAAACATTCGCCGCAGCAGATTGCCTTCAACGAGGTGATCCGACAGTCGATCATGGCCGATCCGGCTTGGCGGGAGGGGAATTATTACGAAACCGGTCAGCCGGAGAAGGGGCTCTCGGTAGCCCGGATGATCGGCCACATCACCTTCATGAGCGACCAGTCGATGGAGGAGAAGTTTTCCCGAAAACTGAAAAAAGGCCATCTCAATTTCAATTTCGACGCGGACTTCGAGGTGGAGGGGTACCTCCGGTACCGGGGTGCGAATTTTGTCAAGCGCTTTGACGCAAACTCCTATCTTTACATTACGAAGGCGATGGACTATTTCGATCTTTCCGGTGGGAAATTGATCAACGGCAGGGCGGTTGACGCCCGCTTTCTGGTCATCTCCTTCCAGTCGGACTGGCTCTATCCATCGTATCAGTCCCAGGAGATCGTCCGGCAGTTGAAGCTCAAACAGGTCGATGCGACCTACTGCGAGCTGAAATCAACCTATGGCCACGACGCCTTTCTGGTGGAACTGGAGGGGCAGACGACCCTGATCCACCATTTTCTGGAGAAGACGTATCTCGGTCAGAGGAATGGAAATGGAAATCATCGATAACGGCATCCGTCCGGATCATCAGGTCATTTTCGACATGATCGAACCGGGATCCCGTGTTCTGGATCTCGGTTGCGGCACGGGCGACCTGCTTCAACTCGTGGCGCGGGACAAGGACGCCCGCGTCCAAGGGATCGAGCTGGATGAGCATGCGATCTACGAGTGTGTCAGAAAAGGGCTTTCCGTCTGTCAGAGCGATATCGAAAGCGGTCTTGCGGAATATCCGGACGGCTCGTTCGATTATGTGATCCTGAACCAGAGCCTTCAGGAGATCCGGAAGGTCTTCTTCCTGCTCCGGGAAGCCCTCCGGGTGGGGAACCGGGTGATCGTCGGGTTTCCCAACTTTGCCTACATCAACGCCCGCGTCTGTCTCGGCCTGGGCGGGAAAGCGCCCATGACGCCGTCTCTGCCCTACCACTGGTATGACACCCCCAACGTGCGGTTCCTGAGCATCAGCGATTTCCGGAGTTTCTGCGCGGAGAAGGGATTCGCGGTCCGGAAGGCCTGCTTTCTCAATGGGGAAAGAGCGATCACCTTCTGGCCGAACCTCCGGGCGC
>JAPLJX010000213.1 GCA_026388375.1 Deltaproteobacteria bacterium
CTTCCTTTTGGGGAAGGTCGGGTTCATCTCCTTCGGACAGCCGGCCTATCTGGCGACCGGGGCCTATGCAACCGCCTTTTATCTCTTTTACTTCGGCACGAACCCCTATATCGGCATCCTGATCGGAATTCTGGCGGGGCTGCTCATCTCTCTCGTCGTCGGTTCTCTTTTCGTCCGACTGCGCAGCGACTATTTTGCGCTGGTGAATCTGGCGCTGGCGGTGATCATCTTCTATATGATGCAGAAGGTCCTCGCGGGGATTACCAAGGGGGACAACGGGCTTTGGTTTTTGACCAACATCGCCTCCACGCCCGTACTGGATCTGACCAAACCAAACCATTTCTATATCTTCGCTTTTCTCGTGGCTCTGGCCATCTGGGCTTTCTACAAATACCTCAACGACACCCTATTCGGCGCCTGCTGTCTGGCCTCGAAGATCAATGAGGACAAGGTCAAATTTCTCGGATACAGCAATTTCAAAATCCGTCTGACGGCTTTCGTCATCGCCAATACGACGACCGCGCTGGCCGGTTCGATGTATGCCGTCTATCTCGGTTTTGTAAGCCCGGAAATGACCAGTGCGCACCGCGCCGCCGATCCGGTCGTAGTCACGATTCTCGGAGGCGTTGGAACGCTTTACGGGCCCATCGTCGGGGCGATCGCCTACACCGGCATGAAGGACCTGATCAGCGGACTGATCGGCAACTGGGAGCTGTTCATCGGCTTTCTGCTGGTATTCATCATGCTGGCCGGAGAAAAGGGCATATGGGGAAGCTTGGAGCCGCTGCTGAAAAAAGCATTCTTCCGGAAGAGCGCTTTCAAACCAGAACGATAGGGGTGAGAATCGGTTATGATGGACACACAGTTGCTGATTTCCGGCGTGATCTTCGGGTTGAGCATCGGTAGCATCTTTTTCCTGATGGCTATCGGTTTGTCTCTCTGTTTCGGCTTGATGCGCATCATCAGCCTGGATCAGTTGCTCTATTATTCCATCGGCGCGTATATCACCTACTCCATCAGCCTCGTGACGGGCAGCATGTGGCTCGGCGCGCTGGCGGGGATGGTCGTTGCCGGCATCATCAGTTTCGGCGTGGAGCGGTTCATATTCTTGCGCATCTACGAACGGGATATCGCCTTCACGATGATCGCCTCTTTCGGGATTCTGATCGGCGGCGTGGGCGTCATCAAATCCATCTGGGGCCTGGTCCCCCGTCCGGTTCCCGTTCCGATGATCACGCAGATCAACATTATGGGCACGGAAATCCCCGTCTACCGGTTGATTGTCATCGCCATCTCGCTGCTCGTCTACCTCGGCATCTGGCTTTTTTTGAACCGGACAATCATCGGGAAGGCGATCCGGGCCGGCATCGAGGATGTGGAACATGTCGAGGGGCTCGGCATCAACGTCTACCGCCTGTTCACCATCACCTTCATCATCGCCGGGACTCTCTCGGGGCTTGCCGGGGGGCTGCATGCGCCGCTCATTATGGTCGATCCCCAGATGGGGCTCGAGGTGATGCCGTTCGTGTTCATGGTCGTCATCATCGGCGGGCTGGGCAGCATCAAAGGGACGCTGATATCGGCTTTTCTCGTCGGGCAGGTCGTTTCACTCGGATCCCTCATCTACGCCCCGCTGGCGCAGATGGCGCCGTTTGCGATCATGCTGCTGATTCTTCTGATCAAACCGACCGGTCTTTATGGCAGCAAGCTGTTGAAACGTTGACGGCGATCAAGGCTACTTGAGCAGGTTGTAGGCCAGAGGATCGAAGGGCGAGCCCGCTACGAAGATCCGGGTCCCCATCTCACGGTCCAGCATGAAGATTCCCTCCTTGCTGTCGCCGACCATTTCGATCTGCCGGACCGCCCTGTCCGTGTTGCTCTCCTCCTCGATCTGCTCGTTGGCAAACCAGGCGAGCATCGGCTCCGCCGTGTAATCGTTTTCCTTGCGGGCGATCTTGATCAGGTTATGTATCTTTGCCGTGATGAACTGTTCGTGCGCATAGGCGCCCTTCCAGGCCTCCAACGGGCTGTTCCAGGTCAGTTTGAGCTGCTTGAGATCCAGCAGGACCACCTTGCCTCCCCGGGTGATGATATGGTCGAGG
Organism: Deltaproteobacteria bacterium; assembly: GCA_026388375.1. GTDB lineage: Bacteria > Desulfobacterota > Syntrophia > Syntrophales > UBA5619 > UBA5619. Next base: position 2,103 of record JAPLJX010000213.1, read on the forward strand.
AACTTCATCGCGTGGATCGTCTCCTCATGGACCTGGCAACGCATCCAGTGGGCCATTCCGTCCAGGTTTTGGGAATGGAAATAGGCGACCATGGAGAGATAGAGATAGGAGGACTCCAGTTCATTTTTAATCTGCTCGTTCATCGCATCGAACATCTTCTTGCTGATCATCTGTTTTTCTCCTTTCAATGTTTGAAATCCATCGGAGCCAGGCCGTGTATTTTTCCCGCCATGTGGGGAGCCATGGCGGTGCAACGGCGGAGGGGCAGACGGCCATGCCGGCCCATTATCACGTGACCGAGGCCTTCACCGACCTGCCGCTCAAGCTTTGCGGCTGATGAGCGGCTTGATCCATGCGATCAGAAGGGGGGCCACCAGGACGATCGCTCCAACGAGCAGGATCGTCCCTGAAATGGGGCGGCTCACGAAGACCGACAGGTCTCCCCGGCTGATCATCATCGCCTCCCGGAAACTTCTCTCCATCATCGGGCCGAGGATCAGGGCCAGAACCAGGGGGGCCAGATCGTACCTGAGACGCCGCAGGAGATAGCCGAGCAGGCCGAAGCCGGTCATGAGCCAGATGTCGAGGATCGAATTGTTGACCGAGTAGACGCCCACCAGGCAAAGCAGCAGAACGATCGGCATAAGGAGGTAGAGGGGGGCACGGATGATGCTCGCAAAAACGCCCACCAAAGGTAGATTGAAGACGAGGAGCATGAAATTGCCGATGTACATGCTGGCGATGACCCCCCAGAAGAGGTCGGGGTTTTCGCTCATCAGCAGGGGACCAGGGGTGATTCCATGGATCAGCAGCACCGCCATCACCACCGCCATAGCGGGGGTGAAGGGGATCCCCAGCGCCATCAGGGGGACGTAGGCGCCTCCGACGGCGGCGTTGTTTGCCGCCTCGGGTCCCGCCACGCCCTCGATCGCGCCCTTGCCGAACTCTCCGGACTTATCGAGCTTATTCTCTACGGAATAGGAAACCATGGTTGCGATAACCGGGGAGGGACCGGGGACGAGGCCGACGAAAAAGCCGATGAAGGAACCCCGGATGATGGGCCAGAACGAGCGCTTCCACTCCACCAGCGTCGGCCAGAGCTCCCGGAAACGGACCTTTTGGAGTTGCATATTTCCCGCCGGTTCTTCGGCGGTGACCAGCACTTCGGAAATACCGAAGAGCCCCATGGCGACGGGCAGGAAATCGATGCCCTGGGCCAGGAGGGGCTGCTTGAAGGTGTAGCGCATGTACCCGGCCACGGTCTCCATGCCAACCGTTCCGAGGGCGAGCCCCAGGGCGATCATCATCAACGATTTGAGAAGATTTCCTCCCGTCAGCCGCGACATGATCATGAGTCCGACCAGGGCGACGGCCAGATATTCGGGAGGCCCGAACTTGAGGGCCGCATTTGCCAGCGTGGGGGCCAGGAAGCTCAGGCCGATCAGGCTGATCGTTCCGGCGACGAACGATCCGATGGCGGCGACCGCGAGGGCGGCCCCGGCGCGGCCCCGGCGGGCCATCTGGTAGCCTTCGATACACGTGACGACGGAAGCCGCCTCCCCGGGGATGTTGAGTAGAATGGAGGTCGTCGAGCCGCCGTACATGGCCCCGAAGTAGATGCCGGCAAAGAGAATCATGCCGGCCGTCGGGTCAAAGCCGTAGGTCAGCGACAGGAGGAGCGCCATCGTCCCCAGGGGGCCGAGGCCGGGCAGGATGCCGATGATGGTTCCGATCACCGCTCCCAGAAACCCGAAAAGGAGATTCATCGGCGTCAGCGCCACCGAAAAGCCGTGAATAAGTCCGCTAAAGAGGTCCATGCCGTTTTCCTCCTATCCGAGAATCTCTTCAAAAATCCCCAGAGGCAGGGGAACCTTAAGCCAGAGGACGAACGAAACGTAGGAGATGCCCGCGATGACGGCCGCCATCGCCAGGGCGGGAACCCACCGGCGGTAGCCGAAGATGCGGATCGCGACCACCAGGAAGGCGCAAATGGAGATCAAAAAGCCGAGCGTTTTGAGCACGAGGGTGTAGCCGATCATGAGCGCCATCAACTGGAAGGTTTTTATTACGTTGCGGCCTTCCGGGGCGGCTGAGTCCTGGCTCGGGAGGGGCGAAGCCGATGGGCCCTCGCCTGTCTTCTTCCGGGGCAGGATTTCCTGGAGGAGGCATCCCAACGCCGTCGCAATCAGAAACAGGCCGATGATCATTGGAAAAAGGCCGGGACCCGGGTAGGAAAGGCGGCCCCGTGGCATGTTCAGGGCCATGATCTCATAGACCAGACCGACCGCAAGGATCAATCCCGCAAATACTACCGAACCGAGCTTCACGTGAGCACCTCTTTGCTAAGAAAACGGAGTCCCCCAAGAAAGCACTGCCATGCATCATCACCCACAGAAATGTTGCAGGGGGGTATGGAAGGGGGCGCCGTCACCGGTAAATCCGCGAGCGGGAAAGGCCTGAACGGCCTTCCCCGCTCGCGGAGAAGCTACTTTGCCGCGGCGTCCGGTGATTTCCCGTATTTGTCCCAGAGGGGTCTATAGATCGTGTCCAGCTTCTTGATGTAGGCGGTGTACTCTTCCGGTCCCTGGTAATCGGACGGGAAGGCCGTCTTCAGGGCGATCGCCTTGAACTCCTCGGTATTCATCACCTGTTTGACGGCGCCCGCAAAGATGTCGATGATCGCCTTGGGCGTGTTCTTGGGCATGGAGAATCCTCGCGACGAACCGCTGGCGAAGTTGTATCCCATCTCCTTGAAGGTGGGAACATCGGGAATGATCGGGGAACGTTGATCGGTCATGATCGCCAGCGCACGGAGCTTGCCTGCCCGGAGTTGGGCGTAGACGATACTCAGGTTATTGGAGGTGGCGTCGACGTGGCCGGCCAGCGCGGCCTGCCAGGAAGGACCGTCTCCCGAGAAGGGGACGATATTGAGTTTAATCTGCGCCGCCCCTTCGAACATGTGCATCGCAAACCAGTCATCCCCGGGCGCCGAAGAGACGCCCACACTGAGGGTTCCCGGTTTTTCCTTGGCGGCCTTGATGACGTCGGCTATCGTCTTATAGGGGCTTTCCGCCCGGACTACGAAGATACCGGGGTCCGTGACCACATTGGCGACAAAGGCGAAGTCGGAGATTTTGTAGCCGGCTTCCCGGACGTACGCGTTAATGGGAACTTGAGGGGTGCAGGAGATGACGACCGTGTAGCCGTCGGGTTTGGATGTGGACAGCTCCATCAGGGCGATGTCGCTGCCGGACCCGGGTTTGTATACCGGGACGAAGGTGGTCTTCAGTGCCTTTTCGAGGTGCGGCCTGACCATGGAAATCATCACGTCGCTTCCCCCTCCGGGGGCAAAGCCGATCAGCGTATTGATCGGCTTTTTGGGATAGTCAACCTTGGCCGACGTTCCCTGGGCAAAGACGTTCGTTGCGAAGGCAACTACCAGAAACACGACAACTGCATATCCGGTTCTTCTAAGCATAGACGCTCCTCCTTCTGGTCTTAAAGTGATAAGAACCTGTTGCGTTTATAAAAGGCTCGCTTTTCTGCGGGGAAGGATACGAAGGCGGGCCATGTATGTCAAGGAGATTTTATCACAGAATCGCATCCCTGGGCTAACCCGCGTTGACCAAGGCGACCTTTGGTTTGACACCTTTATTGACCACGTTCTTGGGCCACCTGCCCTGGGCGACCCTAACGGCTTCCTGTCCCACACTGATTCTGAGCCGCTTGAAGGAGGCATCACAGTAGGATGCCGAGTGCGGCGTAACGATGACATTGTCCATTTTCAGTAAAGGGTTGTCCGGATCAATCGGATCTTTCTCAAAGACATCGAGGCCGGCGCCGCCGATCCTTTTGTCCTGCAGGGCCCTGATGAGGGCAGGCTCATCAACAACGGAACCGCGTGCCGTATTGATGAGATAGGCGCTCGGCTTCATCATATGGAGTTCCTTTTCGCCGATGAGATGGAAGGTCTCCTGATTGAGGCAGGGATGAAGCGAGACATAATCGGATTCCCTCATCACTTCGGGCAGACTCTTCAGGGCAATGCCCGATTCCCTGGCCAGATTCTGATCGACATAGGGGTCATGGCCAATCACATTCAGGCCGAAGCACTGTGCTTTTCGGGCAGTCATGCGGCCGATATTGCCGCAGCCGACGATGCCGAGGGTCTGCCCCCAGATGGAGCCCATGGGTTCCATGATCCGGCGGCTTGCCCCCCAGCCGGCGGTCTTGAGGAGATGATTCATCCGCGCCAGTTTCTTGGCGCAGGCGATGAGCAGAACGATCGCATGGTTGGAGACTTCCTCGAAGCAGAAGTCGGGAATGTTGACGACCAGGACATGGTTGTCGGTAGCGGCATCGACATCGATGTTGTCATAACCGATACCGCAACGGACGACCGCTTGCAGTTTGGGCAGGTTCTCAAAAACGCGGCGTGTGAATGCTGCCCTTACGGTAAAGACGACATCGGCCTCCCTGGCCTTCGCGATGATCTCATCCTCGGTGGAGGCATCGATATCCACGAGCTCGATACCCGCCTTTTGGATCACCTCGGCTTCATCCGACAGGGGTGAGGCAATCGCTGCCTTTTCAACCCGTGCCACTATGGCTCTGTTTTTCTCCAACTTTACCCTCCTTTTTTTCTAAAGGTCGTATTCGACCCCCAGCTCTGCGGCGAGCTCCTGGAGCGAGGCGATGACCTGGGGGTCAAGGGGAATGCCGTGCCGCCGCTGGTTTTCAATCTCGTGTTCCACTTCACCGGCGAGGTAAATCCTCTCCACGCCCGGCGCTCTGGGCAGGTTATGGTATACCTTGACCATACCGGCCATCGCCCTGGCAAAATCATCCGCCGGCATGAAGCCGTCAATCTTCAAAGCGCCGAAAAAATGGTTGGCGCGGAGCGCCGTGTTGGGCTGTGTGAGCAGCTCGGAGATGGAGACCGAGCCAGCCAGGATACTGCAAAGGATATCCACCATGACAGACAGGCCAAAGCCCTTGAAAGCCCCCGTCTCCGGCAGGCCGCCCAGGGGGAGCAGTGCGCCCTCTTCGGCATATTTCTTCGGGTCGGTCAAGGGCTTGCCCGCTTTGTCTACCGCCCAGCCTTTGGGTATGGTCGTCTGACCGCTTCTCAAGGCAATCTCAAACTTCGAGCCGGCGACGACGGTGGTCGCCATATCGAGGACAAAGGGGGCGTTCCCCTGTGTGGGGACGGCCACGCTGATGACATTGATGCCGGCGCCCCTGCCGACACTGCCGGGAGCGACCATTCCCCTGCCGCCTGTCGTCATGGCAATACCGATCATGTTCTTGGGGAGGGCCATCATGGCGTAGGTGGAAGCGGCGCCGCAGTGGGTGCTGTTGCGCACGGAAACGAAACCGGCGCCGGTCTGCCCGGCGCGCATCAGGGCTTCCGTCATGGCATAGTGGCCAACCACAAAACCCAGGCCGCGGTCGCCGTCCACAACGGCTGTCGCCCGGGCATGGCTGACCATCCTGATTTGCGGTTTGGGATTGATGAAGCCTTCTTTGATGCGCTTGATATAGAGCGGTCCCAGGTGGGAAACACCGTGGGAATCAATGCCCCTCAGGTCGGCCGCCACCAGCATACGGGCGGTTCTCTCGGCATCCTCCTCGGGTACGCCTACCTTTTGCAGTACCTTCGCGGAGAACTGGGTCAGCTTTCCGGGATCAACGGTCACCTTACTCGCCATTGCTGCCTCCCTTTCTTACGGCCTCAGGGCGACCCGGATACAGTCCGGATCGCCGCTCATGAACAGCTTCATCCCCTTCTCCGCTTCTTCCAGGGGGAAGACGTGGGTCGCGATCTTCTCGATGGGGTATCGGCGGGAGTTGATGAGCCTCACTGCGTCCGCGACCTCGGCCACCTGGCCCAGGGCGCCTTTCAGGGTCAACTCCTTCAGGACCGCCTTCTCCATCAGCAGCGGGACTTGCTGCCCGGCGTGAGGGAGTCCCGGCAGAGACACCCTGCCGAGCGGTCTGGCCAGGTCCAAAGCCAGGTTCATGCCGGCCGCCGTGCCGGTGCACTCGACGACGACGGAGGCCATCTTTCCGGAGGTGATATCCCGGACCGCCTCCACCACATCGACCTCGTCGGCGACCAGCGTATGGTGGGCGCCGAACTCGGCCGCAAGGGCCAGCCGTTTGCGATCCCTGGCGAGTCCAACCATCACGATCGGCTCGGCGCCGGATTCCACCGCGCTGATGACGCTCGCGAGTCCCTGGGCGCCGGGGCCGATGATGACGACGCTCTCGAGGAACTGCACCTGTCCTTTGGTCCTGACCCAGCGGATGCCGTTTCCAATGACGCTGGCCAGGTGAGCCGCTTCCGGCGCCACATCCAGCCGGATCTTGTGGACCTTGGAGCCCCAGGAGACAAAGAGGTGCCGGCCGTATCCGCCGAAGAGATGGGGCGGCGTCGCGCAGGAATCGCTCGTGCCGTAGACGCGCCTGTTCACGCAAAGCTGATAGTGGCCCGTGGAGCAGAATTCACACCATCCGCAGGAGAGGTACGGCTCGACGACAATTCGGTCTCCGATAGCCACCTGGTACCGCTGGGTGGCCTCCTCTCCGATCTCCTGGACGAACCCCACCATCTCATGCCCGAGGATCACGGGGTAGGGCGGGTTCCAGACCGATGTCCCCATGTACTTCTTGGGCTCTGAGCCGCAGATCCCCACCATCTCGACCTTGAGGAGCAGGTCCCTGGGACCGACATTGGGGAGTGGAAACTCCCAGATCTCCATTCGCTGGGGCCTGACGACGACCACCGACTTTGTTGTACCTGGCATCAGGAGCACCTCTCCTACGATATTTCGAAGACCTTGCCGGCGGTCAGTCAGAACCTCACGGGTGGCGGGTGCGGATAGGCGTTTTACCGTCGCTGCCCCTCTCCACCGTTGGCATTCCCTGCCTCCCAGCGGCCCCGGACTAGCTCCACGGCGGCTGCGGCAGCGCCTCGATATCCGTCACGACGTCCACCACCACCGGCCGGTCGGCCTCCAGGGCCTGCTCCAAGGCATTCCGGAGGTCGCAGGGTCGTTCGACCCGCAGCCCCAGGCAGCCCATGTTCTCCGCGATCTGCGCGAAGTTCGTCTCCCTGAATACCCAGAGTTCTCGCCCCTTCGCCTCGGGGTTTCCTCCATAAGAGGAGTCGACGATGCTCTTCACCTGCTGGAGCGAGTGGTTATTGTTGACCACCACGACCACGTTGATTCCCATCCGGGCGGCTGTCTCCAGTTCAGAGAGGTAATAGTAAAGTCCGCCGTCGCCCGTGAAGCAGAGCACCGGCTGGTCTGGCAGGGCACACTTGACTCCGATCGACGCCGGCAAGGACCATCCCAGCGTGCCCGCGCAACGGATGTATCTCTGACCGGGCGCCTTGAAGTCGATCATGGTGGAACTCCATATCGCTGCGTGGCCCGTGTCGGACACGATCACGCCCCCGGGTGGCAGGATCTCGCCGATCTCCTTGCAGAGTCGCTCCGGCCGGATGGGAGTTGCGTCCGAGTTCAGCAGGGGCTGCGCTTCGGAGCGCCACTCGCTGACCATCTGCCGGATGTGCGCCAGCCAGCCTTTCTCACCCGCCTTTGTCCCAACAGCCTCGATCAGCCTGCGAAGGGTCGCCCTGGCGTCCCCGCACAGCCCCACCTCTGCCGGATAGTTCCTTCCGATCTCCGCCGGATCGATATCCAGATGCACCACGGCCGTGCCGGGGCGTGGGATCCTCCAGTTGGCCGTCGTATGTCCACCGGCACGAGAGCCGATGAAGAAGACGAGATCCGCATCGGCCACGGCCCTGTTCGCACACCAGCGGGAGTAGGCGCCGATCACTCCGACAGACAACGGATGATGATCGGGAATGGTCCCCTTACCGCTAAGCGAGGTGGCCACGGGCAGGGAGAGCTTTTCGGCAAGCTCAACCACTTCCCGCCGCGCTTCCGAGAGAAGCGTGGCCGCTCTCTCGACCGCGTTCAGGTCCGCCTCGGGACGATAGGCCGGGTAGCGGCTGAACGCTTCTTCGAAGAGCAGCTCGAAATCCGTCGGCTCTTGAACCACGGCTTCCCCGTGACGTCCAGGCATCTCCAGGTGAACCGGCCCGGGCGCTCCGGTTGTTGCCATTCGGAACGCCTGACGGAGAAGATCGGGCAGGCGGTGAGGGCGATCTACGCGAGCGTTGAACTTGGTGATCGGCCCGAACATGGGAAAGTCCTCGACCACCTGATAGAGGTACCTGTATCTGGAGTCGGGGTGGGGGCCGCCGCTAATGGCTATGACCGGTGAGGAAGCGAGATAGGCGTCCCTGATGCCCGCTGCCAGGTTTGCCGAGCCGACGGCTTGAGCCAGGCAAACGCCCGGCTTGCCCGAAGCCCTGGCATAGCCGTCGGCCATATAGCCGGCGGCCGTCTCGCCGTGGGTTACCACCCTGGTCACCCCCATGTCGTCCATTGCGGCCAGGCCATGGCGTCCGGCAGTATTGCGGGCACGAAGAACACATGGGTGACTCCGTATCCCCGCATAGCCTCCGCAAAGAAACGGGATCCTGTCATTACCGGCACAGTACAAACCTCCAGCTATTGAATGGATAAGAACTTGCTTTTCTATGGAGGGGAAGATACGAGGGCGGGTCTTGTGTGTCAAGGAGATTTTGGACAGAAGAACTTTAGCCTGGTGATATCACCAATCCCGTTGCCTTTATAAAATATGTGGCATAATGGTAACCATTCATGCTAATGGGCACATACACCCTGGATCCCACGACGCGGGATACGGCTTCACGGTTATTTCACCAGTCGAAGGTGGTGAAAACGCCATATTTTGGGGAGACGTCCCGGAGTTCAAAAAATAATTCTTGACTTATTTTTTTGTAAATGTGAGAGCGCTCCGCTCGATATTCTCCTCCTGAATCTCCTTCTGAGGGCAAGGCCGGTTCGATACATTATACCACAAGGGAAAATTAAGAGATAACGGGCAAAGACCATGAAAATCATTTCCCTATGCTTGTTTGCAATCATCGCCTTTGGCGTGCCTGCGTTTGCAGCGCACCATGATGAATATCCTGTTTCCACGCCTCCGTTTTCCGAGGGGATATTTCCCTGCAGCAACTGTCATGCGGGGATGGAGGTTAATGCAAAAAGAAGGGAACTCAAGGACGAACATACCAACATCAAACTGCACCATGCTGAAAACGAGCGATGGTGTCTGGATTGTCACAATCCCGCAAACAGGGATAAATTGAAGCTTGCCAATGGGGACACGATCCCGTTTACGGAGTCGTACCTGCTTTGCGGACAGTGCCACGGCAATATCTATCGTGACTGGAAAGTTGGCATCCACGGTAAAAGGGTCGGCTATTTCAAGGGCGGGAAAAGGGTCTATTTCCTTTGTGTAAATTGTCACAATCCCCATGACCCCAAATTCAAACCCCTGAAACCGGAACCACCACCAACCAGACCGGAACGGACACATGGAAGATAGCTCGCAAACCAGAAGAGATTTCATGAAGATGATGTCCATGGGCGCCATGGTCGCGCTTTCCTTGGGAAGCTCGTCGTGCAGCCAGGCCCAGGTGGAGGAGTTTCTCCAGAAACGCTTCCGGGAAATGACGGAGGCGGAAAAAAAAGAGGTCATCCGGCGGCTGGAAGAGACGTATCTTCGAAAATACGGAAAGAAATTCCGGATCGGTACGCAGCCGGCCGAGTCCGGGGCTCTCTGGGGCTATGGCCTTGACCTGTCGCGGTGTATCGGGTGTCGGAGATGCGTTTACGCCTGTGTGAAATAAAACAATCAGTCCCGGGTCAACCCGCAACTCCAATGGATCAGGGTCATCCGATTGAAGGATGGGAACCTGATCAACCTCGAAAATGCCGAGCATTACTATAACCCCGAAACCGTGCCGGAACCGGGGTTCATGTATATGCCCGTTCAATGTCAGCATTGCGAAAATCCTCCCTGCGTGCGCGTATGCCCCGTCCAGGCGACGTGGAAGGAACCGGACGGCATCGTGGTGGTCGATTACAACTGGTGCATAGGCTGCCGTTATTGTATTGCGGCCTGCCCTTACAAGGGACGGGTCTTTAACTGGGCCGAGCCCAACATTCCCACGGAAGAGTTGAATACGGACGTCCATTATCTGGGGAACCGGCCCCGAATGAAAAATGTTGTGGAAAAATGTACGTTTTGTGTCCAGCGGGTCCGGAATGGGCGTTACCCCGCCTGCGTGGAAGCCTGCCCCACAGGAACCCGAAAATTCGGAAACCTGCTCGATCCGAGCAGCGAAATAAGATACCTTATTGAAAATAAAAGGGTATTCCGATTAAAGGAAGACTTGAACACGGAACCCAAATTTTATTATTTCTTTTCCGCATAGCGTTTTTGAGGATGGCATGGAAGCTTGGATATTTTTTAAAAGAACGGTCCGAATGGTTTTTGTCGGGACGAAGGTGTACTACCTCTGGTGCGCTTTCCTGCTGACCATCATCGGTGTGGCGATCACCTTCTACGCGAAACAGTTGGATGCGGGACTGATCGTAACGAACATGAGAGACCAGGTCTCCTGGGGTCTCTATATCGGCAACTTTACCTATCTGGTCGGCGTCGCCGCCGCAGCCGTGCTCCTCGTTATTCCGGCGTACATCTATCACTTCGATCCCATCAAGGAAATTGTCGTTTTGGGGGAGCTCCTGGCCGCTTCGGCCATCATCATGGCCTTGATGTTTGTTCTCGCCGACCTCGGCCGACCCGACCGGTTCTGGCATATTATCCCGGTCATCGGAATTCTCTCCTTCCCCAATTCACTGCTGGCCTGGGATGTGATCGTTCTGAACGGCTATCTGGTGCTGAACACCATCGTTCCGATCTATATTCTGATCATGACGTACTTCGGCAAGGAACCGATAAGGAAGTTCGTCATTCCGCTTGTTTTGCTTTCCATTCCGTGGGCGGTGGGCATCCATACCGTGACCGCGTTTCTCTACAACGGGCTGGCCGCCCGGCCCTTCTGGAACGCCTCCATCCTGGCGCCCCGTTTCCTGGCCAGCGCCTTTTGCTCGGGGCCGGCCATGGCCCTGATTATTTTCCAGATTTTGCGGAAGACGGCGGGGCTGAAAATCAAGAACGAGGCGCTTTTCAAGGTCGCCGAGTTGATGGCCTACGCCATGTTCATCAATCTGTTCCTGCTGGGGGCCGAGATTTTCAAGGAGTATTACACGGCCACCATTCACCTGGCGCCGATGCAATATCTCTTTCAGGGTTTGCACGGACACCATGCACTGGTTCCCTGGATCTGGTCGGCCATGGCGATGAATATCACCGCTTTTCTGATCTTCCTGATTCCCGGAACCCGGAAGAATCTGATCACACTGAACGTCGGTTCGCTGCTCATCATCATGGGTGTATGGATTGAAAAGGGGCTCGGCCTGATCGTTCCCGGCTTTATCCCCGATCCACTCGGGGAGATTTACGAATACCTTCCGAATATCAATGAAATAGCCATTTCTCTGGGGATCTGGGCCTTTGGACTCTTTATCTTTACCCTGTTCATGAGGATCGCCATCCCCATCCAGCGGGGGGATTTCGTCCACTCGAAATATGGCAAGGCCGCCATCAAGCGTCAATATGAGCGGATAAAGCCATAGGGAAGGCTTTGAAAAATGAGGTAATTGCAAGAGCCGCCAATATTTGAAAGGGTTGCGGAATAATGGATGCGGAGGGATGGCATGAAAGATTTTTTTAAAAAGCTGCCGGAACAGGCGGTAAGGGTTGTCGTTGTCTTTTTGGTTCTGGCGGTCGTGGTGTTTGTGATCCGGCAATTCATCATCCCGCCCGAAATGAAGGAGCCGGCTTTACAGAGAGCCTCTTCGGAGGAGCGGGAAGCGGCCAAGGAGATCCATTATGCCGGCGCCCAGAGCTGCGTGCAATGTCACGACAAGGAACCGGAAATCAAAAAGAGCGGCTATCATCGTGATTTGGCATGCGAATCATGCCACGGCGCCGCGCAAAAGCATGTCGACAATCCGACGGACGTGAAACCCACGTCGCCGAAGAAGCGCGACTACTGTGCCTACTGCCACAAATACAACTTCTCCCGGCCGACCGGCTTCCCGCAGATCAATCCGGATATGCATAACCCGAGGAAACCGTGTATTTCCTGCCATAACCCGCATAACCCGAAGCCGCCCACGACGCCCCGCTCCTGCAACGCCTGTCATGCGCAGATTGAAAGGGCCAAGGCCGCATCGTATCATGCGCTGATTACATGCACCGTTTGCCACACGGCGCCGGAGAAGCACAAGATCTCTCCCCGGACAGTGATCCCGACAAAGCCGGACAAGCGGGAATTCTGCGGAAAGTGCCATGACAAGGCTTCTCCCCGCAAGGGCGTGCCGACCGTTGATATGGCCACCCATGGTGAAAAATATGTTTGCTGGCAGTGCCACTATCCACATACGTTAGGAGGGATCTAATGGAGCGGCGAGACTTCTTGAAACACCTTTGTTGGGTCATTACATCCGGCGGCATTCTGGGCGGGTTGTCCGCGGACGCCTGGGCAAAAATGCTGAACAAGGATTACGATACCACGAAACACTACTACGGGATGGGGATCGACATCGACAAATGCATCGGCTGCGGCCGGTGCATGCAGGCCTGTAAAACGGAAAACGATGTGCCCGCCGTGCCCTTCTACTTTCGCACCTGGGTGGAAAGATATGTGATCAGGACGGACCGGACGGTCTCCGTCAACACCATCAATATGGAGAGTGATGAACTGGGCGATGTTCTTGCGGAAAAGGATGTGCTGCGCAGTTTTTTTGTGCCGAAGCTCTGCAACCAGTGCGATCATCCGCCCTGTGTTCAGGTTTGCCCGGTGGGCGCCACATTCAAAACCGACGACGGCGTGATCCTCGTGGACAGCAAGCGCTGCATCGGTTGCCGTTACTGCATCCAGGCCTGCCCCTACGGGGCCCGCTACCTCCATCCGAAAACGCGGGTCGCCGACAAATGCACCTTTTGCTATCACCGCCTGGTGAGGGGATTGCTCCCGGTCTGCGTGGAGGTCTGCCCGAAGCAGGCCAGGATTTTCGGCGACATGAAGAGCATCGCCAGCCCGCTGGGACGGTTCACCCGGATGAACAAGATCCATGTCCTGAAGCCGTCGTTGAATACGGATCCCAAAGTTTATTACGCAAATCTTGATGGTGAGGTGAACTGATATGGAAACCGCCCAGAACTTCATGGAACTTTCCAAACAGGTGGTGGGGTTTATCTATCCGAACGAGATCGATATCCAGTGGTCGATATTGATCGTCGTCTATCCATATATTACGGGGCTGGTGGCCGGGGCCTTCATCCTCGCCTCGCTGGTCAAGGTCTTCAACGTAAAGGAACTGCAGCCGACCTACCGGCTGGCCATGTTGACGGCGCTGGCGTTCATGCTGATCGCGCCACTGCCGCTGCAGCTTCACCTCGGCCGGCCGGAGCGCTCCTATGAAATGTTTATGACCCCCAATCTCACTTCGGCCATGGCCATGTTCGGTTTCGTATATCTCTGGTACCTGATGCTGGTGCTTTTGCTCGAAATATATTTTGAATATCGACGGGATATGATTGTCTGGTCTTCCGAGTCGACCGGTCTGAAAAAGTGGGTGCTCAAGATCCTTTCCCTTTTTTCCACAGACATCAGCGAAAAGGCGGTCGCCTTCGACAAGAAGACCGTTAAAATCATCACGATTATCGGAATCCCCTCGGCCTTTCTGCTCCACGGATATGTGGGCTTTATCTTCGGTTCCATCAAGGCGAATCCCTGGTGGAGCAGCGTGATGATGCCGGTCGTGTTTCTCTTCTCGGCCATTGTCTCGGGCATCGCGATGGTCATGTTGCTCTATATGATCATCAAGCCCCTCCTGGGTGGGAAAATCGATATGAAATGTCTCGACAAGGTGGCCTCCTTTCTGTTCTACGCCGTCATTGTCGACTTTTCGATCGAAGTTCTTGATTTCATCCATCGTCTTTACGAAAGCGAAGAGTCGATCAAGATCCTCTCCCAACTGGTGACGACGAAGCTCTTCATCAGCCTGGTGGTGCTCCAGATCCTGATGGGCATGCTGCTGCCCCTGGCGGTCATGGCGGTCATCAAGGTATTCAAGCTGCAGGAAGAGGTGCGGAAGCTTCTCTATTTCGTCTGCGGCTTGCTCATCCAGTTGGGGATCTTCAGCACCCGGTGGAATGTGGTGATCGGCGGACAACTCTTTTCCAAGAGCTTCCGGGGGCTCACCACCTACAAAATGGAACTGATGGGCATGGAAGGTTTTCTCGTTGCGCTGGCCTTGCTGATCCTCCCCTTTGTGATTCTCTCGATCTTGATCAAGCTGCTGCCGCCGTGGAAAAAGGAGGAACTGGCAGGAAGTTGAGCGATAGCGTTCTCAGGAATCACACAGGAGGCAACAGGCACTTTTGACGAGGCCGTCAAAATAGCGTCAGGATCGGATTATCTTGACATATTCGCCGTCTTCATAGTAATCACGCCGCAGCTAACATATCCCGATCAAATGAACCGGAAGGGGATCCCTTCCCCCAGGGTATGACTCGCAGCGAAGCAAGGAGAGATCGGTTTTGGAAGAGAAAACGAAGAAGAGCAGGTTCAAGCGGTTTCTGGAACGGATCGGCATCCATCTCAATGTCGGTCCGCGGTTTTACAAGGTGCTGGCGATTGTCGGGGTCGTTGGACTGGCCGTTATGGGCTACATGGTGCATTACACCACCACGCCCGGCTTTTGTAACAGTTGCCACATCATGAAACCCTATTACGACGCCTGGAAGACCTCAAAACACAAGGATGTCTCCTGTGTGATGTGCCATTATTCGCCGGAAACCAAGGCGAAGTTGTGGGCCAAGTTTCAGGCGGTCAATTCGGTGGTCCAATATGTGACGCAGAAGTACAGCTCCAAGCCCTACGCCCAGATCGAAGACGCCAGTTGCCTGCGATCTGGATGCCATTCCAAAAATCTGCTGATGTCGAAGAAGATCACCTATAAAAAGGGAATCCACTTTGATCACAAATTTCACCTGGGCGACCTCCGGCGCGGCAAGCAACTGCGCTGCACGAGCTGCCACTCCCAGATCGTCGTCGGCACGCACGTCGAGGTGACGGACAGCACCTGCTTCCTCTGCCACTTCCGGCACAAGCCGGAACAGAAGGGGGTGCTTCCGCTGGGGAATTGCACCACCTGCCATGAGTCCCCCAAGAAACCGATTCAGTTCCAGGGGTTCATGTTCAACCACGAGGATTTTGTCGGGTCGCGCCATGTCGCCTGCGAGATGTGTCACCAGGACGTCATCCAGGGGGAGGGCAACGCCCACAAGGAGAAATGCTACGATTGTCACAACGAGCCGGAACGGCTGGCCAAGTACAATGATGTCACGTTCATGCACGACACCCATGTCGCCAAGCGAAAAGTGGACTGCACGCGATGTCATGATGAAATCAAACACGGCATGATGACGTCCAAAGTGCGGTTCATGGAATACAACTGCAGTGCCTGCCATGCGGAAACCCACAGCGGTCCGAAAGAGATGTTCATGGGGGAGAGGGGCCGCGGCGTTCCGACCACCCCCAGCCACATGTTCAGCTCCCGCCTGGACTGTCTGGCCTGCCATGTCCAGCCGAAGGGCGCCGAGACGGGCGGCGGCAGAAACGGCCGGACGTTCGTCGCCTCCGAGAAGGCCTGCATGAACTGCCACGGAGGCCAGTACAAGGGGATGCTGAAGGATTGGAAGGATACCTTCGATGTGCTCCTGAAGGATATCGAACCCAAGCTGAACGCGGCCCGCCAGGTTCTGGACAAATCGGGCAAGGCCGACGGAAAGGTGCAGACGGCCCGAAAGCTCTATGAAGACGCCAAGTACAATGCCGATTTCGTCAGGATCGGAAAGGGGGTTCATAACCCCTTCTACGCGGCGGAGCTGATCCAGGTCGCGGACCGCAACCTGGACCGTCTCTTCCGGACGGTCGGAAAGACC